>CBFCZO010000007.1:0-71886 GCA_965602675.1 uncultured bacterium | reverse complement strand
AAGACAATTGCCGCGAGGCCCAGGCTGGTCCAGGTAACCACCAGGGCCCACCACTGGCGCACGTCGCGGAAAAATACCATCAGGAACGCAAGCGCGGTTACTAGAAGGAGGGCCACACCGACCAGGTCGTTGTCGTTGGTGAAATAGCTGATATAGATGGTCGCCGCCAGGAAGAACAGGCAGAAGGCGATAATCATCAACCAGACTTTTTCGGACTGGAACAGATAAGCGAACAAGCCTATCACACCCAGACCGGCAAGCACCCAGATCGTCGCCCAGACGGCGGTTTCCTCATCGAGCGTTATCACCCCGAGAGTGTGAAGCAGCGTAGCCCCGCCGACCAGCAGCAGCACAATCCCGATTAGTATGTCACGCAGTCTCCAGGTTTCCATAGTTGTTCGAGCCTCCCAGCGCTCTAAAGGCTTCAGGATTTATCAAACAGCCCCGGTTCCACACATAATTCAGACGCTCACGGACCGGGTGAGGTTTCGCAGGAGCGGCATCGGATGATTATTCTCAGGTTTCAGCCCATATTATGGATGAGTACGCCGGGCGTCAACCTCGAGCGTCCTGTACGGTTTCGCCACTGAGAGCCGTAAACAAGCTCAGCGGACGTCGTAGCGATTGAAAGCTATCACAGAGACAATGACGAGGAGCAGATTCATAAGCACAAGCGCCGCGAGCGGCATCGTCGAAACCTCCAGTTTCTCCGAGAAAGGTTGCGGCTGGTATTCGAACGGCGCCATCGTCGCGATGACATCTTCCGTTGGCGGTCTGTTTGGATCGGAAACGAGCTCGTCGAAGTACCAGACACCGTAGTCGTAAGCCTGCTCAATGAAGTGCCACTGGCCCTCCGGGCCGGTGCCCGCGAGCGTGATGAGAGACTGATTGAGGCTTCCGAACGGTGAGATCATCGCCAGCGCGCGCCCGAGTTGCTCCTGCTGGTGCACTTTGCGCCAGTAATCGCGCTCTATCTCCACGACTTTATGACGGTGGCTCGTCTCGCGCGGGTATTCGTGGTTGCGCCGCGCCTGCCGAACCTGACTGTATTCCCATTCCTCAACCAAGGCGCGCTCCACCATCGCAAGATTCGTTTCCCGGGTCTCCTGGTGATACTCGTTGGTCGCCATCCGGATGTTCTTCTCGACCTCCTTGATCGAGGGCACGGGAGCGAGGCTGTCCGCAGCCGCCACAGCGATCTGCGGCAGCAGGATTGTGAGCAGCCCCCAGACGCCGAGCCCGAGGAAGATCGATTGGGCCGGGGTAGCGGTGAATGCGGAGACCGCGATCCCCAACAAAACGAAGACCGAGAGGAATAGCATCGCCGTGAAGAGGCAAAGCCCGAGGGCAAGCCACGTGCCTGAACTGAATCCTGCGCCGGTGATCAGAATGAAAATCATCAGGCTGATCACCATGCCCAGCAGGAAAGGTATCAGGAGAGTTATTGTCAGCCCGATCCATTTGCCGATGACGACGCTGCTGCGCGGCACGCCGTTGGCCATCAGCAACCGCAGCGTGGCGGCGGCCTTCTCGCCGCTGAGGCTGTCAAAGGCTAAAATCACCGCAAGCGCGCTGAGCACGAAACCGATGATAAATGTCAGGTCGACGGTGGGGAACACCGCCTCGGTGGGACTTTGGATCGCGGAACTAAGGTGCTCGTTCCAAGGATCGTCGTTGAGCTGAATGCCGTTCACCGAGTTGACGCTGACACCGCGGAACAGCGCCATGAGCTGCGGGACGGGGCGGAAGACGTCGACACGTTGCGCGCGGCCGCCCTCGCGAGCCGCTTCTATCTCCATGCGGCTCTCGTAATCGCCCTTCTCCGCCAGATAATCGTTTGAGAGAACGGTAACACTGATGGGCACCAACAGGCAGCAAACCAACACGATGATGATGAACCTGAGCGTCAGCAGCGATGTTAGAAGCTCCTTGAAAGCAATCCTTGTTATCATCGCTCCCTCCTATCGGGCGTCGTAAAAGATGAAGCGGGTGAATGCGAGCGCTGAGGCTACGATCGCCAAGAACGCGAGTTGGCCGAAGTCGTACCAGATCGCACCGAGTGTCTCCTCAAGGGTCGGTTCGCTGAATTCCATTGTACGGTTCATATCAAATAACGGTTCTGCTATTACCCTGACTTCCTCCGGTATGTCCCAGCCTCCCCTTCCCCACAGCACCATGAATTCGGGATTACGTATCGCCTCGGAGAACTGCGTTTCAAGACTGGTGCGCAGGTTGATGAGGTCTTCCCTGTAGCGATGCACGTCGTTGATGCCTGTGCGGCTGAGAGAGGTGCAGAGGTGGGAGAGCGAACCGATGGGGGAGACCCTGGCCAGGTTCGAAGTCAGAGCTATCTGGAGATCTTTCTTTCTTTGGTGCTCGTCTTCGATCTTCTGAAGTTCGGCGACGATCTGCGGCCTGATCTCGTCGTGCCGCACACCGTATGCGCCCGTGTAACTGTTGTCGGATCCGGGATTAGCTTCGGAATATTCCCTTTCCATATCTCGCGCTTTTCTGAATTTCATCTGCGCAAGAGTATCTTCGCTCTCCACCGGCGCAAACTGCTGGGCTACCAGCGATGCGAGGCCGGGCATCACAAAAACCACGATTATCCAGATGAACAGAGTCATCACGAGCGATGAGGGCGAACTGCGTGAGAACGCCGAGATAACCGCACCAAAGCTGAAGAAGACAGCAATATGGAGCAATGCCACGAGATAGATCAATGCTATCCTGGGCGCCGCCCCGCCGTTGAGGTTTACAGGGGTGAGGAAGCTGAGCGCGAGGAGATAGATGATGAAAGCGCCTGTAAAGGCGATCCAGATCGAGACTAGGCCTCCGAGGTACTTGCCGGTGAATATCGAACCTCGCGAGGCCCCGGCGACCATCATCAACTTCAGCGTCCCCTTTTCTCGCTCTCCGCAGATGATGTCGAAGGCAAATAACATGGCCAGAAGGCTGACGAGCACTTTCGCCATGAACAGTAAGTCCGGCGCGGGGAAAATCAGGTGGAGAAGATTCTTATCCTGCTCGGGCTGCTTGTTGATGTCGATGATGGGAAATGACGACATGAAATCAATGCCCTGGCGCATCTCGGTGTCGAAGCCGCGGGCAAAGAAGATTAAAGGATCGGGATTCTTGATCTTTGCCAGCGGCATAGTGCCGTTGTCGCTGCTGTTGAAGCCACCATCTTCTAATCTCCAGAAAAAAATCTTGTTCCAGAACAGTTCCTTCGCAGGGAGCGATAGGCTCATGTGGTAATTATGCAGCCTCCGCTCATATTCCTGGTTCATCATTCCCATGCTGATTAAAAAGGCAATGAGTATCAGCAAAAACGCGACCAGCAGCCTGTTGCTGGAAAACGAGCCGCGGATCTCGCTGAGGAAAATCTCTTTCATTTGAATACCCCCTCACTTGTCGATAGATATGACGATTTTTAGGCTGAATTAGTTTCACTTGACTATAAAGCCGGTGAATACTCCTGGGTTCGGTGAGCGGTTGAGGTGATCTATACCTGCATCTGTAAGGATATTATAGAATATAATAAACTATATTCCTCATTATACTTAAACTAACTATAGTAGAAAGGCTACTAAGTATACAGAAGTGTATACTAGCCTTTGAGGACCGCGAGCGGCCGCATACGCGCAACCGCCTTGGCCAGGCGTGCTCCGAGGACGGTCTCCATCACCAGGTCGATGTCCTTATATGCCTGCGGGGCTTCTTCCTTAATGCCACGCATGCTCTCTGCAATGAGCACGACGCCTTCCATCGCTCGCTCAAAGTCCTCGTCGCTTACCGCCGGCGGCTTTATCATCTTGCCTTTGCGCCACTTGCCGCCCGCCTGCGTGCGGCTCATCGCGCGGCCGGCGCCGTGGTTGACGCTGTCGAGGCTGCGGCTGTTGTCGTCGACTCCCGCGAGAACGTAGCTGCTCGTGCCCATGGACCCGGGGATGAGCACCGGCTGCCCCGTATCGGCATAGCTTGTGCCAGCCATCCGCCTTGGGCCGAATGCCCTGGTTGCCCCCTTGCGGTGTATCAGGAGCATTTTGCTGGAGTGGCGCTCGAACTTGGCGATGTTGTGCGGAACATCATAGAGGAGTTGGATCGAGGCGTCCGGGTAGAAATAGCGTATGTTTCGGGCGACGAGCAGGCCCATCAGGTGGCGGTTGGCGAAGGCGAAATTGGCGGCCGCGCGCATGGCGCCTAGATAGCGGCGCCCTTCCTTGGTGTCGAGCCCAAGATAGGGGACCTGGCTCCTGCCGCCGGTAAGTTTGGTAGCCAGCTTCATGTAGTCCCCGCCTACCTGGTGGCCGAGCCCGCGGGAGCCGGAGTGGATCATCACCACAAGCTGGTTCTGGAAAAGCCCGAAGCGCGCAGCGATCGAGGGCTCGAACACCTCCTCGACGATCTGGAACTCGACGAAATGATTGCCGCCGCCCAGGGTGCCCAGCTGGTTGGCGCCGCGCCTGAAAGCAATCTCGCTGACTGCGCCCGGTTCGCCGTCGAGGGAGCCGCCGTCTTCGATGCGGAAAATGTTCGATCTTTCCTCATCGCTGTTCCAGCTGTCCCAGACTTTGTGGCCCGTGTGCTTGACATCGAGCAGGCCGCTGACTCCCCGCGCCAGCACCTTCTCGAGGTCTTTCCTCGCCATTGTGATGTTTGACTTGCCCTCGCCCAGTGGAATGTCTCGGCGAGTCGAGGTGGCAAGTTGGCGAAGCCCGGAGTCTGTCGCCCGCAGACTGGTCGTGAGGACGCGCATGCCGCAGTTGATGTCGAACCCGACAGCCGCCGGCACGACAACCTCTTCCATGCCGAGCACGCTGCCGATCGGCACGCCGTAGCCCTGGTGGATGTCCGGCGTGGCCAGGGCGCGGTTGACGGTGGGGATCGAAGCGCCGTCAGCGAGCTGGCGGACCGCCGTCTCCTCGAGCCTGATTCTGTCGGATGCAAAAATCGAGGCCTCGACCAGCATCTTCCCCTCGCGGGGGAGCGCTATTTCATATTTCGAAACCCTCTTCATGTTGTTGTATCGCAGGTAATTTCACCGGCTCGTCAGTAGGCCTTTATCCTGATGCGGTCAGGGCGCCAGCTCGATGGGGATCACCTTGATGTTTTTCTCGCTAAGGTATTTCAGTGTTCTGCCAAAAGTATTGGAACTCACCCAATAAGCATCGCCCGAGTGCCCGGGTCCGATTGAGTGATAGTAGAGAACCAGCCAGCCTCCCGTGCGCTCGGTTTCGTCAATAAGGCGCCTGAGTTCCTTGAAGGATTTAGTCGCCGGATCCACGCGCAGCAGGTTGCGCTTGGACTTGAAGGCATCGAATGGATTGATCCCCTCCTGGGTCGTGAGGCAAAACTGATAGCTTTTAGCGACGCGGGTCAGGACATCATCGTTGAAGTCCCCATAGGGAAGGCTGAATGAATTGACCTGTAGGCCCCAGGATGCGAGCGTGGTTCTTGAGATGCTCAACTCCTGCTCGATCTCCTCGGCACTCAACTTAGTCATGTGTTTGTGAGTGTGGGAATGGGATCCGATCACGTGCCCTTGCTGTTGCAAGGCCAGGAGTTGATTCCTGTCCATCGCATAAATACCACCCGTTTGGGAATCGATCGGGTCGCTCGAGTTTTCGGTAATTATATAGAAAGAAGCCTTGTAACCATACTTGTCAAGCAACGGCCTTGCGTTTATCCACTGCGAGATGGCTCCATCGTCGAAGGTGATTGAAACACGGCCGAGGCCGATCGCATCGACGCCTTCCCTAGCCCAGCGGACATCATCGATGTTCACCGTGCCTCTCAGGCGTGTGTCGCTGGGATAATGGCCGACAGCCAGGTTTGAGATTATGCCGTAATCCAAAACTGCTTTTCGGCGCATGATCTCGACGCCGTCTAAAGCAAGCACGAACCGGCCTTCGCTCCCGAGAACGACGGTGGCTCTTAAGTGATACCAAGTATCCGGCGCGAGTGTGCTGTAGGCAATGCAGCAGTGCTCCCATTCACCACCGGGTTTGAGATAGGCCAACTGGAACCATTTTTTCTCGAGATAGTAATAGAAGTAGGCGGATGTGTACTGGTCGGCGCCGAATATCGTGAAGAAATTGATCGGTCCGCCGGAATCCATCGCAGCCTGGTCGAAGCGTAGGCGCATGCTGATGGTGATTCTGTCGGGGGCGCTTTCGTGGTATTCGTACTCCAGGTAAGAGGTGCCGCCGCCGTTTAATGTCAGTTCTAGGCCTCGACTTCCAGAATAGGGCATCGTCTTGGTGGTGCGGATCCTGTTATCGCCCTCAGCTCGCTTGAAGCCCCATCCGCCTTGATCGGCCTTGCTGCGTTCGAAGCCGTCGTAAAAAGCGAAGGGATCGAGATAAACAGGCACTGCTTTCGGAGAGTGCGCTATCTGAACATCCCCGTTAACGATATCCGCTCTGAAGCGATATATTCCGTCCTCGAGTTTTGCAGGCATCTGAGCCAGCAATTCCACCCATCTTTGTTCGCCGGTGGGAGTGCCGGTCGCGTTTTCGGTGTGCTGCCACACAGTTTTTTTGTGAAATTTAAGCCGGTACCTGATCTTCGTGCCCGCGCTCCAGGGGAAACTGCCGGTGTTTCGAACCAGAGCCCGGAAAGAAGCGTAATCGCCCGGAGCGACAGGCTGAGGGCCGACTATATCTATCACTTCCCCGGAATCTGCATTCACGGGATCGTCCTGAGCAACGATCACACCGGTGCAGAATAGTAAACAGGTCGCGACGAACGCGAAGATGGTTCTTTTTATCAGCTCTGTTTTTCTCTGTCTCAAGATCATTATCCTTTGGCTGCTCCCGTGCGGGATGAGTTGAGAACTACTTCCAGAGTTGAACCTACGCCCAAATACGGAACTGTTCAAGTATTGTTTCGCCACAGAGCAATTCTATTACACAGTACGGATTAATTGGTCATATGAGGCAGTGTCTTTCTATCCACTACTTGCCATCGGACTCTATAGTACTACATCAATTTGTCCACAAACTATAGAGTATTAGCAAATAAAGATTAAAATATATTCCGTTGAGGGGTAGTATCGCCATTGAGTAAGGTTAGGGGAGAAGTGATGATTGGGTTTAGCTGAGCGTTTTTTCACTCAGCGAGGGCCATTAAGACCTGATAACGTGCTTTGTATGCTGTGTTTCACCGGGCGCAGGAATGGAAAAAGACAATAGTAATCTCAGCCAGGATGAGTCCCCAGGCAGTTCCGAAGAGGAATTATTAAGCACTGACGCTGACGGTCCCGAATCTGAAGAAGACGAATTTCGGCGGCTCAAGCGGCAATTAATCCTCAAGCTCATCCACAAGGGCCTGAGCGAAAAGGACGGCTTTTGTCTGCTTGATGCCGAGAACCACCTGGCTGATTTTGGTTCAATCGAGCCGAGCGAACAGGTCGTCCGAATAGTGCTGGAGAATCTTGTCGGTCCGGCACACGCTCAGGATTTCGATCTGATTCGAATCAGCGGCTACCTTCGAGACCGCCGCTTAGTTACTGCTCTCGAGAATCACTTCAGCAATCTCAAAGACATTTGGCGGGAATTCGACGAGCTTAGATATTACGAGAGCAACCGCTTCGTGCTCGAGAATGTCCTGCGACGAGCGAAGGAATTGAGCTCCTTACAAGTTGCTGTGGATCGATACCTTCAAACGCTCGACAACTTCTTCGAGGCGCACTTCAACCTCAAGAAAGTGGAGAAGTTTCCGGAGCTGGCATCCGTCTACAAGGGACTCCTGTTCCTGCGGCGCAACGGCAAGCTCAAAAAGGGCAACATCGAGTCCGTCCTCAGAGACGCCGTCGATAGAGTTGTCGCTGTTATTGAGCGCCGACTGGAGCAACTCAAGAGCCGTAAAGGCGGGGATAAAATCAGGCCCAACCGGCTGATTTCCGTCTATTACTGCCTGCTGGAAGCACTTATTAATCAAGGTTCTGACATTGTGCAGGTAGACGAGGAGTTCCTCGAGAAAGTCTCCCAGGACTTTCGGGCGTCTCATGGGGACGGCACGAAACGCTTTGTGCTCAGTGCGCTTCTCAAGATGGAGAACGTGAGCTTCGGCGACATCGCGGCGGAGGCTGCATATTCGATCAAGGCCAGGACGATTGAGAAGATGGAGCGGCGCGAAGCGGGTGAAACTGCGTTCCGGTATCAGAAGGTGGCCCTGGACGAGATGCAGAACTTCGACCTCTATGAAACCGCCTCCGACGTGATCGCCCGCAGTCCATCGGATAAGGTGTTCGAGTTCCTTCTGCTCTCGTTCAATCCAGGCGCTCTGCTCCTGGGTTTGCGTGCGCTGGAGAAATCGGAGTTGGCGCAAGCGGTGAAGTTGAAGCACATCCGTCTTCTGCTCGAGCGCGGAACCATGGACGAGTACGTCTTTACCCGCATTATCCAGAATCTATCCGAAATCAAGAGCCCGGGAGCTTCGGAACTGCTTGGCAAGCTTTTAACCGAACGTTACGGGTGGCGAAAAACAAAGATGCCCGCGCACGCCCTCGAAATGATTCAAGAGGGCATTTACCTCGTCAGCGGTGGAGCGGTGGCATCACTGGCAAAGGCGTTCGGCGGCGGGGACCGGATGCCTGATGAAGCAACATCCTTTAACCTGCCTTATGAGGAAGCAGTCTACGACGGCGCCTTCGGACGCTTTGCAAACCATTTCAAGCGAAATATCTTTCATGGCACCAGCGAGCTGGCGCAGCACAGGCTTGCGCGAGCGATGTTATCCGTCGCATTTGGAAGCCGCGCGACCTTTTCCGAAAGAGGTAAAAAATCGGCGGCTTCCTTGATCGGCCGCCTCAACAACGTTTCCGATCAGCGCCTGGACGTAATGCTGGAGGAGCTCTGCCTGGAAATCGAACGCAGCGGTTTCAGGCTGAAATCGCTTGCAGGTAAGGAGAAGAAAGCACTGGCGGATTTGCTCACGGAACTTCGCGGCACCAGGGGGGCTCTCCAAAAGGTTCGGAACCGAAGGCCTGATGAGGAACGCGAGCTGCGAGGGCTGGTCAAGGCACTGAAGAATACGTATTCGACGGACAAGCCCGGACGGTTGGAGAAGATACAGCTGGACAGGGCGCTTCGGAGCGTTTTCTCGCTTGGAGCCTCGAGGATGATCCAGCGCGATAAGAACTTGCGCGAAGGGGCTCGAAAGAGCGGAAAACTCGACCCTGCGATGCTTTCTATTCGCTACCCCGCTGCCAGCAAGACGATCATCGAGGCTGCAATGTTATTGCACAAGCATCTGCTTGAATCGCGCGATGAGAGGGCCAGGCAAGTGTTCGATTCGTTTGTGATAGAGTTGATGCATGAGCCTCCACGCGTATCCGACTCTCCTCCTCCTCAAGATGAGACGCGAAGCGCCTGGGAGGAGCTGAGAAAATCTCTGGCGGTTACCATTACACGTGAGTGCGCAGGCGATTATCTCGAAATGGTCGCACTGGTAACCTCTGGTGCCGCGGCGCATGGATTCGACGACATACTCGATGAAATGAAGGCCTTCATCTACGATAACTTGCAGCCGGCAGCCATTCGCCTGGCCCATCTTATCTCGCTGCCTCCAGTGCCGTCGTTTGCCGATCGATGGAGCGAATTACTCGGCCTCGAGGATGAAAGCGTATTCCTTGCTTTACGCCACTACCTCAGCAGCCGCACGAGAAAGATGTTGAAGCAATTCGTACCCGACCTGCTAGATTTGTTGGACTGAATAGTAATCAAGCCTCTGGGTAAGTCCTCGCCGAAGGTGCTATAATTCCGTTAGAGTCGTGTACACTTGTTGATCTACATTCTCGAACGTCCCTCCCGGAGGTTTGGGTTGCCGGCGAATCTTACACCTGAGTTCTTCGCGGCGGAAAAGCAATTCAAGTCCGCAACGTCCTCTGCCGAGAAGATGGCGGCCTTGCAGGAAATGCTCCGTTCGATTCCCAAGCACAAGGGAACGGAGAAGATGCAGGCCGACATCAAGCGCCGCATTTCCAGAATGCGCAAGGAACAGGCCCGCAAGGGCAGTCCCCGGAAAAGCGGCGGGATTTACGTCAAGAAATGCGGGGAGGGGCAGGTGGTACTCGTCGGCCCGCCGAACTCCGGTAAGTCGGAGTTGCTGGCCTGTCTCACCAATGCGGAACCCCAGGTAGCGGATTATCCCTTCACCACGCGCTTGCCGCTCCCGGGTATGATGCTGTACGAGAACGTGCAGATCCAGCTTATCGACCTTCCGCCGGTTGCCAAAGGTTATATCGAGAGCTGGCTGCCGCAGATCGTCAGGGTGGCGGATGCGGCGTTGCTCGTGCTTTCGGCCCGTAACGACGATATTCTCAGCCAGTACGAAGAGACACTGAGAATACTGAAAGAGCACAAAGTAGTGCTCTTCGGGCATGACGAGCCCGAGAATCTGGCGGTGGGGGTTGAACCCCTCAAGGCAATAATAGTCGCCAACAAGATGGATTTACCCAACGCTGAGGATAATCTTGAGATTTTCAAGGAGTTTTACGGAGATTTATTCGAGATTCAGAAAGTCTCCAGTGTGGACGAGGACAGCCTCGACCGTCTTAAGCGCTCAGTGTTCGAAATGCTCTCTCTGCTGCGGGTCTACACAAAGGCTCCCGGCAAGGCTCCCGATAAGGAAAATCCGTTCGTGCTGCACCGGGGTGACACACTCTTCGACCTGGCCGAGGCAATTCACAAGGATATCGCCGGCTCTTTGAAGACGGCGAAGGTGTGGGGCTCCGGCAAGTTCGACGGGCAGCTGGTAAACAAGGATTACGAGTTGGTCGACGAGGATATTGTCGAGATCCATTCGGGTTGAGTGAAGGTGACTCTCACTGCAGTTTATATCCAGCGCGCTTCCAGATAATGCCAAGCCAGTGTGAAGTGTAATCTCACTTATTACGATTTGTCCTTCTCGGGTGCTATATTTGTTAATACGGTAGTTGTCGGGTAGCTTAACTCGCAGAAATAATCCCGGATGGTGTCTATTAGCTGCCGCAGAGGAGGAGTGGGGTGCCCAAAGTTTCGGATTCGCATATCCAAAACAGGAAAGAACAAATCCTTCGAGCGGCCGACGTATGCTTCCTTAGAAACGGTTTCTTCAACACTACGATTGCCGACATCAGCGGTGAAGCAGGGCTGAGCACAGGCGCAGTCTACAACTACTTCAAGGGAAAGAACGACATTATGCTGGCCCTGAGCAGGTGGATCAACAAAGAGAAAGAAGAGCTGTTTAGCCTAGTGGAGAGGATCGAGAGCGCACGGGAGGCTTTATTAAAGGTTATCAATTATTTCCTTTCGATTTATTCGGTTTGGGCGGCCAAGTACTACGGTCATATCGATCTGGAACTCTATGTTGAAAGCCTGCGAGACGAAAGGATACGAGATGTCTATAAGAAGTCCCATGCCAGATTCCTTGAAGTTTTTGAGACGATCATTGAGAAAGGCCAGAAGGCCGGCGAGATCAGGAGCGATGTTGATCGAAAACTGATCGCGCTCCATATCCTGGTGTTCATGATCGGGGCGGTTATGAAGATACGGATCAACCCGGAGCAGGATGAAAACGAGCTTCTGAAAAGTGCCAGCGATACACTTCTGAAAAATATATGGACTAAGCCTTGAGTCGTTGTTGTTTTGGTGGATACCGATAACGTCTATTGATCCAAGTACAATTCCGGGAGTGACAAATCAAATCAGAGTACTGAGATCACGGTTTTCATCGGCCAGCGCTTCAGCCAATTCCTCTTTTCTTCGCCTGTCCAGGATCAACCGTTGAATAACCTTTTCCTCCTCTTGGGGTCTTCCCAGAACGGTGTAGCCCTCGATTACGCCCTCGTGGAAAGAGTAATAGCCCACAGTTTTTTCATCCGGATTTCCTCGCCTTGAGATATCTTCCGGCTCGAAATTTCCGCCGATTTGGATAAACATCCCGAAGAGGACGGAGAAGAAGTAGGCCGGTGAGGTGAAGGGCTGCGGATCGCCCGCCATCGCTGCGCCGGCGTTCTTGCCCTGATTCATCGCAGTGCTCCAGTGCTCGAATCGCATTTGCCGCTGGTATAGCCTATCGTAGTATGAGGCGATATCGCCGGCAGCCCAGACACTCTCTGCGCTGCTGCGCAGGTGGTCGTCGGTTATCACGGCGCCGCGTCGATCGGTAGCCAGCGCATCTCGTGTGAAGGCGGTTTGTAACTCTATTCCGGCTCCGACCACCACCAGATCGCAGTCGACGACTTTCCCGCTTTCGGTTCTCACGCGTTTCACCCTATCGTCTCCCTCGAAAGCAACAACTGAATCGGCGGCGAGAATTTCGACACCTCGATCTCGATAGACTTCATTGAGGAACAGGCCGAAATCCTGGGGCAACAGCCTCCCAAGAACAGCTTGTTCCGGAAAGATCATGCTGACTCTGCGGCCGCTCTCCGTTAATGAGGACGCGGTCTCCGCTCCCACAAAGCCTCCCCCGATTACCACGACGCCCTCCGCATTCACCGCTGCTGCTTTGATCGCCAGTGAGTCTTCCAGGTTCCGAAGAGTGAATACGCCTGTTAGTTCCCACCCCGGAATATTTAGTTGCCGGGCGTTACCGCCCGTCGCAACCAGCAATTTGCCATATTCCAGTTCCCGGCCGTCTGAAAGAAAAACCGTCTTTATTGCTGCGTCGAGAGCAGATGCTGTGGTGCCGGGAATCAGCTCGATGCCCTTGCTCTGATAGAATTCGCTCTTTTCGATATAAACGCTGTCCTCCGGCGCTTGTCCGGTTAGTAGGGCCTTGCTGAGGGGGGGGCGGTTATAAGGACGGTGGGGTTCGGCGCCGACTATCGCCAGGGTTGAGCCGCTATCCCGCTCCCGAATTTCAACAGCGGCATTGTGCCCTGCCAGGCCTGCTCCGATTATGAGATATTCGTAGGATCGCGCCATCGTGCCCCCTCACTGTTGATGTTGGATTGAGTGCAAAGTACGCAGAAACATGCATTGCTGTCAACGTCGAGTCGGATCGCACTTCATATCCCTACCCGGTTCCGCTAATATTGGCAGGGAGAAGAACCAACACGCCTTTTTAACGGGGGGATTCATGGCCAGGGATATAGATAAATATGATAAGGAACTAATCATCGACATGCTTGCCGATGCCGCGAAGCTGTGGCTCGCGCACGACGGCCTTTGGTTTCAGGCTGTTGAAGGCCGCTTTGGAATAAGGGATGCCATCGATCTCGACAAGGAAGCGTGGGGGCGGTTTTCGCCGATTGAAGCCGGGAGAATCATGAAGCGTCACGAGATACCGGAAGGCGGTGGAGTTGACGCTCTTGCTAAGGCTCTCGACCGTCGCCTTTATTCATTCATCAACGTACAGACAATAGAGGTCGTCGACGACAAAACCGTGATTCTGACGATGAACAATTGCCGGGTGCAGTCAGCCCGTGAGCGCAAGGGCCTGGAGCCGTTTCCGTGCAAGGAGGTGGGCATAGTCGAGTACACTACCTTTGCATCGACAATCGATCCGCGCTTCCGGACGCGCTGTCTCACGTGCCCGCCCGATCCTCACCCGCCGGAATACCATTGTGCGTGGGAGTTTGTGCTCAGATAAGGACAGTTATCATATTATCCTGTGAGTTGCGGAAGGCTGATAATTGCGTGAGCTTAACAAGGAACTGTCCCTATTTATTGGGCGGGCGGCCGACGGGCAGCGGGCGGAGGCGGCGGCTTGTTTTCAGCTCCAGAGCGTCGATGAAATCGTCATTGCCCAGGGGGCGGCCGGATTTCAGACTGCGGTTTATCCTCGAGATTGTCTTCTTGTCATCGGGGCGTTTGAGCTGGGATTCCCAGCCGATGCCGGCTGCCATGGATTCCCATTTACGCAGATCGATCAGTTTATCGAGCGAGTCATTGCCGATATGCGCAGCCGCGCTGGACCAGCTGTATGACCAGGCGTTCTCGACGAGGCCGGCCCTCACGGGAATTCTCTCGATGTAGCAGAGCGCTCGCCAGAAGTGTTCCTCGTCGAGCGGGCAGGAATAGTAACGATTCTGCCAGAGGTGCCCGCTGAAACTGTACTTTTCGTTGAAGTATTGGGTGTAAGAGAGATTCGTGCGTCCGAAGGCCTTCGCCAGTGATTCCGGTTTCCGGGGTGTGCCGATCAGGTGGACGTTGTTGCTCATCAGGCAGTACCCCAGGATCTCCAGCGAGTATTTCTCCGCCTTTTTTGTGAGCTTTTCCAGGTAGGCAATCTTGTCCTTATCGGCTAGGAAGACGTCCTGACTGTTGTTGCCCCTCTGCGTCAAGAGGTGGGCAACGCCTTGTATCACTATTCTTGGTCTGCGTGGCATTTTCTATTTAAATAGGGACAGTTACGAGTTATTGCCTTGTAGCACACCCAGGGCACCTTAATCAAACAAATTTTTGATAGAGAAAGAGAACGGTTCTTGTTTAAAGATAACAAAAAACCCTCCCCAGTGGGCCCCCGGGGAGGTTTGGTGAAATAATCACGGGCGTTATTCCTTCGCAGTAGCAAACTTGCAGATGAGGAGTACAATACCGGCAAGCCCCACGATGACGTAGATTGTCTTCACTAACCATTCCATTGAGGCAAACAGGTATGTTACGAGGTTGAAATCAAACAGCCCGACGAGCCCCCAGTTGATTGCCCCGATAAATACGATGATCAAAGCAAGCCACTCCAATACCTTCATTTTCCCCTCCTAGTAACGCACTCTGCCCGAGAGTGTATATGTTGGTTAGGATTCATGTATCGCATAAAAAAAACTTCGACGCAATATTTTTCTCGGTTATGGAAGACTTGATCGGCGTTCCCAGGTAAATAAAGCGCCTCCATAAAATGAAATAATGGCGTTTCCATTATAATTTCATCTTCTTTACGCTTAGGTAAGAAAGCGGCTAGAATAGGTTTCGGGTTACTGAGGTTGTTTTTCCACATGCCGCATCAGGGGAGGAGAATAATGCCTGAGAAGAAGTCTTATAGAATTCTGCTAACCGCTCTGATCTTGCCGCTTTTCGTCGGACTATCGGCGCTTGCCGACGAAGATATCCCGCTGACGAATCCCGGTTTCGAAGAGCGCGACGGGGAAGGATCGCCTGCCGGTTGGGAACTCGAAACGGATGTTCCCGGCGGAAATGCTGTCATGGTTGACTCGGCAGTCAGGCACAGCGGCGGCTCGAGCCTGATAATCAGCCACTCTGCGCCCGGCAGCATCACTCTAAGCTCGCAACCTGTAGATTTAGTAATCGGCCACCTCTACCGGCTGAGTGGCTGGGTAAAGACCGAGGACGCCTTTTCCGATCCGACCTCACATTTTCCCACAGCGGTTCCTGCGTGCCTGACGATGCTCTCGTTTCCCTTCACCAATCACTCTCCCGCCGTGGGTGCTACGTCGGGATGGCGCGAGATCGAGGTGTTGTTCATCGCCACCAAGAAGAAAGACCGGGTGAAAGTGAATTTTGGTTTCAACGGAACGGCGACGGGCAAGGCCTGGTTCGACGACGTCAAGCTCGAGAAGATCGACAACATCAGCCGTTACATCCCGCTGGAGACGGTAAGCTGGTTCGGACCCGCCTACCGTTACGACGACCGCGGCTGGATCTTCGTCCATATCGAGGGCGAGCCTTACGACCGCGGATATCAGTACGGCTACCTGGTGTCGGATGAGATCGTCGAGTATATAAACAAACTCGCAATCCGCCAGAACAGAGCCAATCCCGGAGACGGCTGGAACACCATCCGCTTCATGACCCAGGCCTTTATGCTCAACCGCTACGATGAGGAGTATCAGGTCGAGATGAAGGGGATCGCCGACGGCGCTTCCTACGCGGGAGCGAGATTCGACGGCAGGCCGCTTGATGTAGTCGACATCGCCGGGATCAACTCGATCATCGACTTCGGCCAAATGCGCGGCGCATTACAACGAACAGCCAACGCTACGTCCGGGATCAACTTTCTCAAGCATGAAGATGAGCTGTTAATCAGCGATGAGCATCACAAGTGCTCGGCCATTACCGCAACCGGGTCGGCCACGGAGGACGGGCGTTTCGTCTTCGGTCAGATCTTTATGTGGAACGGCTACACCGGGGTACATTGGGACGTGATCTGCGACGTCGTACCCTCCAAGGGGCACCGCATTGTCTACCACACCTTCCCCGGCGGCCTCCATTCGGGCTCCGACTTTTACATCAACGACGCCGGCATCGTCATCGGCGAGACCACCGTCAGCCAGACGCCCTATAACGACGAGGGGACACCGCAGAGCAACCGCATCCGCAAAGCGATGCAGTACGGCGACTCGATCGACGATGTTGTCGAGATCCTAACCGATCGCAACAACGGGCAGTACACCAACGAGTGGCCCTTCGCCGACGCCAAGAACGACGAAGTCGGCATCTTCCTGCTGGGAACTTACAAGTGGCGTCTGTGGCGCAGCAGCGAGGGCGATTTCCCCGCGGGGCTAACCGACTACTACTGGTGCAATAACAACAACAAGGATCTGGAGGTCCGCAAGGAGTATATCGTCAACGCCGACAACGCTCCCTACGACCTGATGTTCCGCCCGTGGAACCGCGACCTGGCCTTCAATGAGTTCTATCACCGTAAAAAGGGCGAGATTGACTCGATCGCCGTATCGGAGTTGTGGGCTTCCTCCCCGATCAACCGGGCTCACGCCTGCGACGGCAAGATAACCACCGGCGACATGGCCGACCAGCTCGTTTTCCTGGCCCACTACGGGAAGCTGACGCTGCGGCACAAGTTCGTCGGCGACCGCTTCGTCGCTGATCTTCCCGGCGCCGAGCCGCATCTCAGCCTCGGCTATTCCACGCCCAGCCCGATTTTCGTCACCGACAAGCTGCATGCTCTTGGTGGAAAAGCAAGGATGCCTGCTCCCGAGCCGATCTACCTCACGAGGCTCGACGTTTCGGCGGCAGCGGATATTTACCGAATCGACAAGCGCAGCCTGTGGCGCAACTCCATCTACCCCGCCACCCAGGCCGAGAGCTGGCTGATCAGCGGTTCCCCGGCCTACTGGCGTCTATTGGACGGCATGCCCGGCAATCCCGGCGAGGCTGCCGGCCGGCTCAGCGACGAACTGGCCGGGCTGAACAACGCCTTCCTCTACACCGTCTCGCGCGAGGAGGACCTCGTGCCGCTGGAGACCGAAGAGCGCTTCGACGCATACCGCTTCTACCAGGTTCCGCGTATCAAGGGAACGTATGTCCTTCATCAGTTGCGGCTGCTGCTCGGCAACGACCTGTTCCTCAAGATGATGGACGAGGTTTACAGCGTTTTCACCGATAAAGAAATCAGCACCGGGCAGTTTATTTCCGCGGCAGAGCAGATTTCGGGTAAGCCGCTGCGCGGCTTCATCGAGCAATGGATCGGCCGCAAGGGCCTGCCTGCGCCGGAGGTGAAAGTGACTGCTGAACGGGCCGGCGGTGAATCCTGGCAAGTGAACTTCGAGGTTACCCAGCGCGGGGAGCCTTACCACCTGTTCGGGACAGTCGATGTGTTTTGTGGCGTGACCGTTCACCGCATGCCGATGGAGATCAGCGGCGCCGTTTCATCGTTCATGGTGAGCGTTCCGGCCAAGCCCACAAAGGTTGTCTTCAATTCGGGCAACGATTTCCCCGTCGAGCGCGACAATTTCTATATCTTCGCTAATTTCGTCGACGACTTCCATCACACGAAAATCGTCTACGGCACGGCGCGGCAGATCGAAGCCAACCACTCGTTGGCGTTGCAGTGGCAGGAGACCTTGGCCGACGCATACAGCGAGATCCTACCGCCGCTGCGCAAGGACTGTGAAATCACGCGCGATGAGCTGGCCTCGCACGACCTGATCGTCGTGGGCGCACCGCATGACAACACTCTGATAACCGAGATTGCCGGGAAGCTGGATGAGCTTGAGGTCGGCCGCAACTGGTTCCGCTGGCGCGGCGAGCTGTTCGCGCGGCCCGACGACGGCTTGGTAATTGTGTTGCCCAACCCGTGGAACCGCGACAAGGTCCTCTACCTGATGCTCTCCAACAGCACGATGCAGCTCTACCACATGACCCGGCGCTATGAGCGCGGCGTGCCCTCTTGGGCGGTTTACAAGGGCGAGGAGATCGTGCGCCGGGGTTACCACCCGGTCGAGCGCTACGTGTTCGAATTGAATTGAACGTGGCAGCGGGATTCGTGCTGTAGGGCGATCCTTCAGGTTGGCCGCGTAATAAAGAGGTCTGACGCAAATATACATGGATGAAGACCGGGGCCGAGAAGGCTCCACTACAGGATTGTGCCGTGTTGGGCAATTTCATCCAGCGGCGGATTCAGGGCCGCCGGGTTCGGCTTGAGTGTTGTGATGTAGGCTACAGCGGGGTTGGACGGAATCACGTTAAACACTGGGTTGATAAAACCAGTGTGGCAAAGGAGTGGAGGCGATGGCATATCGAGTGACGAGGAGGGAGTTGTTCGGCGCGGGGGGGATTGCCGGCGTATCTCTATTAGGCGGGAGCGTTCTAGGGAGCGCAGTTTCATGCGCGGCCTCGGCGCATGCGGCCGAGTTCCCCTGGCCTTACAAGAAACTCGATCCCGCAGAAGTCGCCGAGAGGGCGTACAGGGACTTCCGGCAGGGGGGCTGCATGTTTGCGGGATTCAACGGTATAATCGGCCTGCTGGCCGACAAATTCGGGGAGCCTTACAGCGGATTCCCCAGTGCAATGATGTCATACGGCGCCGGGGGCGTAGCGAACTGGGGCACGGTCTGCGGGGCGCTCAACGGCGCTTCCGCGGTGGTGGCGTTGTTCGCCAGCGGCAGCGAGAGGACGGCGATCATCGATGATCTGTTCCGTTATTACGTTCAGACCGAGCTACCCTCTTTCGCGCCGAAGAATCCGAGAAACGATGTTGAGTTGGTGCCAGCAAAGGCCGGCTCGCCCTTGTGCCATGTTTCAATTTCGAATTCCGGCTACAAATTGGGTTCAAAAGAGCATAGCGAGCGCTGCGGGTGGTTGGCTGCGGAGATTTCAGCTAGAGCGGCGGCAAGCCTCAATGCCCGGCTCGAAGGTACGTTCGAATCACCTCTTACCATTATGCCGGAGACGGCGTACTGCCTCGAGTGCCATGGCAGGGACGGCGAAGGCCCGACGCAAGTCGGCAAGATGAACTGCGTCGGCTGCCACGAAGACCATACGAAGGCAGGGACGAAATAGCGCGACTGGAACGGGGAGTAAGACTGGCCTGCTCCTTTTCCTACTTCTCTCTCATCATCCTAACCTTTGTACTGCAGAGTGCTTACGTGATTTCGTCTCTGTAAGGGAACGAGTTACTGCTTCCACGGGGGAGCTCTGCAGCCGCTTCTAAGCCGGTCGGTGGCTCAGAGGCCGCGGCTGTCCATCAGCTCGTTCCACCACGTTTTGTCGAGGAATGAGCCATCCGGGATTGTCATCATCTGCTCGAAGCGCTGTGGCGTGACGGTCAGGCAAAGGATCTCCGGCGGCAGGTATTTGCGCATTGCCATATCTGTGCAGCCGATCAGCGGCCTGTCGCGTTCCTGGTTTATCAGGTCGCGCCAGAGGAGCCCGCAACCCGATGAGAAGGGCGCAGAGACGAGATCCGGATCTGACGACCAGAATCCGGCCAGGCGCATCACGGCTGAGAGGCGGTCGGCGTCGACGAGGAATGTCACACTCCTGACTTTGTCCCACTGGTCAAGCTTTAGCGGGCCGATCAAAACTGAATCGCCGGAAACCTCCGGCGCAACCGCCCGGTCGAGGAATTCCTGCGCCAGCTCAGGGGTGGCCATCAGGCCCTCTCCCATGGGTGCGCCCACACCGTCTGTAAGGAAATGAGCCATGAAGGGAGGGTAATCCTTCGTCAGGCCGAGCGCCCGCTGTGCGCCGGGGCAGCCGTGGGTCGGCTCGGCAAAATCATTACTCTCCTCAGGGGCTTTGACGAAAGCGACTGTTTCGCCGTCCAGCCAGCTCTTATAGAAGGCGAAACAGCACGCGTGTCCCTTGGCCTTCAGCATGGGAGCGAACTCATCCGACGGGGAAGCGTCGTAGATGGCAACCAGTGGTGTTTCCAGTCGGAGTTTCTTCATCACGCGATCAATTGCTTCGTGTGTCGGCGGCATGTCTCTCCTCCCTGCTTTTGCAGCGATTCCGATTGGATGATACCCCCGAGGCCGGTTTTCATCAATTTGTTGTGAGCCGGGCGCAACATTTACTCTGTGAAAACCGCGAACTTTTTGACAAAATGTAATGCTGAGTCGGTGATACCAGTTAGTCGGGAGATTTGCTTTACCGGCTGTTAAATCGGTTTAATCCGTGCATTTATGGGTTACCAGCTTTCTGTCAGCCGCAAACCTACGGGGAGGAGTAAAATGAGGGAAAGAGTAATCTTATTATTAGCCGCGATGTTTTTAACGACCGGTCTTTGTCTCGGCGGAGCGGAAAAGCAGGGGACCGCTGATCAGCCGAGATTCTCCGAATCGGAGTTTGTCGCGCACCTGAAGTTCCTCGCGAGCGATATCTGCGAAGGCCGGGCTCCCGGCACTCGCGGCGGCGAGTTGGCCGCGGCCTACATCGCTGCTCAGTTCGAAGCGATCGGGCTTCAGCCGATCTCCGAGGAGCGGGGTTATTTCCAGCAGGTGCCGATGCTCGGCATCGAAACGATTCAGGATTCCGTCAATTTCACGCTTTCCGCCGGTGGGCAGAGCGTCAGCTTCGCGCCGGTGGACGAGGTTGTGGTCAACAGCGAGCTGCCGCTTGACTCGGTCGGCGCAGAGGGTGACTTGCTGTTCGTCGGCTATGGGATTGAAGCGCCGGAGTACGATTGGGATGATTACAAGGGAGTGGACGTCAAGGACAAGATCCTGGTAATGCTGGTCAACGATCCCGACCTGGAGAAGACCGGATTCTATAATGAATCGCTCAGCTACTACGGCCGCTGGACCTACAAGGAGGAGATCGCGCGGGCAAAGGGTGCGAAGGGTATCATCCTTATCCACACCGACGAGACGGCGACTTACAACTTCAGCGTCGTGCAGAACTCCTGGGCGATCGAGCGCATCCAGATCAGGGGCACCATCCCGAATCAACTCCTGATCAACTCCTGGGTTGCCCAGCCTGCGTTCGACAAGGCACTTGCCTTTGTCGGCACAACATACGCCGAGCTGAAGGAAAAGGCCGACGGCCGCGATTTCCAGCCTGTGCCGCTCGGCATCAGCGTCGTAGCCGAGTTCAAGCAGGAGCACCGCGAGTTTGAAACGCCCAACGTCATCGGCATCCTGCCCGGCACAACCAAGGGCGACGAGGCGGTGGTTTACTGCGGCCATTGGGATCATTTCGGCGTTGGCCGGGCGATAGACGGCGACAATATCTACAACGGCGCTCGGGATAACGCTTCCGGCATCGCCGCCATCATCTGCCTGGCGCGGGCTTACAGCGAGATGACGCCGCCTGAGCGCTCGATAGTCTTCATGGCTACCACTGCGGAAGAGACCGGCCTGCTGGGAGCCGAGTACTATGCGACAAATCCCATCTTCCCGCTTGAGAAAACCGCAATTGCGGTCAACATCGATGTCGTCAACGTTTATGGCCCGACCGAGGATTTCGGCGCAGGGATTGTCAAATTCACCAACGCTCTGGATGCGGTCAGGGCGATTGGCGAGCGTCTCGGCCTGACGCTCAACATCGGTGGGGCCGACAGGGGCGGCGGCACTTTCCGTTCCGACCATTTCCCGCTCTGCGCCCGCGGGGTGGTCGCTCTCTCAACGGGCACAGGCCGTAAAGTCCGCGGGATGAGCGAGGAAGATGCGAGCAAGATGTTCGGAGAGCTTTTTGCCGGTCGCTACCATCAGCCGAGCGACGAGATGGATCCGCGCTGGCGCTACGACGGCACGATCCAAGCGATGAACCTTTATTACGCCATCGGCCGCCATTGGGCCGACGGCGCGGAGCGTCCCGAGCTTCTGCCGGATAATCCTTACATTCCTGCAATCAGAATGAAGGGCCTCGGCAAGTAACCGGCCGCACACGGATCGAACAAACAGGGGCGGGAAACAACCCGCCCTTGTTCTTTTAGTCTCTGTTTGTGTCTCAGACACTCCGGATCGGCTTAAACGATCGGTGCAGAGTGAATCTCAGTAGATCTCCAGGATCTTCCCGTTGCTTGCCTTGACGTTATTGTTAGTGTTCTTGTCTTCGACACAAAGCTTTACGACTACATAGTATTTGCCGATCTTGATGTTCGTCGGCACTTTGGCAGTGACCTTGATTTTCTTGCTTTTACCGTTATTGATCGCGGGGACGCCGGCAGATCCCAACAGTATCGCTTTCTTCGTCATCTTGGGCTTCTTGGTCAGGTAGAAGCTCAGCGTGCACGCCATGGATACGCCCTTACCGGTGTTCTTGATGCGGGTGATAAGTCGCGTACTTTCGCCAGCCGCCACAAGCTTGGGGGCGGATTTGGCGAATTTGGGAGAAAGGTCGTAGAGGATGGGCGGGCCGTAGATCCAGGTGTCGCCCCTTTTGATTCCGCCGATACCGCCGCCGAAGAGGACAATGTGATTTCGCGTGGAGTCGTGGACCATATCCTGGCCGTAGGTCACCTCGGGACCTTGTGTGTTCTCCAAGTTCCACGAATTACAGTTCCATGTCCAGGTGTTGACAAATCCCTGTAGCCCCTCGTCGTTATTCCCACCGAAGAGGACGACCAGCTTGCGCTGGCTGTCATAAACCATCGAGTGTTGCCATAGCTCTCCCGGGCCTTGTGTGGAGACCATGCCCCAGGCGCTGCCGTCCCAGTGATAGGTGGTTGATTCCGGCAAGCCGAGACCTCTGTGCCCACCGTATAGTACAACTTTGTCTCGCTGGATGTGGTAGGCCATGCCATGATCCTGGAGCTCATGAATACCTTTTGTTGTGACGAGAGACCAGTTCGTCCCGTTCCAGAACCACGTATCCTTATAACGATTCCAGCCCATTCCGCCGAACATGACGACAACTTTGCGTTTGCTGTCGTATACCATGGCATGGGCACACCGAGCCGGCGGAGGGGCTGCGCTCATCTGCGCGCGTTGTGTCCAGCTTGATCCGTCCCATTCCCAGGTGTCATCGTATATTGGAAAGCCTGGGGGGGCTTCTCCGCCGAAAAGAACAACTCTATTTCGCGAATCATCATAGGCCATCGCGTGGCCACATCGAGGTATCGGACCGCTTGTACTGACCAGCGTCCAGGCGCTGCCGTCCCACTCCCAGGTATCCCCGAAAGCAACAGCTTGATTGGTTCGGGTTTCTCCGCCGAAGAGGACGACTCTATCTCGGCTGATGTCGTAGGCCATCGCATGGTTGATTCTGGGTTCAGGGCCCGAACTGCTGACTTTCCGCCACTCGTAATCTTGGGAATATGACACGAATGAGAAGCATAAGGTCAGCAAAATGGTGATTAGAAGAATTGATAAAGGCTTGCCGATCAGGGTACATCCGGCATTTGGTTTATTAAACATGGTTACCCCCGATGTGAAGTGATGTGTATGAGATAATATGTTAGTCAAAAACCGAATGCAAATAGCGTATTTTGATTTGTCTGCTTTGCAAATCCTCTACGAAGTCCATCTTTATCCGAGTTACAAACATTCGGGGATTGATATTTGAGGAATTGGCGGACATATTATTAGCAAGGGTAATCGGACCAGCCAAACTTTCGGGGGACAGCTATGAAGAAACTGGGTTTCTTATTAATCCTTGTTTGCGCGGGCACGGCTTTTTTCGCTGCGATTTTGCCAGTTGATATCGTTAACGCTCGCCAGGAGGGAAAGCTAAGCGACGAGAGTGCTGAGTGCATCGAGTGCCACCAGTATTACACTCCCGGCATCGTCGCCGACTGGCGGGACAGCCGTCATTCCGCCGCAACTCCGGCCGAAGCAATGCAGGCTGAAAAGCTTGAGCGGCGGATATCGGCGGAGTACGTGCCGGAGGAACTGCAGGGCGTCGCCGTCGGCTGCTATGAATGCCACGGCCGCAACACGGGCAAGCACGCGGACTCCTTCGAGCACGAGGGCTACGAGATCAATGTCGTTGTTTCTCCGGACGACTGCGCTACCTGCCATCCGGTCGAGCGAGACGAGTATTCGGGAAGCAAGAAGGGCCACGCCGTAGGCAACCTCCTCGAAAATCCCGTCTTTATGGCGTTGGTGAACACGTCGGTCGGAGTCGCCGAGGTGGTGGACGGGGCTTTGCAGCAGAAGCCGGCCTCGGCAGTGGGCCGCGGCGAGACTTGTTTCTCCTGCCACGGGACGGTGATCGAGGTCGACGGCAAGAAGACCGTCGAGAGCGACTACGGCGAGCTGGAGGTGCCGAATCTCAGCAACTGGCCGAACCAGGGCGTCGGCCGTGTCAATCCCGACGGCAGTCGCGGCTCATGCGCTGCATGCCACCCCCGCCATGGTTTCTCGATCGAGACTGCACGCAAGCCTTACACCTGCCTGCAATGCCACCTCAATCCCGATGTGCCCGGCTGGGAGACGTGGCGCGAGAGCAAGCACGGCAACATCTTCCTCTCAAAGGCGGATGAATGGGAGTGGAACGCCGTGCCATGGGCTGTCGGTGACGATTTTCGCGCCCCCACCTGCGCAGCCTGCCATAGTGCATTATTGGTCAATTCCGAAGGCGAGGTCGTAGCGGAACGGAGCCACAACTTCGGAGCGCGTCTCTATGTCCGCATCTTCGGCTTGATCTATTCCCACCCACAACCCAAGAGCGGCGAGACCTCGGTCATCAAGAACTCCGATGGCCTGCCGTTGCCGACCACCTTCACCGGCGTCCCCGCATCGGAATTCCTTATCGACGCCGGGGAGCAGGCTCGCAGAAAGGCCGTCCTCAGGAAAGTCTGCACGGCATGCCACGGAGGCTCGTGGTCCGACGGCCATTTCGAGCAGCTGGAGATGACGATTGCCGAGACCGATAAGATGGTCGAAACGACGACCAAGCTGATGGTTTCAGCCTGGCAGGCGGGCCTCGCCAAGGCCGACGACAATCCATTCGACGAGGGGCTGGAGCGCAAGTGGATCGACCAGTGGCTCTTCTTCGCCAACTCCGTGCGCTACGGTTCTGCGATGGGCGGCCCCGATTATTCTGCCTTCAAGAATGGTTGGTATTACCTCACCAAGAATCTACAGGATATGAAGGACGCGATCGCGCTGAAGCAAGCGGCCGGGATGAAGCAATAACACAACTGAACAAAAGACTGAACATTTGTCTTGACATATTCAATGGGGCGCCACTAAGCTATGGTGATACAGCGTAATCACGAGGTTTCCCATGCGTCGATTTGCACTGGTTGCTTTAACAGTTTTTATGACGTCGGCGGCGGGGCAAACCACCGATGTGGATGTCTGGCAGCCGTTCCGCCCGCTAATCGGTGAGTGGCGTGGAGCCGGCGAAGGGATGTCGGGCCGCTCCGAGGTCACGACCCGTATTGAATTCGCGTTGGGTGGGCAGTTCATCAAGCTGAGTACGACTGCGGTTTTCGCTCCGCAGGAGAAGAATCCTGACGGCGAAGTTCACGAGGACGTCGGTTTCATCAGCTACGACAAAGCACGCAAGAAGCACGTTTTCCGGCAGTTCCATGTAGAGGGTTTCATCAATCGCTACGTGCTGGAAGCGCCCACCGCTGAGGGCGGTGTATTGGCATTCGTATCAGAGGATCTGGAGAACGCCCCGCCCGGCTGGCAGGCCAAGGTGACGTACGAGTTGGATGGTGAAGGCGCATTGCTGGTCGGTTTCCACCTTTCCACCGGAGAGAGTGGTTTCAAATGCTACTCGCAGAATCGGATGGAACGCTCGGCGATCGGAGGAACTGAAATGAAAAGCCTGACCGCGAACCTGATGGTTGCCGATGTGAATGAAACAGTCGATTTTTACCGCGACGCACTCGGCTTCCAGCTGGTGATGAGTGTGCCTGAAGGCGGGAACTACGATTGGGCGATGATGAGCAACGGGGGCGCCGAGATCATGTTCCAGGCGCTTGACAGCCTTGTTGAAGAGTATCCGGCGTTCAGTGATTCAGCGGTGGGAGGCTCGCTAGTGCTCTTCATTGTGTTGGAAGGCATTGACGAGTTCCATGAGAGCATCAAAGACAAGGCAAAGATAGTGGTCGATCTCCACGACACTTTTTATGGTATGAGGGAATTCGCGATCGAGGATAACAACGGCTACGTCCTAACCTTCGCCGAGGAACTTGAACAATGAGCGAAACAATCAGGGAAGCCGCCATACGGGAATTGACGACGATTCCCAGTGTAGGACCGAGCATCGCGGGCGATCTGTGGGATATTGGCATCCGTCGCATCGGGGATCTCAAGGGCGCCGATCCCGAGGACCTCTGGATGAAGATCAACTCCCACCAGGGGCAGATGACCTGCCGCTGCGTGCTCTACACCATGCGTTGCGCCGTTTACTATGCGTCGAATGACACTACCGATCCCGAGCTTCTCAAGTGGTGGAACCACAAGGATTAGGACTTTTGAGATACCAGCGGGCCGTCCGGGATTCTGCCGCCCGGGCTTTGTCAGACCGCCTCTGACAGCTTCTCAAGGGCTTCCGGCATATCCGCCCGGCCGAAGCCGATGCGGAAGTGGCTGTCGCCGTAATCGAATACCTTACTCGGTAACAATAGCACTCCGGCTTTCTCGAGCAGATCACGGGAGAATTCCTTCACGCTTCCCTCACGTAATCGAGGAAAGGCGATCGGCCCGGCCTTGGGGCGTATCCACTCGAATCCATCCTCGTGCTCTGCGAAGAATCGGTCGAGCAAATCCAGGTTTTTCTGGATTATCCCCAGGTTGCGTTGCAGGATCCTTTCGCTGTGCTTCAATGCAAAAGTGGCCAGCAGTTCACTGGGAGCACTGTTGCAGATAGTAGTGTAGTCCTTGTAGGCGGCAAGTTTACGCATGGCTTCCCGATCGCGCGTCGCCAGCCACCCGATCCTCAAGCCCGCCAGTCCGAGGCTCTTTGACATCACTCCCAGCGAGATTCCTTTGTCGTAGAGGTCGCACATTGCTCCGAGGCGATCCGCGGGAGAGTATTCAGAGAGCCGGTAAACCTCGTCGGAAAGTAAGTGAATCCCACGGTCGCTTGCGATTTCGATTATATCCAGATACTCCCCGTGCGTGGCGAGCGATCCTGTGGGATTATGCGGGAAATTGATGACGATGAGTTTCGTCTCAGGACGAATCGAGTCCCGCAACAAATCGAGATCGGGCCGCCAGCCGCGCTCCTCGTCGAGTGTCCAGCGAGTGACGTCGCAGCCGATTGCCTGCGCCACCTCGAACAGCGACTGGTAGGCCGGGAACTGCACGATAATGTGGTCGTCGCGTTCCAGCAGTGCGTTCATCAATACGAAGATGCCTTCCTCGGCGCCGCTGAACGCAAGCACGTCGTCGGCAGTGGTTTTTATATACATGTCCGAAACGGCATCGCGCAGGGCCGGGTGGCCTTTCGACTCCGTATAGCCCAGCCGCAAGCCGGCCATTTCCTCGCTGTAATCCTCCCCGAACGCCAGCAGCTCGGCGATGCTCATCGTCTCGCAGTCGGAGCAGCACAAAAGATATGGCGAGCTGAATTCGTATTTTGCGAAAAAGCGTTCCAGTTCGAAATTGTTTATCTTCATCTGACTACCCCTGTTTTGGATGCCGGCTGAAAATGTTACGGAATCCATGCTGCAGTTGTTCACAGGATTATAGCAGCTGTTGATTTTATTGCTTTGTATCTGTTTGACGGTGACGGGAACTCTCCTTTTCTCAGCGCCTAAGTTGTGAATTAAATACCAATTAATCCAATCGCCACAACAACAGCTCTGAGGCGGTGTCAGGCAAGGCGTGCCCGGTTATTGCTATAATTGTTGTATTACAAGGATGTTATTTAGTAACTGCGTAACATGGTAGCTGACATCTCGGCTCCTTGAAGTGTATTTTTTCTTGGGCCGCGAGATAAAAAAACTTGCAATTGATCATGTGGTGGCGTTATTATTATAATGTGAAGCGCGTGGATGCTCGTTGAAAAGAGAAAAGCCACCGGCGGTTGAATTTGTTAAGCATGGTTCACTCCGGCCTCCCGTTTGAATCTGAAAGATATCTACCGAGTTTAGTTATTGGTTAGCGGTCTTTTCTTATGTCAATGAAGCTACCCACTTTGCGAGTTTGCGAAATTAATCCGTTCACCATGAACGGTTTCCAAAGTAGTTACTCGCATGCCTTAACTGCCAAGCAGGCGCGCGATTGCCGATCCGTAACGCGCGCCGTTTTTTTTGTACTTCTCCCGAGATAGAATATCCTCATGACTAAAAATGAAGAGTTTCGGGACTACGTGCTCGATCAGCTGGGCGGCCTCGAGGGACTGGTTTGTAAACGCATGTTCGGCGGTTACGGCCTCTACGCCAGGGATGTTTTTTTTGCGATCATTAACAAGGACACGCTTTTCTTCAAGACTGACGCCGACAGCAGAAAAGCATACGAAGCTAAGGGCATGGAGCCCTTCCGCCCTAACGCGAAGCAGACGATTAAGAGCTATTACGAGGTCCCGGCTGAGATTCTCGAGGATAGCGACGAGCTGCTGCGCTGGGCACGCCGGGCGATCATAAGCCAGAACAGAGAGAGGTAAGGATTAGCGCCTGAAGATAACGCTTGCGGAATCATCGGCGCAGACAGCCGCAAGCCTACGGGCCTATCCAACACAACGAGGCGGGCGAGCCTGGCACGCTAAATAGAGAATATATTCCCAATATACGCGATATAAACTTCGCACAGGGTTGATATTGACCGCCTAGTGGCAGTATACTGTAATTGGAAGAAGGAAGCGGCGATTCTTGATAATACGTGATGAAGGCGATCGGTTGTGATTGAGCCCTTATCCCGGTCGTGACATATAGATCGTTTGAATTCCATAGATTCATCATCCTGCAACGCTATATTGCCGTCGGCTCAAGAACTTTTCCGTCTGCGTCGACGATTTTGATAAATGACGGTTTTATCATACAGGAGGAAACAATGGCTGAAGATAGAGCGGTAGCAAAGAATTACCCCGATCAGCTTGATCACATTAAAACCTTCCAGCAGATGCTCGCCAACGGCCAACCCATGACGATGAAGGCCTTCGGCTCGCTGCATCACGCCAACGCCACCGATGGCGCTCTCAATGCGAAGACCAAGGAACTGATCGCTCTGGCGATCGCCGTCACGGTCCGCTGCGACGGCTGCATCGCTTTTCACACCCATGACGCCCTGCTCGCCGGCGCAACCGAGGAGGAGATCATGGATGCCCTCGGCGTGGCGATGCTGATGGGCGGCGGCCCCTCGATGATCTATGCGACGCATGTCGTCGAGGCCGTCAAGCAGTTCAAGGAAGTCATGGATAAACCGGAACAGGCTTTAGCTGTCTGACTTCCTGTTTTCCAGGCAGTGAAAGATTCCGGCCCGAGGTCCCCCAATTCGACCGCGGGCCGGTTTGCTTTTGCTATTAAACTCCTCTGATTAACTATCCTTACATCTCAGGCACGTCAGTTCCTGAATGGTAGACCAGGCAGGCCGCCCGTCCTATTGACAATTACGCTCGAGGTCGCAAAAACTAGAGCGTTATAAAAACCGGGTGGAGGTGGACTCATGAGGTTCGCTTGTTTGCTGGGGATCTTCTTTACCGCGATCATTCTGTTAGCGGCCTGCTCGCCGGGTGTTGAAAGGGCCGACATCGTGCTGCTCAACGGCGAGGTCTACACGATGGAAACGAGCCACGAGTGGGCTAGAGCTGTCGTGATTACGGGCAATAAGATCTCGGCCGTGCTCGACAGCGACGGCGAGGCGCGGAAATATGTTGGCGAGGGGACGCGCGTCGTCGACCTGGGCGGCGACTTCGTCGTGCCCGGTTTTATCGACGGGCACGTGCATTTCAACCGCGCGGGCGAGCTGATCAACGACGCCAACCTGATGACCGTCGCCGATGATGAAGGCCTGCGCGCGGAGATGGAGCGCGTGGTCGGGATCCTCGAAGACGGCGAATGGATTACCGGCGGCCTCTGGGGAGCCTACGAGGAGTGGGCGTTGGGTGCCGAGACTTCAGGGGAAAAGAAGACGGAGCGCTGGCAACCCACCCGTTGGCTGATAGATGAGATCACGGCTAGCAATCCCTGCCTGCTCTGCAGTTTCGACTATGAATTGTATCTCGCCAACACGCCCGCGCTGCTGGCTGCGGGGCTGGAGGAGTCGCGCCTGCCTGGTATGCGGCTCGATGAGCAAGGCAGGCCCTCGGGGTTGATCGAGCGCGCCTCTCCAGCGTTGGAGCAAATCCGTGAGGTTGTCAAGCCGAAGTCGCGCAAGCGTTTGCTCGACGAAAACCGCGCCGCCCTGAAAAAGCTGGCGGAGTGTGGCATCGTCGAGGTTCAGGATATCGCGACTGCCGAACAAACCGCGCGCTTCCTGGAGTTGCAGAAGGCCGGCGAGCTGACCTGCCGCGTCTGGCTGCGCCCCGACCTTTCCCGCGGTGCCGAGCTGCAAGAGAAGGGCCTGACGATGGGCCTGCACCCAGAGACGAAGGAGCCCGATCCGTGGCTGCGTTACGGCGCGCTCAAGGGCTACGTCGACGGCATCATGGGCACCCACGGCGCCCTGTTCTTCGAGCCTTACGATGATCAGCCCGACAACTACGGCCACTACCGCCGCCACACCAGCGACGATCCTGATTTCGTGACCGGTAACATGGAGAAGATGTACGAGCTGCTGAAGGTCGGCTACAACGCCGGCTTCGTCGCCAACGTCCATGCCATCGGCGACAGGGGTTGCGCCCTGCTGCTCGACTGTATAGAACGCCTCAGAGACGAAACGGGGCAGGATCTGCGCGGCTTCCGCGTGATCCACGCGCAGGTGCTGCGCCCCGACGATTTCTCACGCTTCAGAACCCTCAATGTGATCGCCGAGGTCAACCCCTACCACCTCTCGGACGACATGCGCTGGATGAAGGAACGCATCGGCCACGAGCGCTGCAAGGGAGCCTACGCGTTCAATTCGCTGCTCGACAACGGCGCCATCCTTTCCTTCGGTTCCGACTGGCCCGGCACCTCGGCGGCGGAGTACCACGTCCACCCGAAGTACCTGATCAACGCCGCCGTCAACCGCACGACGCTCAACGGCACGCCCGAGGGCGGCTGGTTCCCCGAGCAGAAAATCTCCGTTCACGAGGCGCTCAAGGCCTACACGATCAACAACGCCTACGCCGCTTTTGAGGACGAAGTGCGCGGCTCGATCAAGGAGGGCAAGCTGGCCGACATCACCGTCTGCGATCTCAACCTGATGAAGTGCGACCCGAAAGATATCCTCAAGATGAACGTTGTGATGACGATCGTCGACGGCAAGGTGGTGTTTGAAAAAAACGGGGAATAGCATTCTTGATTTGTGTTGCATGCAGGCGCCCGGAGGCCCATTGAGCAATAATGCGTCTACGGGTGCTTGAGGTGGTAGCCAGTGGCGTTCTAGTAGGCCTTGGCTACAGCCTACAGCTAGTCAACTGCTTACTACTTTGCCATTGTTAAAGCTACCATCTCTTTTTGTTTATCGAGAGGTTCGATCTAATCACATCAGCTTGTGAAATGAATAGTGTGTTACTAACAAGAATTTTCCATCAGAAACATTGAATGTGACGTTTATAATAAAACTCTGAGAAATTTAAAAGTGCATATTTATTCCCTTGCTGTTGCGTGCGGTGACTGTTAGCCTGATGTGATAATACTAGATCGTCTTTAGATGGGGGTGTGTCATGAAAAGATTACTCGTGATCGCGACGTTCATTGTTTGTTTTGCTGTGGCCTCTCAATCAGTATTTTCTCAGGTCTACCCGCCGCAGGAAGAGGTTGAGAAGGCAATTGAAGCAGGGAAACTATTGGGACACTCAAAAGCAGTTTTGCATAATCGTTTCAAAATATACGACAAATTGAATGCGGAGTTTCAGTATGGTGTTGTTAATTCCGATTTCAGATTCTATTTTCTCGGACCCATACAAACCCTTACGAAAGAGGTGGCCTTGGCTCAGAGGAGAGCGTTAAAAAAATTTACTGATTTTGAGTTGTCTGAGGATGATATCAAAAAGTACTCGAGGAACGTTGCGGCCGTAGAGGTCTGGGCACCCTATCCCCAAATGAGTGGAGGCTACATCCTGTATCAGCGTCATGCACTGGGCATTGTCATTGTTGTAGACAACGATTTAGACAATCCTATCAGACCAATTGATACTGTAGTTATTCCTCACATGTACATTAATGCGTTTGGATTCGAGGTGACATCATCAAGTGTGATAGGTTATTTCGAATGGAATACATTTCCACATAGAGAAGACTATTTCACTGTATATGTGATCGGTGAAGATGATACTTATGATTATGGAATCAAGAAGAGAGGATTGAATATGAGATAAAGCGATTTAAATAATTATCACGATTATTATCCAAACATACTCTGCGTGATTTGCTGCCTGAGGTTCGTCGTTATCGTGGAATAGCCCGCATCAGTCAACACCCTCGTTGATTCGTTCAAGATTTACACCACCGCGGGCCTCACCATCCTTGTTGAAGAACTAAAGTTCAACGAGCCTTTGGACGATAAGTTCTTTGAAGTGCCGAAGTGAAGTAAATCGAACCTCCGTTGTTATAGAAACCGCCGCGGACCGGTGTGACCCGATCCGCGGCGTAATTTTTTTCACGCTCAAATAAACAGCGGCGGGTGCTTGAGATGGTAACCGGTGGCGTCTTGGTAGGCTTTGGCGACGGCCAGCAATTGCGCTTCGCCGAAGAGCTTGCCGTTGAAGGTGATGCTGGTGGGAGTGCCGTTTTCGCGGAAGCCGTTGGGCAGGACGACGCAGGGGTGTCCGGTGAGGTTGGTGAGCAGGAGGTTGTTGCCGCCGTAGGGAGGGCAGACGTAGACGTCGACCTTCTCCATCACCTCGGCCATCTTTCGCATCAGGATACTGCGCGCACGGTTTGCCTGGATGTATTCGACGGCCGGGACAAAGCGGTTCTGGCGGAAGGTGTTGGGCCAGGCATCTTTGATCTGGCGAACCAGCAGGTCGTCGCGGTTGCTGCGGGTCAATTCGTCGAAGGCGGCAGCGGCCTCCGCGTTGAGGATGAAGGAGAGCGCGCCGACGGGGAAGTCGGGCAACTCGAAGGGGACCAGCCTGATGCCGGCCTTCTCCAGCTCTTCCAACGTGCGCAGGTTGATCGCGTGGGCCTCTTTCGCCTGCTCCTCCTCCGGCTCGCGCTCGAAGACCGACTTGAGGTAGCCGACACGCAGCTTTGTGACGTCGAGGTCGCGGTTCCAGGCAAACGGGTGGTCAATCACGGTGGTGTCCAAGCCGTCGGGGCCGTAAATCGCGTCGAGCACGAGGGCACAATCCTCGACGCTGCGGCAGATAGGACCGAGCTTGTCCATCGTCCATGAGAGAGCCATGGCGCCGTGGCGGCTGACGCGCCCGAATGTGGGGCGCAGGCCGGTGGAGCCGCAGCGGGAGCAGGGGGAAACGATCGAGCCCCAGGTTTCGCTGCCGATGGCGAAGCCGGTGAGGCCCGCTGCCGTTGATGACGCCGGACCCGCCGACGAGCCGCTTGAGCCCTGCTCGGGATTCCATGGATTGCGCGTCTTGCCGCCGAACCATACATCGCCCCAGGCCAGCGCGCCGAGCGTCAGCTTGGCGACCAGCACCGCTCCGGCAGCGGAAAGGCGATCGGTCACGGTGGCGTCGGCATTGATCACCTGATCCTCGTAAGGCCGCGCGCCCCATGTGGTGCGGTATTTACGGGCGGCGAGCAGATCCTTTGCGCCCCAGGGGATGCCGTGCAGCGGGCCGCGGTAGTTGCCGGCGGCGATTTCGCGGTCGGCGCGGTCGGCCTCTTCCAGCGCGCGCTCAGTCGTCAGGCTGATCACACACTTGAGAGCGGGATCGTGCTTGCGCAGGCGCGCGAGATACATCGCGGTCAGCTCGGTGGAGGTGAGCTTGCGCTCCCTGACCAGTTGCGAGAGCTTTGTCACCGGCATGAAGGCCAGGTCGGCCTCGCTCGCCGGTAGATCGACGTTTTCATCGAGCGGGCCGGAAGGTATAGGCTGCTCGGGAAGTTTTGTTCCGGGAGGGATGGGATTGAATTCGAGCGCCGGGGCAACCTCGTTACCGATATTCAGCTCGCGGATTTCTTCATAGCTTTTCGGAAGGTCTGCGATGTCTTCAAGCAGCAACTCCCGCTCGGCGTCGGTGAACTCCAGCCCCGCGAGTTTCTCGGCTTCGACAATCGTCTGCTTGGTGATCGAGCCTTCCTCCTGCGCCCGTGCCCAAAGTGCGGAGGGGAATGCTGTGGAGGCCAGGCCGAGGCCGCCGACTGCCGTCAAGAAATCACGCCTGTGGACAGAGATCGCGGCTTTCCCGCGCTTCGGTTCACCGTTTTCAATTGCCATGGCACCCTCCCGCAATTTGTTTGTCCAATTAAAGCAGAGTGCGACACTTGATGAAAGTATTCAGCCACCGAATTCCTTGAACGCTACGAGTCTGGAGGTTAGAATTGCTTAGCATTCAAGTGAACAGCGAGCGAGGGGTCTGGTAATACAATCGGTTGCCACAACTATATTTAACCAACGGGGGTAAAGAATGAAAACGAATTTGAATAGAAAATCGAGGTTGGGCCTGGCGGCAATCCTGCTCGTCGTCATCTCTGCGGCTGCTTTCGCCACGACGCCTACCGCCCAGTCCACGGGGTCATTGCGAGTATTCATCGCACCGCCGGAAGCGGTCGACGCCGGAGCGATGTGGCGCATCGCCAATTTTGCCGGAATCGACTGGCAACGCAGCGGCGCGACGCTCAGCAACATCCGGCCCGGAAACTATACTGTGGAATTCACCGAGATCCGCGGCTGGCAGGCTCCCGTTTCTCAGCGAGTCTCGATAACCAGAGGCAGGATAGCCCTGCTGGATGTCGAATACAGATCATTATCAGGCTCGCTGATTGTTACCATTGAACCTCCGGAAGCGGTTGGAGCGGGGGCGATGTGGCGGCGCGAGGGCACCGAGATCTGGTTGCGAAGCGGCGAACAGGAGGACAACGTTCCGGAAGGCGACTGGGCGATTGAGTTCGTCAGCATCAAAGACTGGGAACAACCAACAGGGCAGACAGTGAGGGTTCCCCTCGGCCGGACCGCTGCGGTCCGTGTTGCATACAAACCGATGTGGGGCTCACTCACTGTTACCATCGACCCCGGCGAAGCCGGAAATGCAGGAGCGCTGTGGCGGCGCCAGGGGACCGCGCAGTGGTTTTACTCTGGTACGACGGAAACCGAGGTTCCCAGCGGTACTTATACGATCGAGTTCATAGATGTGAAGTACTGGGACAAGTCTCCAGTCAAGCAGGTTCGTATCGACTCCGGGCAGACGGCTAATATGACGGGAACTTATCGCAGGCAGAAGGGCGTGCTGACCGTCAACATCGAGCCGAAAGAGGCGGTTACCGACGGCGCACAATGGCGGTTCAAAGGAGATGACGACTGGCACCCCAGCGGTCGAACCCTTCAGAACGCACCCGCAGGCGAGAACATCGTCAAATTCAAGTCGATTGCGGGCTGGAAAGAGCCGGATGACGCAACCGTCATCGTCGATCCCCGACGGCCTGCGACGGTTACCGGTAAGTATGGAATGGAGAAGGGCGCACTGACCGTCAACATCGAGCCGAGCAAGGCAGTCGAAGCAGGCGGCAAATGGCGAATCGCCGAAGAAGGCTACGATTGGCGCGTGAGCGGCAGTACGAAAACCAATCTGCCAACCGGCACTCACACGGTGGAGTTCAGCGAGATCGAAGGCTGGGGCACGCCTGAGAAACAAAAGGTCAGGATAGTCAAGGACCAAACGGTGACGATCACCGCCAGCTATACGTCGGACTACGGAGGGATCCTGGTCGACATCCAGCCCGAAGCGGCGGTGCAGGCAGGCGCTGAATGGCGCATTGTGGGGACGCCCAATTGGCGTCAGAGCGGCCGGATGCGGGAGAGTATCAAATCCGGCGAGTGGATCATCGAGTTCAAGGACATCCCGGACTGGAAGACTCCCGACAACATCAGTGTGGCAGTCAAAGCAAACGAGACGACCAATGTCACGGGAGCATACAAGAAGCAGAGAGCAGCGACTCTGACGATAATCCTGAAGCCAAAGGGGGCCGTAGACAACGGCGCCATGTGGCGAATTGCCGGCACCAACCAGTGGTTCGCAAGCGGTGAGACTGCCGATGGCGTGACGCCGGGTCAGGTGACAGTCGAGTTCAAGAGCGCAGAGGGCTGGAAGAAGCCGGATGACCTGCAGGTGCGTGTGAAGTCGGGGGAAGACGCCAAGGCTGATGCAACTTACGAGAAGAAACGCTGAAAAACGTTAAATCGGGATCTTTAGCTAACAAAAGCTCCACTCTTAATAAGAGTGGAGCTTGTTATTTTTTCCGTGCAAATCTCCGGAGCGATTACGCATTCACTGCACGTCGGCCTCGATCTGGGCTTTGAGCTCCTTGAGGTTGGGCTGCTCGGGATAGACCTCGAGTGAACGGTTAATCGCTGAGAGCGCCCCGGCAATGTCTCCCCCGGCGAGTTTCACATGCGCCAGAAGGTTGAGGGCGTGGAGGTTGTTCGGCTGCTCGCTGAGTGTGCGCTCCAGCAGCCTTGCTGCGTCTTTGTCCTTGCCCGCGCCGAAGTAGCCCGAAGCCACCAGCAGGAGAAGCTGGACATCACGCGGTTTTTCAATCAGGAGCGGCTCACCGAGGACGATTATTTTTTCAAACTCTCGCTCCTTGAGCAGCAGTCTCATCAGCGTCATTTTCGAGTCGGTCATGGCCGGCTCGCGCTGCACGGCCTCCTGCAGCATTTCGATCGCCTTTGCGTTGTTGCCGCGGCGGATCCACTGCTCGGCTCTGATGGTGGAGTGTGCCCCCCTGGAATAGGGCGGCATGCCGCGCCTGATGACGAACGGATCCCTCAACTCCCTGCTCCAGATCTTGAGCTTGAGTTCTTTGCTGACTGCAATATCTTCCTCGCCGCTGACCAAAGCCACCTTCAGGATGTTATCTCCGGAGGTTAGATTCTCGGAAGGAACGGGCTTGAATATCCCTGTCGAGATGTACAACATCTCGTTCTTGATGAAGTTGCTGAGCGGCTCGACCACTTTTTGAACTTCCTCGTTTTCCTGATAGAAACGGAATTCAACGTTGTAGTCGGCCACCACCATGGGTTTCGCGGGAGGCAGAACCAACTGAAGGAACACATTCACCGGCGTGCCGGGGGGAACGACGCCGCTGATATTCGGCGTGAATTGGTAACTTCCGATCTGGAACGGGCGCACCGACTGCGTGGTTTTCTGCTGATCAAGAGGAGTGGCGGAAAGAATCAGGATTGGGGGAGAGAAAATCGGTTTTTCCAGGGACTCGATATCAGGAATCTCAAGGTCCCCGATTACGGGCATGTTGCGCCGTGACACCTCGTTTTTCCACATCAGCGTGAACTGATAGGAGCCGGGGATGATCGGCAACATTCCCTCCAGCTCGAACGGCCGCTTGGACACGTCTTCAACTTGTCTCGGAGGCACATCGAACTCGCTGTGTTCCCTGATGGGGGAGAGCAGCTTGCCTTCTTCCGTGGTGATGAAGCCGTCAAGGGTAACGGAACCGTATACTCGGTCCTGGTAACGCCCGAGAGAGAACTGATCGGGCCGCAGGAAGACGGCGTAATGCATCTCAGGTAGGCTTAGCGGATTAAGAATCCAGGTGAAGACAAAATCCGGCGAGGATTTCAGGAAGGTGTAGTCCACCTTGATGGTGGTGCCCATGGTCAGGTAGGTGTCAACCCACTCGTAATTCTTGGGATAGTTGCGCGCGTCGTACACTCGCGCCAGCATCATCTCCGAGCTGAGCGGATTGGGCATGAATTGTTCGGTCGCAAGTCCCCCCTCGCTCGGCAGGAGGCTCCAAACCGCGTGTGCGAGTTCGGAATCAACAGAAGTGTAGAGCAGCTCGGTCAGCGCTTCAGAGCCCATCCCCTGCAAGGAAGGCAGCGGGCGGAAGAGCTTGTTAATGCCGTCGGCAGTTGGGCTGTAGAGGCGCATTTCGCCGACGCCGTAATTCCGGAAGAAGATGAGGTAGAAGCTGGGCGGCAGGCCGTATTTGTCGACGGAGATGTAGTGCCACAGCACTGTCGGCTGAATCAGCATATCCTCGGGGTATTCCGATCTGAAGCGCGGCTCGCCGAGGAGCACGTGAATTTTTCCGCGGTCGGTTTTCCACCCCGGTTTCGCCGTGTCGCGGCCGTACTTGTGGTTTGCGAATTCAATGCGCTTGAAGTGCTCGTCCTTGAACTCGTTCAGCTCAGTCCCGGGCGTCGGGTCGCGCACCAACCAGAAGGCGGCGATGAAATCGTCGCGGTCCTCGTTGGTAAGCAGCTCAAGGAAAGCCTCTTTCTCCACGTCGGAGATGATGTAGACAACATCCTCTTCGAGCCACTTGCGATGCTTTTCCGTCAAAGGCGGGGGCTCGGGAGCCTTTTCTTCGCCGACCTCTTCCTGTGCGACCGCAGTCAACGGAAGCATGCTGAGAAAAGTTATTGCCAGCAACAAACCTAGAATTCGATTGCGCATAACTCTTTTCCTACTCGGCTCCGGCGATAATGAAAGGTACCTCGGAGGAGACTTCGTTGTCCGAGAGATTGTCTGTAATGGAGAACCTTATCCAATGCTGGCCGGGTTTCAGGTCGAGCTCGGACAAGTTCACCTGGAATAGCAGATCGTACGTCGATTCCTCCGGATTATCCTTGCGATCGACCAGGGCGACGCGGGTTAGAGACAAACTGCCGCCTTCGGAATCGAGAATTTCGAATTTCATCGAGACTTGCGGAATATTCTGCTCCGGGTGCAACAGCAGGCTGTACATGCGGACGTAAAACAACTCCGGCCTTGCGAGATCGAATGTAGGATTGAGCGCGGGAGTCCACACCCGCTCACCCCATACATATGGGTATTCGACAGGCTGTCCTTCGCGGCGGCCGGTGGCTTCCAGTTTGGTTTTTTTCAGCATGTTGAGCCAGTGATCGCGGGATTCTATGAACACCGGGCCGCTCATCCGCAATACTTGCTTGTCGAAATGAGGAACCTGAACCGTCTGTATCTGGGAGCTGATGGCGCCGAGTTCGTGGTCGCGGACGATACACTTGATCTTGTAACGCCCCGGCTGGGAGATGAGCAGGCCGTAATACTTGATCCCCTTGCTTTGGAGGAGTGTTTTCTGTTCGGGCGTGCTGAAGTTGATTACATCGAAGAAGAAGTCGAGTGGTTTGTTTTTATCGTCAACGAGATAACCGTAAATCTCGATCGCGATGTTGTCATTTCGGCGTTCGCCTTTAAGGGCGAGGATGCTGCTGCCTTCCACCTCCAGGAATACAGGTATGCGAACCTGCACGCCGTTGCCCATGAAGAACTGCGGCTCGAAGTTGAAAGGTATCCGCTGGCTTATCAGATCCTTGCTCACAAACTCGCTTAGCTGAATCATCTTTTCCTGTGGAGTGAATTCTCGATACTCCTTCTCGACGAAGTAACCCTCCTGATGGTTAACCGAGAGCTTCTGATTCCTAACCGAAATATCCACTTTCCTGAATTCTCCCGGCTTGCCCGGTCTCGACGGCTCGAACACCACCAGGTAGCTGGCACTTGTGCGCTGGGCGATATCGTCCAGGATCGACTCAATGCTGTTGATGTTCTTGTAGAGAATACCGTTGGTTTCGTTGGCGAACTGGAAGAGCGTGTTCTGTCCGCGCTGGCGCGTCTCATGCTCGTCTGTGCTACCGGCATCGAGGCGGCCGACGTCGACGACGTAGAACACAGAGTTGCCGCGGCTGAACTCATCGAGCAGTGACGCGAACGCCCGCTGCAAGGCCACTGAGCCGTAGCGCCCCGTGGAGTCGATCGCGCCGACATTTTCGGTCGTCAGTGTAGCCATCTGTGCAGCGTCTTCTTCCAGCTCTGAGAGCGTTTTGCCGGTGAGCGCCTTCTGGTCGAAGCCCTCGGAGAAGAGGATCACGTTCTTGCGGCCGTGGAGGCTGTTTAGCCCGGTGGCCAGCGATTCGAAAACGCCGATATAGCGAGTGACGACACCGGTGTAGCGCTGTAGGTCGAGCGACTTGTTTAGTTTCATGATGTCGCCCATATTCTGCAGCGCATCCGCGGCGTTGCCTCCGCCGGTCAGATTCTGTTCGACATCCTGCAAGCTGGAGATCTCGTTCTCGATGCTCTCGAGCTCGTTGTCGAAGGCGAATCCCGCGGGATCACGATATTTCAGTGATGCGCCCAGGCCGAGGCTGGAAACGGAATGCAGAGCCTGGCTGCGCTGAGTGGAGAACGGGCAAAGCAGATCCACCCCTCCGCGCTGAGAGACGGTCACGACGGCAACCAGATCGAGCGGCGTTGTCTGTTCGAGCAGAAATTTCAGACCAGCGGACCTGGCTGCCCTGATGCCGGGGATGTTCGCGAAGCTGAGATCGAAGATCAGCAGAAACTGCCGCCTGCTTTCCGGTGGTGTGATTTCATAGACGCGGGCGGCAGGTTTGGTGTGGTCGATGAACTCCACGGATTCGATGCGGCAGAGATTACGCCCCTCCCGCACTTCGAAGTCTTCCATGCCCAGGCCGGTGACCGGCATGCCGTCGGAATCGATAACGTAGACAGGAATTGCGACCCTGTTAGCCTCGATTCTGTAATAAAAGGGTTTTTTCTGAACAGGATCGTCCTGTCCGGCTGCGGTCAGTGCAAGGATCGCCACTGCTAGTGCAGCCGCCGTAAACAAGGTAAACTTGCGCATGCCTATCCTCCCGGCAATTTAATGCCGTCCCGGCCGGGCTGGTTGTTTTTACTTGTTCTCAAGCCCGGCTTGGCAAATTGCAATCAGCTCGTCCACGTTCCAGATCTGGAAGATTTGGTGGTCGGGGGGGGCGAGTTCCTTGAGCTTTTGAAGTGTTGCCAAGGCTTTATCGTATTCCTCCGCGACCATCTGGACTGCCGACAGTTGCACGTAAAGGTCGAAGAACTGCGGGTTGAGCTCTATCGCCTTCTCGTAGGCCTCCTGCGCTTTATCGTATTTGCGCAGGTTCATGGTGATTTCGCCGAGGTTGGCCCAGACACCTGCGTCGCCCGGGGCGAGCTCGACGATCCTGGAATAGTATTTCTCCGCGGATTCCCAGTCGGACTGTTTGTAGGCTATGTTGCCCATCAGCGTGAGAGCTGCGGCGTTGTTGGGATCAGCCGAGAGCACCTGCTCGCCGAGAGCCTTCGCCTCGTCGCTGTTGCCGAGCTGCAGGTGGCACTCACCGATGCGCACGCGTATCGCGTTGACCTCAGGCTTCTGCTCCAGAATGGTGCTGAATGCGTCCAGAGCTTCCTGGTAGTTGCCGGCTTCGTAGAGTTCTTCAGCCGCCGCAACATCTTCGGCCAGCGCGTCATCGACGCCGCCGATGACTCCCGTGGCTGGCTGGAGCACGATGTCAATCGGCTTGCCGCGGCGGACGTTGCTGATCTGGACGCTGATGCCGTATGGCTGATAGTCAGGATGATAAAAATCTATCATCCAGGTTCCCCCTCTGACTCCGCTGATTGTCCATTTGCCCTTCTCGTCAGTCTCGACCGTGGGGCCGTCCTGATAACTCTGGTGAGTGCCCTTGACCTGACAGCCCGCGATCGGCGTGCCGTCGGGCGCGCTTACCGTGCCTATAACCCGGCCCTGTCCCCTCCAATCCTGGGCGCTGAGGCTGATGGAAGCTGCAAGGAAGATTACAGCTGTGAAAAGTACCGTATAAACCGGCCGTCTGCTAAGCATATCCATACCTCGTACGCGAAATATCATTCATAATATTGACAATACTTAATTTGCGCAGTTCCGGCTCTCGAGAAGACACCGATACTTGCGTGGCTAAATATATCAGAAGTGCAGAGAATAAGAAAAGAGCGGGGAGGTTTTTACCCCCCCCCGCTTTGTGCTATCGCTCAGGTCGCCGGATCAGAACTGGAGTCTCACGCCGAGGCGGAAGATCCTCGGGTTCACGATCTCGGTAACCTGGCCGAAAGTGCTATGCCAGGCGTCGCGGTTGCGACCCAGCTCGGTATTTGTGTTAAGAAGGTTAAAGACGTCCATGATGAGGCCGACGCGCGCGTAGTCCTTAAGATTGAAAATCTTCTCGGCGCGCAGGTCGACCATCGTCACGTTGTCCAGGTGCTCCTCACCCATGCCAACGGCCAGCGGGTATGCCCTGCCGGCGCTGAATGCGCGCGAAGGCGAGCGGAGCCGAACGGGGTAGGCGAATCCCTCACGCATGCTGAGGTAGCCGCTGACGTTGATGTCGTAAGGGAGCTGGTAGAGGCCGGTCAGCTTGAAGGCCCAGCGCGAGTTCATGAAGATGGCGGTTTTGCCGCTGCCGCCGGACTCAGGGGCGTAGGCAAAGCCGTTTGTCTGCGGGATGTTTGTCGGGTCTTCATAGGCAGCCGGGCTGTCGAAGTGCTGAGTTGTGCTGCCGTAGGAGAAGGACGCGGAAGCCATCCATTTGTCGGCCAGGCGCTTGGTAGCCTGAACTTCCAGTCCCTTGTAGACGCGGTAGTAGTCGGGACGGTTGTCATAGGTGACCGTTCCGGCCGCATCCATGGTCGGCTCGTAATAATCGCGCGTGGAGCCGCCCTGGGTCACGCTGCCTGCGACCGTCCAAGGATCGCTCCGCCAGTTATCGTCGGGCAGGGCGTTCCACGGCCAGAAGAGGTCGGTGAACTTGCGGTAGACGAAGGTGCCGGAAACGGCAACCTGCGGCATGATCTCGCGTTCGACGCCGATGAGGAATTCCATCGTGCGGGCTACGTTCTCGGCTGTCACATTCACGTTGGTGATATACGGATCGGCGTTGGGATCAAACGGGTTGAGGCCGTACCACCAGTCGATATCGCCCAACTCGTTACTCTGCGGGTACATGTCGCCGTTGAGGTCGGTCCAGTAGTAGTCGACTTCGCGCCAGCCGAGCGGATTTTCGTACTCGGCGGTGCCGGCCTGGATCTGGTCGGCGTACATTGAGAAGTTGGCGCGGATGATCGTCTTGCCGTCGCCGAAGACGTCGTAGGTCATGCCTAGGCGAGGCACGATATCAGTGCTGCTGAAGACGGTGTCGGAGCCCTGGTAGTCGAGATCGGGGATGATATCGGGAATTACCGGGTTGCCGGCAGCCCTGGAAGCATTGTTATAGCCCCACTGGCGGTCGTAGCGCAGGCCGAAGTTGAAGGTGAAGCGGTCCATGTTGAAGATATCCATCAGGTAGAAGCTGGTGCGCATCGCCACCTTCTTGGCGTCGACCTTGCCGGTCAACCAGACCATGTAGGGCTCGCCTTCCCATAACATCTGCGCCATGTCGGCGCCGTAACCGGAGAGCGAGGTCACCGGGGTCTTGCGCCACTCGAAGCCGGCCTTGATCTCGTGGCTGCCGCCGAACGCCTCTTCGATGTAATACTCACCGGTTCCAGTGAACTGGTACTCTGGACGGGTGGTATCATAGTAGTAGAAGGAACCACCCCAAATACCGGTCGAGTCTTCACGGTACGGGATGGCGTCGCCGCCCTTCGGATGGAAGAAGAAGCCGCTGTCGACGTAGGCGAACTTGGCGCTGAGGATAAGGTTGTCGGTAGCAAGGAAGGTATCCTCGCCTTTGTAGAGGATGGTCGGTCCGCCCTGGTCAAAGGTTGTTTCGGGCGGACGGTTCCAGGCAGCGCCGCGGCCGTCCTTGATCTTTTCACCGCGGGTGTAGAAGAAGGTCCAGCGGTTGCGGTCGCCGGCCTGGCCGGTGAACTTGAGGTTGTAGTTCTTCAGCTGGGTGGCGTCTGACTGGCCGGTGATCGTCAGCAGTGTGATGTCCTGCATGCGATAGGCGCCCCAGAACCAGAGTTTGCCCTTCCAGATAGGACCGCCGGCGTCGAAGCCGTAGTCCTTGATGCTGTCGATCTGGTTGCCCGAGTATCCTCTCGCCTCCAGATCGGACGGGATGTTCTCACCCTGCAGGCTATCGTTGGTGTAGTAGACACTGCCCTGTCCGTGGAAGGTGTCGCTGCCCTGCTTGGTGATGAAGTTCAGCGCCACGCCGGCGGTCTGAATCGAAGCGTCCGCGCCGGAAGTGGTGATCTGCATCTCTTCGAACGAGTCGAAGTCGTAGTAGCCGGGCGATGACATCGATGACTGGTCGGTGATGGTAATGCCGTCGATGTTCCACATCACGTTATCGCCATCATCACCGTGTGACATGAAGTTGCTCTGCTGGCCCGACTCCGAGCCGCCCACGTTGACGCGGTCGACGTTGATGCCTGCGACCTGATCTAGGATAACCCAGGGATCGCGGGCGGAGGGGATGTTGGACAGATAGGACTGCGACAGGTTCGTCGCCGTGCCGGTTTTCTTAAGGTCGACCAACGCCGTCTCGCCGGTGATGGTGATCGTTTGCTCGACCGCGGAAACTTCCAGAGTTGCGTCGACACGCGAGGCGGCGGCAATGCGTACCATGACTCCTTCGATAATCAGGGTCTGATAACCCTCTTTCTCGAAGGTCATGTTGAACATGCCGATTGGCAGTTCGCCGAAGCGGAAAGAGCCGCGTTCGCCGGTAGTTATTGTCAAGGTTACAGCGTGTTCAGCGGTCAGCGTTATCTTGACATCGGTAATGACAAGCCCGTCGACTGTCTTGACTGTGCCGTAGATCGACCCCGTTGTCGTCTGTGCCGTCGCCAGCGTGGCGCACAGCGCAAGCAGCAACAGAGTCAGTGTAATTTTTTTCATGTTAGCTCCCTGATTTTTAGCTTGGAGAAAAAAAGGTTGTTGTCCGATAGGTGATGCTTACGCGCTAATCCTCACCTCCTTTCTCTTATAACTGCTGCAATAAAAAGAGTTGTGTCTCTGTGACTTCTTAAGGATAAGAGCAATTATTGTGCCGCACGCGGCGCTTATTTATCGGGAGTATTGGTCAATTGAGGGTGGCGGTCGGCTTGCTGATACAGATTGTGGTATTGGGAATCCACAAATTTGTATTCACAAAATTGAATACTAGCAGGAAAATATGAATCGAATTTTTGAATAATTACCTTCTATCTCAGGGGGCGGATTGGTTCCTGGCAGGATCCTCTGGAGTATCTATAAAAAAAGCGCGGGGAGGAAGAATTCCTCCCCGCAAAAGGCCATCAAGACAGCCGATATTGTCCCAGAACTGGAAACGCACGGCGAAACGGAACAGCCTCGGATTAACGATCTCTGTGATCTGATCGAAAGTGCTCTGGTAGGCGTTACGGTTCTTGCCGAGCGTTGAATCGGTGTTGAAGACGTTGAACACGTCCATGATCAGGCCCAAGCGGCCGAAATCCTGCAACCGGAAGACCTTTTCCACGCGCACGTCGAAGACCGACAGGTTAGGCAGGTGGTTCTCTCCGATCGGCTCGACCACCGGGTAAACCCTGCCCGCGAAGTGGTCCCTATACGGTGAACGCACGCGGATCGGGTGTACGAAGTCTTCGCGCAGGCTGAAGTATCCGGAAACATTGATATCAAGCGGGAACTGGTACGAGGCGGTGGCCTTGAAAGCCCACCGCGAGTTGATGAAGATCGCCGACTTGCCGCTTCCACCCGTCTGCGGCGTGTAGCTGTGGCCGTCGTACTGCTCGATCGTCTGAGGTCCTTCTGGGATAGAACAGCGGTTCATGAGTTTTGGACTTGGAAGGCGGGTTGTAAGAAAAGGGCGGGAAGGATAATCCTCCCCGCCCTTTGACGTCGGTCAGTAACCGCTTAGAACTGGAAGCGCACTCCGAGGCGGAAGACGCGCGGGTTGACGATCTCTGTGACCTGGCCGAATGAGCTGGTCCAGGCGTCGCGGTTCTTGCCGAGTGTGGTGTTGGTGTTGAGCAGGTTGAAGACGTCCATGATCAGGCCGAGGCGGCCGAAATCCTGGATCCTGAAGGTCTTTTCAACACGGAAGTCCACCATCGTGAGCAACGGCAGGTGGTTCTCGCCCATCGGCTCTGCCTGGGCGTAGACGCGGCCCGCCGAGAAGTTGCGGTAGGGCGAACGCAGGCGGATCGGGTAGGCGAAGCCTTCGCGCATGCTGATGTAGCCGCTGATGTTGATGTCGAGGGGCAACTGGTAGAGTCCTGTGAGCTTGAAGGCCCACTTGGAGTTCATGAAGATGGAAGCCTTTCCGCTGCCGCTCGTCTGCGGGGCGTAGGAGTAGCCGTTGAGAACCGAGATGTTGGTGGGATCGGTGTAGGCCGCGTCGCTGTCGTAGTAGACCTTGGTGTCGCCGTAGGAGAAGGAGGCGTTGGCCATCCACTTGTCGGCGAGGCGCTTGGTCACGGTGAACTCGAAGCCCATGTACTTTTGGTGGTAATCGGCCAGGGGCTGCAATGCCGAAGTGCCTCTCGGCTGCATTGTCGGCTCGTAGTACTCGCGGGTGAAGCCGCCCTGGGTGACGCTGCCGGCCAGCGTGTAAGGATCGTTGACCCATGCGTCGTCCGGACGCCAGTTGTAGTCGGTGAAGTAGCGGTATATGAAGGTTCCCGAAACCGCCAGCTCCGGCATAACTTCACGCTCGGCGCCGAAGATAACCTCATAGGTAGTGGGCAGCTGGTCGGTCTCGATCCTGCGGCCGTTGTCGAGCGGATCTCCGGGGTCGAACGGGTTGAGGCCTCCCCACCAGGTGATCGCACCAAGTTCGTTACGCTGCGGGTACATGTCGCCGTTGAGGTCGGTCCACTCGTAATCGATCTCGCGCCAAGTCAGCGGGTTAACCGTTGCAGCGGTGCCGGCCATGATCTGGTCGCCGTAGATCGAGAAGTTACCGCGGAAAATCGTCTTGCCGTCGCCGAAGATGTCATAGGTCAAGCCGAAGCGCGGCAGGAAATCAGTGGTTTTGAAAACTGTGTCGGTGCCGCCGTAGTTGAGGTCGGGGATCAGGTCGGGGATGACCGGATTGCCGCCTGCCTGCGAAGCTACGTTGTAGCCCCACTGGTGGTCGTAGCGCACGCCGAAGTTGAAGGTCCAGCGATCGCGGTTGAAGATGTCCATCGCGTAGAAGCTGGTGCGCATCGCCACCTTTTTGGCGTCGACCTTTCCGGTCAGCCAGACCTCATAAGGCTCGCCCTCCCACAGCACCTGGAACATATCGGCGCCGTAGCCGGAGAGCGAGGTCACCGGGGTCTTGCGCCACTCGAAGCCGGCCTTGATCTCGTGGCTGCCGCCGAAGGCCTCGTCGATGTACTGCTCGCCAGTCACGGTAAACTGGTATTGCGGACGCATGGTGTCGTAGTACCACGAAGAGCCGCCGTACATACCGGTGGAGTCCTCGCGGAAGGGGATGGCGTCGCCGCCTTGCGGCATCATGAAGAAGCCGCTGTCGACATAGGCGAATTTACCCGACAGGATAAGGTCGTCGGTCGCCAGGAAGGTGTCCTCGATCTTGTAGATTATGCCCGGGCCGCCCTGGTCGTGGGTGGTCTCGGGCGGACGGTTCCAGGCCGCGTTACGGCCGGTCTTGATCTTCTCGCCGCGGTTGTAGAAGAAGGTCCAGCGGTTGCGGTCACCGGCCTGACCGGTGAACTTAAGGTTGTAGTTCTTCAGCTCGGTGGCGTCCGTTGTGCCGGTAATCGTCAGCATCGAGATGTCCTGCATGCGATAGGCGCCCCAGAACCAGATGTTGCCCTTCCAGATCGGGCCGCCGACGTCGAAGCCGTAGTCCTTGATGCTGTCGATCTTGTTGCCGGCGTAGCCCAGGGCTTCCAAGTCGGAGGGTATGTTCTCGCCCTGCAGGCTCTCGCCGGTGTAGTATGCGCTGCCCTGGCCGTGGAAGGTGTCGCTGCCCTGCTTGGTGATGAAGTTCAGCGCAACGCCGGCGGTCTGAATCGAGGCGTCGGCGCCGGATGTGGTGATCTGCATCTCTTCGAAGGAGTCGTAGTCGTAGTAGCCCGGTGAGGACATTGACGACTGGTCTGTGATGGTGACGCCGTCGACGTTCCACATCGCGTTGTCGCCGTCGTCGCCCTTGGAGACAAAGTTACTCTGCTGACCCGACTCGGAGCCGCCGACGTTGACGCGGTCGACGTTAATACCGGCCACCTGGTCCATGATGACCCAGGGGTCGCGCGCCGACGGGATATTGGCGAGGTAGTCCTGTGAGATGTTGGTGGCCGTCCCCGTTTTCTTCATGTCAACCACCGCGGTCTCGCCGGTGATGGTGATCACCTGCTCGACCGCCGAAACCTCGAGGGTGGCGTCGACGCGAGCTGCGGCGCCCAGGCGAACAATCACGCCTTCGAGGATTAGGGTCTGGTAGCCCTCTTTTTCGAAGGTCACCGTGAAGGCGCCGATCGGCAGCTCACCGAAGCGGAAAGTGCCGCGGTTGCTGGTCATCACTGTCTTCCCTGCTGCGTGCTCGGCAGACAACGTGACTTTAGCTTCCGTAATAATCAATCCTTCGGCTGTCTTGACGGTTCCGTAAATCGAACCCGTTGTGGTCTGCGCCAGCGCGACTGTTGCACACAGCGCCAGCAACAGACTGGTTAAGAGGATTTTTTTCATGTCATCTCCTGTAACTTTTGTTTAGAAAAGTCAAACACCCTATAAATGAGGCTCAACTGTACGGACCCCCTCACCAACCTCCTTTCGCGCCGTACGATTTGTTGGATGTGTTGTACAAAAAGTTGAACCTCCGCTGGCAAATTAAGAATGCAACTATTGTGCCCGATTGTTGCCAATGAATAAATGTAGCGTATTCAATGACTTAATCGATTTCACAATCGACGCTGATTCAATAATTCGTATTGTTGATACAAAAAATTGTATTCGATAATTAGAATTTATTTGGGCTGGGTTGTTCCGTTACTGTCTGTGGTGCCGTCATTAGCGGCGTCATGGAGAGGCAGGTTCAGAAGTGGTGAAATGCACAATGATTTTTATGGATCGTTAATCCATCGAAATGTAGTGTATGTAGAAATAGCAGTAGAGTAGATCAAATATATCGAGTTGCCCGGGGTGTAAGAAAGGCGGGGGTGGATCCCCCCGCCTTTGAAGCTTCTACGTCAACCGATGTCAGAACTGGAATCTCACGCCGAGGCGGAAGATGCGCGGGTTGACGATCTCGGTGACCTGGCCGAATGAGCTGGTCCAGCCGTCGCGGTTCTTGCCGAGTGTGGTGTCGGTGTTGAGCAGGTTGAAGACGTCCATGATGATGCCGAGGCGACCGAAATCACTGACATTAATGGTCTTCTCGACGCGGAAGTCGACCATCGTCAGTAACGGCAGGTGGTTCTCGCCCATCGGCTCTGCCTGGGCGTAGGCGCGGCCGGCCGAGAAATTGCGGTAGGGTGAGCGCAGGCGGATCGGGTAGGCGAAGCCTTCGCGCATGCTGAGGTAGCCGCTGATGTTGATGTCGAAGGGCAGCTGGTAGAGTCCGGTCAGCTTGAAGGCCCATTTGGAGTTCATGAAGATGGAAGCCTTGCCGCTGCCGCTGGTCTCCGGGGCGTAGGAGTAGCCGTCGAGAACCGGGATGTTGGTCGGGTCGGTATAAGCCTTATCGCTTCCGTAGTAGACCTTGGTGTCTCCATAGGAGAAGGAGGCGTTGGCCATCCACTTGTCGGCGAGGCGCTTGGTCACCTGGAATTCGACGCCCATGTACTTACGGTTGTAATCGGGCTGAGGCTGCAATGCCGAGGTGCCCGCCGGGTCCACGGTCGGCTCGTAGTACTCGCGGGTGAAGCCGCCCTGGCTGACGCTGCCGGCCAGCGTGTAGGGATCGTTGACCCATGCATCGTCCGGACGCCAGTTGAACTTGTCTATGTAGCGATAAATAAAGGTGCCGGCGACAGAGAGCTCCGGCATGACTTCGCGTTCCACGCCGAGGAGGAACTCGGTTGTGCGCGGCAGCTGGCTGGTCTCGATCCTCATGCCGGTGTCGTATGGGTCGGCGGTGGAATCGAACGGGTTGAGGCCGTACCACCAGGTGATCGCGCCCAGCTCGCTGCGCTGCGGGTACATGTCGCCGTTGAGGTCGGTCCACTCCATGTCGACCTCGCGCCAGCCGGCCGGGTTAACCAGCTCGGCGGTGCCGGCCATGATCTGGTCGCCGTAGATCGAGAAGTTGGCACGGACAACGGTCTTGCCGTCGCCGAAGACATCGTAGGTCGCGCCAATGCGGGGCACGAAAGTGGAGACCTCAAATACGGTGTCGGTACCCTGGTAGTTGAGATCGGGAATGATGTCTGGGATTACCGGGTTGCCGGCGACCGTGGCGGCCTGGTTGTAGCCCCACTGGCGGTCGTAGCGGACGCCGATGTTGAAGGTCCAGCGGTCGATGTTGAAGATGTCCATCGCGTAGAAGCTGGTGCGCATCGCCACCTTTTTGGCGTCGACCTTTCCGGTCAGCCAGACCTCATAAGGCTCGCCCTCCCACAGCACCTGGAACATGTCGGCGCCGTAGCCGGAGAGCGAGGTCACAGGGGTCTTGCGCCACTCGAAGCCGGCCTTGATCTCGTGGCTGCCGCCGAAGGCTTCCTCGATATACTGCTCGCCGGTCACTGTGAGCTGGTACTCGGGGCGCTTGGTGTCGTAGTACCACGAAGAGCCGCCGTACATGTAGGTGGAATCTTCGCGGAAGGGGATGGCGTCGCCGCCTTGCGGCATCAGGAAGAAGCCGCTGTCGACGTAGGCGAATTTACCCGACAGGATAAGGTCGTCGGTCGCCAGGAAGGTATCCTCGACTTTGTAGAGGATGGTCGGGCCGCCCTGGTCGTGGGTGGTCTCGGGCGGGCGGTTCCAGGCCGCGTTACGGCCGGTTTTGATTTTCTCGCCGCGGGTGTAGAAGAAGGTCCAGCGGTTGCGGTCGCCTGCCTGGCCGGTGAACTTGAGGTTGTAGTTTTTCAGCTCGGTGGCGTCGACCATGCCGGTGATCGCCAGCATCGAGATGTTCTGCATGCGGTAGGCGCCCCAGAACCAGAGGTTGCCCTTCCAGATCGGGCCGCCGACGTCGAAGCCGTAGTCCTTGATGCTGTCGATCTGGTTGCCGGCATAGCCGAGGGCTTCCAGGTCGGACGGAACGTTCTCGCCCTGCAGGCTCTCGCCGGTATAGTAGGCGCTGCCCTGGCCGTGTAAGGTGTCGCTGCCCTGCTTGGTGATGAAGTTCAGTGCCACGCCGGCGGTCTGGATTGAGGCATCGGCGCCGGACGTGGTGATCTGCATCTCTTCGAAAGAGTCGTAGTCGTAGTAGCCGGGCGAGGACATCGACGACTGGTCGGTGATGGTGATGCCGTCGACGTTCCACATCGCGTTGTCGCCGTCGTCGCCCTTTGAGACGAAGTTGCTCTGCTGACCCGACTCGGAGCCGCCGACGTTAACGCGGTCGACGTTGATGCCGGCCACCTGATCCATGATGACCCAGGGGTCGCGCGCCGAGGGGATGTTGGCGAGGTAGTCCTGCGAGAGGTTGGTTGCCGTGCCGGTCTTCTTGAGGTCGACAACGGCGGTCTCGCCGGTGATCGTGATTACCTGCTCGGCTGCCGAGGCCTCGAGCGTCATGTCGACGCGCGATGCCGCCGCAATTCTGACCACTACACCTTCCAGGACAATCTTCTGGTAACCGTCTTTTTCGAAGGTGAGCGTGAAGGTGCCGATCGGCAGCTCGCCAAAGCGGAAAACACCACGCTGGCTTGTCATCGATGTTATCGTGGCAGCGTGCTCGGCCGAGAGTGAGACCTTGACGTCAGGTATCACCAACCCGTCGGCAGTCTTGACGGTTCCGTAAATCGAACCCGTTGTGGTCTGCGCCAGCGCGAACGTTGCGCACACGGCAAGTAACAGACCGGTTAAGAGGATTTTTTTCATGTCATCTCCTTAGAAATTCTATTTGATGAGATATAAACCCTACTCGCGGGGGACAGCGCCAGATACACACACCCTCCTTTCCTCGCGCTGACGGGATAACTATAAAGGTGTCAAAAAGTCCCTTCCCCTACACCAGAATATCGAAGCAATGTGTGTGCCAAATGCGGCAGGTGAAAGTTGACACAAATAGGCGATTTTATTCCATTGCAAACAATGGGGTTACATAATTATGAATCGACACTTCAAGTACGTGTATACATATTTCTGTAGTGCCACAACAGATAAATGGATTTGCTATTGCGATTATAATATTAAGTGTTACAAGTGGTGTAGAATAAATGATTTACGATGTATAATATTGAATACGTTACACCGTATTATTGATTCGGGAACTTGTATATTGCGTTCAGCGTTTTGTCTAAGCTTCGGGAGTTTTATTGAGTCGGTCAGAGTTTGGCGGGCGAGCGGCCACAGCGCGGCGCGAGAGTTCCTTCCTCCAAGTCCTGTGGCATGATGGTAATAAGAGGTTTATTCCGTCGCCCGCTTTTCGGATTTATCAGGGGGGGGGCAACATGCCGTCCGGTTGGAGGAAGGAGCCGAGATGTAATCCCGTTAAACCAGCGGGTAGAGAGCGCAGGTGTCGGCGGGTTGTTTGATCTATCTCTTCAAGTTGATAAATCCAGTGTCTACTGACCGTGCTGTTTCAACCTGCTGAGCAGCCGCTGAGCTCCGGCTCGCTCTTCGGGATACTTGCCTGCCGGAGCTTCTTTGAGGAATTGTTCGAGCAGAGGAATCGCCTCTGTGAAATCGCCTCTACGGGTGAGCACGATCGCCAGTTGCAGCATCGCAGGGTAGCGCTTGCGGTCGGCTTTCAGGGCTTCACGGTAAGCGGCAACTGCGTCATCCCACCTCTTGAACCGTTCATAGATCAATCCCTTTCCGTGCAGCGAATTGGCGTGATAAGGGAATTGCCTGAGGGCGATGTTGAACTGCTCCATGGCTTCCTGCTCGCGGCCGCCATCGAGGAGTAGCCAGCCGAGGTTACCTCTGGCTTCCAGGAAACTCGGATCGCGCTCAAGCACCTGGATGAACAGGTCCTCCGATTTAGCCACCTCGCCCAGATTTCCGAAGCCCATCGCGAGGTAATGCAGGATCTCGATATCGTCGGGATTGTCCTGCCGGATCACCTCGAGTATTTCCACAGACCGCCTGGATTCGCCGGCTTCCTGGAGGGCCATCGCAAGGCCTGTGAGGGTCTCGTTACCGCCGATGCCTCTCTTCGCCGCGGCATCCATCAATTCCACAGCCTGCTGAGGCCTCCCGGAATCGGTATAAACCCACGCGAGATGCTTGTAGGCGATCGCCATATCGGGTTGTTCATTGATCAGGGCAGTGAGAACTTCTTCGGCTTCATCCCATTTGCCGGCGGTGGCCAGCGAGACGCCCTTGTCGAGCCGGTTGCTGAGTCCGATGAGATTCTTGGGGTCGTCATGGGGGCCGTGCGTCTTTTTATCGATCACATTTGTGCCGGTCAGATAACCGAGGTTGCGCAGGCGTTGGCGCGTTTCCTCGCTTTCTGTGATCCGCGACTCGAATGCGTCGTCCTCGCCTTCCCGCAGCTGCGACAGAATGCGACGGAGCGACGCGGCGGTCCCCGCCCTGGATTCAATCAGGTTCGATTTTTCTTGGAAATCAGCGGCCATGTCGTAGAGCTCGGGCAGGGGCAGGTCGATGTATTTCCAGTTGTCGTGCAGCACTCCGCGCAGCGGTGCCCAGCCTCTGTTGAAGGAGGCGCTGAGGGCTTCGAAATAGCTGTCGGGTGCATTGCCGGGAGCCCTCGTCTTCGCCACTGCAAGAAGGGACTCGCCTCCCTTATTTTCAGGTACCTCGATTGCGAGGGTGTCCAGGATCGTCGGTAAAATGTCTATGTGGCGAACGCGGCGCTCGACAACGGTTCCGGAGGGTATGGACCACGGCGCCCGGATAATCAGTGGAATCCAGAGTGTCGGGTTATAGGCGAATATTCCGTGGGTGTCTTCGCCGTGGTCGCCGAGACCTTCCCCGTGGTCGGCGGTGATTATAATCAGGGTGTTGTCTATCTTGCCGCTGTTGCGCAGGTAGTCGAACACCTTTCCAAAATTGAGGTCGACGAAGCTGACCTCACCGGCGTAGAGGTTATCCTTGAATTTTCTGGCAAACGGCTCCGCCACCTGGTGGGGTGCGTGGGGATCGTAAACATGGATCCAAGCGAACCAGGGTTTATCTCCCTGGCCCTTGATCCACTGCAGGGCCGGATCGACCACCTCATTGGCGGGACGTTCGGAGATCAGCGGGTTGCCCGGACGGTTAATGCCGTAGTAGTCATCGTAGAGATCGAATCCCTGGTCGATGCCGTAGCGGCTGTCGAGAACAAAAGCGGCGACGAACGCACCCGTGCCGTAACCCGCGTCGTGTAGAATCTCGGCGATCGTGACCGTCTCCGGCTTCAGGCGGAAACCGGTGTTGTCGTGCACGCCGTGAGTTCTGGGATCTTCCCCGGTGAGAATATTGATGTGGCTCGGCAACGTGACCGTGTTGTGGGCGACGCAGAAATCGAAGCGCGCACCTTCGGCCGCGATGCGGTCGATCTCGGGGGTTTCGACTATCTCGTTGCCATAGCAGCCGAGGTGGTCCGTGCGCAACGTGTCTATTGTCAACAGCAGGATATTTATCTTATCCGGCTTTGCGGCCAGAGCCGCGGTCGGCTTGGTTTCTTCTCCGCGGCTGCAACCACCGGCCGTCAGAATCAGTGCGAGAGCAGCGGAAACGGCTACGGCCGCCGTAACGGTTCTCAAGAACGAATTCACAACAGTACTCCTCGAATATCGCATCCTGTTTATACTAGATTGTTTTTTCGTTTGATGTCTAATCATCATGTCTGTTTTCAGAGCCGTCACGATTAATTCTATCCAGCGCAATGGATGCTTGCCTGCGAGCATCCTCGAATTCAGGTCCTTGCGCCAGCTCGAGGAAACGCGACAGTTCAACCCTTGCCTCCTGCAGATTTCCAAGGCGCTCCAGAACGAGACCCAGGCGCAGGCGGGCGAAATGATGCATATTGTTGAGCGATAAAACTCTACGGAACGATTCCTCTGCTTTCTCGAGCATACCGGTCTGTTCGTAAACCACGCCGCAGCCGTGCAGCGCCATCAGATTGTTGGGCTGATAGTGCAGGGCTGCATTGAACTGTTCGATCGCTTCCTCGAAGCGCTCCTGCCTGGCCAGCATCCACCCGTATCCGCTACGGGCATTTGTGTAGGCAGGACCCCGCTCGATTATTCTGACATATAAATACTCGGCCTTGGCAGCGTTTCCTTCCCTGGCATACCATGAGGCGAGAGCATTTGCGGAGTCAAGATCATCGGGGTTGCGATTAATCAACTCCTCGAGCATCGGCACGGCGCGGTCGCTCTCGCCTGCGTGTAACAGCATTCTGGCGAGTTGATTGAGGACAGCCTCTCCGCCGAGGCCTTTGTCGGCAGCCCGCTCCAGATAAGAAATCGCCTCGTCTTCCCTGTTCAGCTCCACCAGCAGGTTAGCAAGCAGTTGATACGAGATCGCCATCTCGGGCTGCTCTGCGACGAGCTCCTCAAAGATTTCGACGGATCGGTCAAGATCGCCGGAGGTGGCGGCCGCAGCCGCGCGTTCAATGCGGGCATCAACCTCGATCAGATTCTTGGGGTCGTCGTCGGGGCCATATTCGTTTTTGAGGGATTGCGGGGAGCCGGAGAGATAGCCGAGCGCCATCAGCCTGCGCCTAGTTTCCTCGTCCTCCCTCACGTGTGCGTCCACAGCGGTTTCTGTATCTTCCGTCATGCCTTGCAGTGTAGTTCGCAATCTCTGAGATGTTCCGGCCCGGTTTTGCAGAAGATTCCGGGTTTCATCGGGGTCGGCTTCCATGTCGTAGAGTTCGGGCAGGGGTAACTCGATGTACTTCCATTCTCCGCTGTATATGCCCCGCAGCGGCGCCCAACCTCTTGCGAACGAAGAGCTGAGCGCCTCGAAGTAGCTGTCAGGAACAGGCAGCTCTTCGTTGCCACGCAACAGGGGAAGCAGGGATTCACCCTGAGCAGCGCCGGGCATCTGTCCACCGACGGATTCGACGATAGTCGGCAGCAAGTCGATGTGCCTGACGCGGCGCTCGATCTCCATCCCCGGCCGGGCCAGCCATGGCGCTCTAATAATCAGAGGTACCTGGATGGTCGTGTTGTAGGCGAAAACTCCGTGAGTCAACTCGCCGTGATCGCCGAGACCCTCGCCGTGGTCGCCGGTGAGAACCAGCAAGGTGTTGTCGAGCAGGTTTATGCTTCTCAGGTAGTCGAGCAGTTTTCCCAGAGCTGCGTCCGTGTAACTTATTTCGCCGGCATACGGATTCGATGCGAATTCCTCGTCGAAGGGGGCTGGTGGCGTATAAGGAGCGTGCGGATCATAGAGGTGGACCCAGACAAACCACGGTCTTTGCACGTGGCCTGCTATCCATTCAATTGCCGGGGTCACAACTGCCTCCGCCCGCCTTTCCTGCCCAAGCAGGAGGACCTGGGAGCCGGTTTCGAGATTGTCGTCATATAGGTCGAAACCCTGTTCCAGGCCGAATTGCCTGTCGAGGACGAATGCTCCGATGAAGGCGGCTGTCTGATAACCTCCGGTTTTCAAGGTTTCCGCCAGCGTTATCGCTTCGGGACCGAGCCTAAAGCCGTGATTGTCGTGAACGCCGTGTATCCTTGCGTCAGTTCCGGTGAGGATATTGATGTGGCTCGGGAGCGTAATCGGATTGTGTGCGACACAGAAAGCGAAGCGCACACCTTCGGCAGCCAGCCTGTCGATCTGCGGCGTGCTGACGTCTTCGTTGCCGCTGCAGCCGAGATAGTCGGCGCGCAGGGTGTCGATTGTGACTAACAGGACATTGATTCGCTCGGGTTTGTCTGCAAGCGGTGAAGTCTCACCGCCGCCGCATCCGGAGACCAGCAATAAGGCTGAGATTGCAGCCGAGAGGAAAAGGAGCGCCGCTATGGACTTGTTTTTCACTGAGTTATCACACTATTCGTGGTTTATAACAAATTCGAGGGACAATTAATATCACCAGGAGGGACTATCTCGCAATCAACGGCATGCCGGCAGTAAGCGTTCTTGCATTATCCCCCGGAACCATGAGAATTTATTGCAGGCGAATTGTTTGAAACGAGGGTGAATCGATGTCGGGAGAGAGGATTCTTTATCTTTCACAAGAAGATGTGGAGAGCGTCGGCGTGCCGATGGCGGAGATCATCGATGCTCTCGAGATGATGTTCAGGGAAAAGGGGGAAGGGAGGGTGGAAATGCCCCCCAAACCCGGAATTCATACGAGGCCCGATGCATTTATTCACGCCATGCCCGCTTTCATTCCCGCGCTCAACTCGGCCGGAATGAAATGGGTATCCGGGTATCCCGAGAATCCCGGACGCGGCTTGCCGTATATCAACGGTCTAATGATATTGAACGATCCGGAGACGGGCGTGCCGGTTTGCGTGATGGATTGCGCCTGGGTGACGGCCAAGAGAACCGGCGCGGCGACTGCGGTGGCGGCCAAGTACCTCGCCCGCCGGGATTCCGAGATTGTCGGCGTGCTGGGCTGTGGAGTTCAGGGCTTCAGCAATGTCGAGGCGCTGAAATGCGTCTTCGACGTTAAAAAGGTGAAAGCCTTCGATATCGTCGAAGAAGCAGCCGGCCGTTACCGTGACAAGGTTGGTGAAGAACTGGGTATCGAGGTCGAGATTGTAGAAACACCCGAGGCGGCGGTCAGGGGCAGCGATATCGTCGTCACCGCCGGTCCGATTTTAAAGAATCCGGATCCGGTGATCGAAGACGGGTGGTTCGAGCCGGGGGCTTTCGCCTCGCCGGTCGATTTCGATTCCTACTGGAAGCACGAGCCGTTCCAGCGCGCCGACAAGTTCTACACCGACGATGTGAAACAGATGCTCTACTACCGCGAGGTCGGCTATTTCAAGGGCATTCCTGAAAGGATTCTGGATCTCGGCGACCTGGTTGCAGGTAAATCTCCCGGTAGGGAAAGAGACGACGAGCGGATATTCTCAGTCAACCTCGGCCTTGCCCTCGACGACATGGCGACGGCACCGCTGGTTTACCGGCGCGCTCTTGTGAAAGGGATCGGCAGGCAACTCGACCTTTAGCGGAGCCTGGTGGTCAAACCAGGCCGCTTTCGAGCACCTGCCTGTCTTCCAGGAGTCTCACCGGCGAGAAAATGCTCAGGTCCAGAGCGGGCCGTTTTTTCAGGATCAGCTCCGAGAGATATCGGCCGACCGCCGGGCCCTGCTGCAAGCCGTGTCCCGAGAATCCGTTGGCGAGGTAAAAGCCCTTCAGCTCCGGCCATTCTCCGAGGAAAGCGTTGCCGTCGAAGGTGTTGACGGCGTAGAGCCCCGCCCACCCGCGGACGAGCCTGAGTCGGTCGAAGGCGGGCACGAATGCGGCCAGCTCCGGCCACAAGATGTCTTCGAATCTTCTGTTGTCCAATAAAGTGTCGTAGCCTACCTGATCTTCGGGCAGCGATTTTCCGCAGAGGATGAGGTCGCCCGTTTCGGTGCGGAAATAAAGCCCTGATGGCAGGTTTGTCAACGGCAGTTGCCCCTCAGGCTTGACCTCGGTGTCGAGGGCAAAGACCTGCCTCTTGACCGGTAACACAGGTATTTCGATGCCCACCGTTTTGGCAAGATCGGCCGCCCACGCTCCCGCGCAGTTGACGACGACTTCCGATTTGAGTTTGTCGCCGGATGCCAGTTCGATGCCGCATGCCCTGTTTTTATCGACGATAACTCGAACAACTTCGCCTCTGCTAAATTCCGCGCCCAGGCTTTTAGCTTTAGAGCGATAGCCCATAAGGAACGAGTGGGCGTCGATATGGCCGTCGTCGGGTCCGAACGTCGCGCCGGCGAAGCCGTCTGTTTTGTAAAGCGGAAAGCGTTTGATGATCTCGTTCGGTTCCAGCCACTCAACATTGCAGCCGAGGTCTTGTTGGAGTTGCATGGCCGCCCGTGCCGGCTCCAGTTCCTCTTCCTTGAATAAAAACAGATTGCCTTCCCGATGGAAGGCCGGATCGGGGATCTCGCCGTCGATCTCCATCTCCTCGCCGAACCGTTCCAGCACCTCCATCGCGTACTTGGAGATGAGGATGTTTTCCTTGAGGGAGAACTGGATACGAACGTTGGCCATCGAGAGGGCGGTGGATGCCAGTTGATACGTGGGGTCCTTCTCGATGACGGCAACCGAGACGGCGGGATCGGTGGAAAGCAGATAATAGGCGGTGCTGCAGCCCATGATGCCGCCGCCGACGATCAAGACATCAAAAGAATTCTCTTTTGTTACCGGGATCATTTTCTTCACCAAAACGGTTTATTCAGCGTCCGGCGGGCGGTCACCAGATTAATTCATATGAGAGCCGCAAGACAATGCCCGGCCGGCGGCGTTCCATATTTGCGTAATGGTATGCCCGCCAATATAATCAGCATTTACCAAAAGCCTCACTGGAAACAGCTACTCTGATATGCAGGAAGGAATCCGTTAAGTCTACTGAAACCGAGAGGTGCCAAATGCGTTCAGTCAAAGCATTAATACCACTGTTTCTGCTTCTTATGCTGGTTTCTTGCCAGCCGGCGGAACAGGCAGTTCAGCCCCCGGTCGCCAAGATTGAGGCGAAGGAACTCGAAATACATGGCGATGTCCGCGTCGACAACTATTACTGGCTCAAGGAGCGCGAGAATCCCGAGGTGATTGCCTACCTGACCGCCGAGAACGACTACACCGCGAAGATGATGGCCAACACAGAGGATTTCCAGGAGAAACTCTTCGAGGAGATCAAGGGCCGCATCAAGCAGACCGACGAGTCGGTGCCCTACTTCAAGAACGGCTATTGGTACTACAGCCGCTTCGAGGAGGGCAAGGAGTACGCGATCTACTGCCGCAAGGCGGGCACGCTCGAGGCCGAGGAGGAGATCATGGTCGACTCCAACATGCTGGCCGAGGGCCACCCGTTCTTCAGCATCCGCGGCCTCAACGTCAGCACCGACAACAAGCTCCTCGCCTACGGCGTGGACACTGTCGGCCGGCGCTTCTACACCATCTCCTTTATGAACATCGAGAGCGGCGAAATGTACGACGACGTCATCCCCGACGTCACGGGAAACGTGGCTTGGGCCAACGACAACAAGACGGTTTTCTACGGCAAGCAGGACCCCGAGACGCTGCGCTCCTTCCAGATCTACCTCCACGAGCTGGGCAGCGACCCGGCCGGCGACGCGCTGATTTACCAGGAGGACGATGACACTTTCGAAGCCTACGTATGGAAGACGAAATCGGATCGCTACATCATCATCGCCAGCCAACAGACGCTGGCCGCGGAGTACCGCTTCCTCGACGCGGACAACCCCTCCGGCGAGTTCACACTCTTTATGCCCCGCGAACGCGAGCACGAGTACTCGATCGACCACTTCGGCGACTACTTCTACATCGTCAGCAACTGGGACGCGCAGAACTTCCGCCTGCTGAAGACCCCGGTGACGGCCACCGCCCAGGAGAACTGGGAGGAAGTGATCCCGCACCGCGAGGACGTGTTGCTTGAAGGGATCGAGATCTTCAAGGACTACTTGGTGCTGCAGGAGCGCAAGAACGGCCTCAACCAGATCCGCATAGCGCCCTGGGACGGTGGCGAGGAGCACTACATCGACTTCGGCGAGCCGGCTTACATGGCCTACGTCAGCACCAATCCGGAGTTCGACACTCCCGTGGTGCGCTACAGGTACAGCTCGCTGACGACGCCCTGGTCGACCTACGACTACAATATGGCCTCGCGAGAGCAGGAGTTGATGAAGCGCGACGAGGTGCTGGGCGACTTCGATCCCGCCAACTACACCACGGAGCGGCTGTGGGCGACCGCGCGCGACGGCGTCAAGGTGCCGATCTCGCTCGTCTACAAGACCGAGCTGATGAAGAAGGACGGTACCAATCCGCTGTTGCTCTATGCTTATGGTTCGTATGGCTCGAGCACGGACGCCACCTTCAGCTCGATCCGCCTGACGCTGGTCGACCGCGGCGTCTCCTACGCCATCGCGCACGTGCGCGGCGGTCAGGAGCTCGGCCGGTGGTGGTACGACGACGGCAAGCTGCTGAAGAAGAAGAACACCTTTACCGACTTCATCGACTGCGCCAAGTACCTCTGCGACGAGGACTACACTTACGCCGACGGCCTCTTCGCGCAGGGCGGCAGCGCCGGCGGCCTGCTTATGGGCGCGATCGCCAACATGGCGCCCGAGCAGTTCAAGGGCATCCTCGCGCACGTGCCGTGGGTCGACGTGATCACCACGATGCTCGATCCCTCCATCCCGCTGACCACCAGCGAGTACGACGAGTGGGGCAACCCCAACGACAAGGTGTACTACGACTACATGCTTTCCTACTCGCCCTACGACCAGGTGGAGGCTAAGGCCTACCCCAACATGCTGGTCACAACCAGCCTGCACGACTCACAGGTGCAGTACTTCGAGCCGGCCAAGTGGGTGGCCAAGCTACGCGCGCTCAAGACCGACGACAACCGTCTACTGCTGAGGACGAACATGGAGGCCGGCCACGGCGGCGCCTCCGGCCGCTTCAAGCGCTACCGCGACTACGCCTTCTACTACGCCTTTATGTTCGACCTGCTCGGTATCACGCAATAGTCCGGGAATCAGCGAACCAAAGCCCTGCGGTTTCCCGTGGGGCTTTTTATTGTACATACAAGGGATTTGTGGCAGCCGCGGCGAGCGCAGCATTTAAATCGTTCCTGCAGGGTCGATTTGTTTCGCCGATTTGTTGCCATTGCGATGGCGCGCACATAGAATGCTCCGTGGCTTTGCGCACCAGGAGGAACCTATGGACGACTCAGAACGGCAGACGTTGCTGAACGAGAAGGAACGATGGGCCGCCAAAACATCAAAGGCCCTTGATAAATATCCTGAGCGCAAGGCGAAGTTCGAGACGAGCAGCGGAATCGAGATGAAGCGCTGTTTCGATCCCACCGATCTGGACGACGATGGATGGTCTTACGTCAAGAAGCTCGGTTTCCCGGGAGAATATCCGTTCACACGCGGGGTGCAGCCGACGATGTACTGCGGGCGATTCTGGACGATGCGCCAGTACAGCGGTTTCGCCACCGCGGCCGAATCCAACCAGCGCTACAAGTATCTGCTGGAGCAGGGGACAACCGGTCTGAGCGTGGCGTTCGACCTGCCGACGCAGATCGGTTACGACAGCGACCATCCGATGAGCCACGGCGAGGTCGGCAAGGTCGGCGTGGCCATCGACAGCCTGCGCGATTTCGAGGTGCTGTTCGACGGTATCCCGCTCGACAAGGTGTCGACGTCGATGACAATCAACGCCACGGCCTCGACTCTGCTGGCTCTCTACATCGCCCGCGCGGAGCAGACCGGCGTGGCGGCTAACAACCTGCGCGGCACGATCCAGAACGACATACTCAAGGAGTACGTCGCGCGCGGCACCTACATTTTCCCACCGGCTGCGTCGATGCGGATCATCACCAACATCTTCGAGTTCTGCCACAGCCACGTTCCGAAATGGAACACGATCAGCATCAGCGGCTACCACATCCGCGAGGCCGGCAGCACGGCGGTGCAGGAGGTGGCCTTCACGCTGGCCAACGCAATCGCCTATCTTGAGGCAGCGAAGGGCGCCGGCCTGGAAGTAGACTACATCGCACCGCGGATCGCGTTTTTCTTCAACTGCCACAACAATTTCCTCGAGGAAATCGCCAAGTTCCGTGCTGCGCGCCGGCTGTGGGCGCGGATCGTCAAGGAACGCTTCGGGGCGAAGGACCCCAAGTCGATGCTGCTGCGATTCCACACGCAGACCGCCGGCTCGACGCTGACCGCACAGCAGCCGGAGAACAACGTGGTGCGCGTGGCGCTCCAGGCGCTCGCTGCCGTTCTCGGAGGCACGCAAAGCCTGCACACCAACAGCCTCGACGAAGCGATGGCGCTGCCTAGCGAGAGGACGGTGGAAATCGCCTTGCGCACGCAACAGGTTATCGCTTATGAGAGCGGCGTGGCCGATACGATCGATCCGCTCGCCGGCAGCTACGCGATCGAGAGTTTGACCGACGAGATCGAACGCCGTGCGGCTGAGTATATCGAGCGGATTGATGAGGTCGGCGGCGCGATCAGGGCGATCGAGAACGGCTTCGTCCAAGGCGAGATCCAGGATGCGGCTTACCGTTATCAGCGGGCGATCGAGAAGGGTGACCAGGTTGTTGTCGGCGTCAACCGGTTCCGCAGCAGCAAAGCGGAGAATGAGGCGGACCTCCTGCACATTGACGAAACGGTCGAGCAGGACAAGATTAAGGAGCTGGCCGATCTGCGTTCATCGCGCGACAACGGCGCGGTTCGCCAATCGCTTAAGCGCTTGAGAGAGGCTGCTGCGGGGAGCGAGAACGTGATGCCGCCCATCCTCGAGTGCGTCCGCTGCTACACGACATTGGGTGAGATCTCCGACGCACTGAGGGCCGTCTTCGGCGAGCATCAAGAAATTCTTACAGTTTGAGTTGAGACAAAACGGGGCCACCGTGTGAGACGCGGCCCCGTTGTGTTTATACTGTCTGCAAACTTATTCTTCTTCCAGTTGGATGCGCTCCGACAGGTGCTTTTGCACGCTGCGCTCGAGCAGGCGGTCGATCGGAAACTGGTGAATGTTCATGTAGTAAAGCGCAGACTCGATGAAGGCCACCTCCGGAATGAGGCCTATCATTTCGACATTGGCGATGCAAACGCCGTAGCGCCGTGCCTCCATGCGGATCGCCTCGATCACCTTGTACATCGGCTTCTTGCGGTAGTTGGAGATCGAGACGGTGAGCTGCATGAGCTTGCGCTCGGGCTCGATGCCGCAATAGGAATGGACGTGAACGATATCCTCTACGGCCTGGCTGATCACCTGGGCGATACCCTTATCCGAGGTGTTGAGCAGCACCTTGAAGCTGATAAGCGGATAGCGGGCGCCGATGATCGTCGCGCCGAAATCGGGCTTGAACTCGATCGGTCCGAAGTCCGGTTTCCATCGGGGTGCCTTCAGCTTTTGCTCCAGGCCCTCGAATTCGCCCTCGCGGATGCTTTCGACGTCCCTCCTGCTGGGCACCTGTGCCGACTCGGCGAAGAGATAGACCGGCACTTTGAATCGGTCGGCCACCTGCCTGGCGAAGTCGACAGAAAGCTCGACGGCTTCTTCGATCGATACGTTCGTGAGCGGCACGAAAGGAAACACGTCCACCGCGCCGATCCGCGGGTATGAGCCCTCGTGGCGGCGCATGTCGATATGTTTCATTGCTTCTTCATACAGTACAAAGCCGCCCTGGAAGATCACCTCGGGCTTGCCGGTGAAGGAGAAAACGGTCCGGTTGCGGGATGTGTCACTGGAAACGTCGAGCAGGATCAGGCCCTTCACGGCATGCAACTTCTGCACGAGGAAGTCGATGAATTTGGGATCCCTGCCCTCGCATATATTTGGCACAACCGAAAGAATTTTGGACATATTAGAACTCCTTAAAAGATTCCCAGCAGGATCCCCGCGGCGATGCCTGAGCCGATGACGCCGGCGACATTTGGACCCATGGCGTGCATCAGCAGATGGTTGTTGGGATCATACCTGCGGCCGATCATCTCAGAGACCCTGGCGGCGTCGGGAACAGCCGAGACGCCAGCCGAGCCGATCAGCGGATTGATCTTGTTTTCCTTGCCGAGGAACAGGTTCATGAACTTGGCGAAGAGAATTCCGAACGCGCTGGCGACAATAAACGCCAGGCAACCGAGGACAAAGATGAGGATAGACTTTGTGTTGAGGAACACCTGCGCGGTGGTCGAGGCACCCACTCCCAAGCCGAGCAGAATGGTTGCGATGTCGATGAGCGCGTTGGCTGCTGTCTTGGCAAGGCGGGCGGTGACGCCGGATTCCTTGAGCAGGTTGCCGAAGAAGAGCATACCTAGCAGCGGGATGGCGCCGGGGGCGATCATCGTGGTCACCAGAAAGGCGATGATGGGAAAGATGATCTTCTCGCGCTTGCTGACCTTGCGGCCGGGCTTCATCCGGATCAGCCTTTCCTTTGTGGAAGTCAGGAGCCTCATGATCGGGGGCTGGATGATGGGGATCAGGCCCATGTAGGAGTAGGCGGCTATGGCTATCGGGCCGATCAGCGAGGGCGCCAGCTTGGAGGTGAGGAAGATAGCCGTGGGGCCGTCGGCCCCGCCGATAATTCCTATCGAAGCCGCGGACTGCGGATTGAAGCCGAGCCACAGCGCCCCGAGGAAAGTCGCGAACACGCCGATCTGTGCCGCCGCTCCCAGCAGGACGGTTTTTGGGTTGGAGAGCAAGGTTGTGAAATCGGTCATAGCCCCGATGCCGAGGAAGATCAGGGGCGGTAGAACGCCGGAGGTTATAAGCGAATAGATGATACCGAGAACGGAGTTGGCGGTGGTGTTGAAGGCGTATTGGTGGGTGATGGGGTCGATCATATAGATCGAGATATTGTTGAACAGTTGCAGCGGCAGCGGGATGTTTCCGATCAGGATTCCGAAGCCGATCGGCAGCAGCAGCAGCGGCTCGTAGTCTTTCACGATTGCCAGGTAGATGAAGAGCAGGCCGACGGCGATCATGATCAGGTTTGTGTAATCGAGGTTGACTAGGCCGGTGCTGCCGATTATCTGCTCGAAGTAGTCCTGGAACTCGCCGGTCTCGGCGTCGCGATAATCCCTGCCGACATCGAGCTGGTATGCAAGTCCTGTCGAATTCAATTCGTCGGCAGAGATGATCCGGAAATATCCGATCAGCCTGCCGCCCTTGAGCAGCTTTCCCTTGGTGCCCTTGCGGACGCCGTCCTTCTCGCCCTTGTCGACGAGGAAATAGCTATCGGAATTCTCGAATTTGAAGGCGATGTCCAGTAGGTTGAGTGTTTCGATGTCGACCCTGTCCAGTTCCTTGAGCAGGTGATTGCCGGCCAGCGAGACCCTCGCGATGGATACGGCATCCTCCGCCTCTATGATTTCAAAGCCGCCGATGGTTTCCTTCCTGGCGTCGAGCAGCGTGCCGGTGGTGCCGGTCTCGATGCCCGCATCGGTGCCTTTGAGGAGGCGGATGTACTGGTCATCGGTATGAATGACTATAAACTTGTCACCGGCTTCCGCAGCCGGGGAAATCAGCAGCACAACCAGGATTAGCAACCATTTTCTCATGGTGTTCCGAATCCTTTTATTTCATTTACAATCGGCTCCAGTTGCGCAGAGTTATCACAGAGTTGTCATCATGGGGCGCGTAACCTCGACGAGCTTGTCGCCCTCGGAGACGTTGTCGCCGTTGCGGACAAATATCTTCTTGACCATGCCGTCGTGCGGTGCCTGGATCTTGTTTTCCATTTTCATCGACTCCATCACCAGCAGGTTCTGGCCCGCCTTGACCGTATCGCCCTCGTTCGTCAGGATTTCCAGGATCGTCCCGGGCAGGGGAGAGGTGACGCTGCCGGCGAGTCCGGCGGAGGTGGTCACCGTCCGGGTCTCGTTCAGGGGCGCCTCCGTATCGGCGGGCTGCCGCTCGATTCTGCGGACCGGCGGCGGGGAGATTTCGCTCTGGCCGAATTGCTCGAGCTCGACGAGATACTCCTTATCATCGACGACGATCCGGGCGTACTCGGCGGTGATCTCCTTCACTCTGGCCTTGTACTCCTTGCCGCTTATGGCTAAAACATATTCGCGCATTTATTGAATCCTCCGCTGAGGAATTTGTCTGACAAATCCGGTCAAACAAGCCCGGATGTCGGCTGCCTGTCTTTGAAGGTGAACTTGCTGACCCTGTAGGAGTATTGGAGCCGCCGCTCCACCTCGAGCACGGTCGCGATCACGGCCAGGATATCCGGATCGACGTTTTCGAGAACCACCTTCCTCTGGTTCTCACCCGATTTTAATTTGGCGCGGTTTTTAATCGATTCGAGGAGGTTCGGTACGAAGCTGAAAGCTGAAATGATCAGGCTGGTCAGTATCAGGCCGAAAAAAACCACGGACATGCCGGCGATGGCAACTGTCAGGGCATCTGCAAGTTCCACGACGGACTCCTGTTACAGTGGTATGTTGCTGATTTTCTTTTCTGGATTGGAGTCCCGTTTGCTCGCCAGCATCTCCAGCGCTTTTGCAATCCGGAAACGTGTATTGGCGGGCTCGATGACGTCGTCGATATAGCCCTTTTTGGCGGCCGTGTAGGGGTTGGCGAAGAGGTCGAGGTACTGCTGCATCAGCTCCTCCTTCCTGGCCGCCGGATCCTCCGCCTCCTTGAGGTCTTTGCTGTAGATGATCTCCACGGCTCCCTCGGGGCCCATAACGGCGATCTCGGCCGTCGGCCAGGCGAAGTTGACGTCGCCGCGGATGTGCTTGGAGCTCATGACGCAGTAGGCGCCGCCGTAGGCCTTACGGATAACGACGGTGATCTTGGGCACGGTGCACTCGGCGAACGCGAACAGCAGCTTGGCGCCGTTGCGGATGATGCCGCCGTACTCCTGTGAGGTGCCCGGCATGAATCCCGGCACGTCCTCTAAGGTGACGATCGGGAGATTGAAGGCATTGCAGAAGCGGACGAAGCGCGCCGCCTTGATCGATGCGTTGTTGTCGAGCACGCCTGCCATGACATTGGGCTGGTTGGCGACGATGCCCACGGAGCGGCCGTTGAAACGCGCGAAGCCTATGATCACGTTGGGAGCGAACTGGGATTGGATTTCGAAGAAGTCGTTATCGTCGACCAAGATGTTGATGATCTCCTTCATGTCGTAAGGCTGGTTGGCTTCCTCGGGGATAATCGTGTTGAGCCGCTCCTCGATGCGTTCAATCGGGTCGCCGCTCTCCAAGATCGGGGTGATCTCCCGATAGTTCTGCGGCAGGAAGGAGAGCAGTTTTTTCAGCGATTCGAAGGCTGATTCTTCGTCGGCGAAAGTCATGTGCGCCACGCCGCTGCGCGTCGCGTGGACGGAGGCGCCGCCGAGCTGCTCCGCGGTGACCTCTTCGCGCGTCACATGCTTGACCACCTTCGGGCCGGTGAGGAACATGTAGGAGTTTTTCTCGACCATCATGACAAAATCTGTGATCGCGGGGGAGTAGACAGCCCCGCCGGCGCAGGGGCCGAGCACCAATGAGATCTGGGGCACGACGCCGGAGTAGAGAACGTTTTTGAGGAAGATGTCGGCGTAGCCGGCGAGCGCGTCGACGCCCTCCTGGATGCGCGCGCCGCCGGAGTCGTTGAGGCCGATCACCGGCGCGCCGGCCTTGGCTGCCATGTCCATGATTTTAACGATCTTCTCGGCGTAGGCCTTGGATAGCGAACCGCCGAAGATTGTGAAGTCCTGCGAAAAGATGAACACCAACCGCCCGTTGATCGTGCCGTAGCCGGTGATCACACCGTCGGTCAACGGCTGGTTTTTATCCATGCCGAAGTCGGTGCAGCGGTGGGTAACGAAAAGGTCGAACTCCTCGAAGCTGCCTTCGTCGAGGATTCTCTCGATTCTTTCGCGGGCTGTGAACTTGCCCTTTTCGTGTTGCTTCTCAATACGTTTTTCGCCTCCGCCAAGCCGTCCGCTCTCCTTGCGATTGGCCAGGTCAAGAAGCTTTCTTTCGATGCTCATTTCTTCCTCTGAATCAAGCGGTTAACATCTAACCGATCACGCAGGCACGATTATATACCATCACGCACCTCCGCGGGGCGTGCATTATACTCCACTCTTCAAGAAGTAAAAGTCGGTTGTTATATCAGTATAACAGCGGCTTGCCGGGTATGTTCGTCTCAGACGGGCTCCAAGGAAATTGGCAGATAGTAGCGCATCGCGCAAGCCCGTCAGTACGGGCGCTCAGCCTGCCGCGCAGGTCGTGCGTGAAGATAATGGTTGCGTCCGCCGACATCCCGATGGCGATACTTGTTGGGCTGGAGGTTAGGAAATCGACGTTGGACGTTCTCCTCAGAAAGAGCAGGCGCGACTCCTCCTTGCCAACTCGACTAAGCAGCCGGAGTCATTACCTGAGACAATTGCTGGTCTATCCAGTCGTCGATTATTTCCTCGAGCATGTCCAAGGGGACGGAGCCGTTAGTGAGAATAACCTCATGGAATTCGCGAACATCGAAAGCGCTGCCCAGTTTTTTCTGAGCGGTGTCCCTCAGTTTTAATATCTTCAGTTTGCCGATCATATATGCAGTGGCCTGGGCGGGCATGACGACGTAGCGATCGATGGCCTGAATGCACTCGCCCTCGGGGGCCGGAGTGTTATCGAGGAGATAATCGATCGCCTCCTGACGCGTCCAGCGCTTGTAATGCATGCCTGTATCGACCACCAGCCTGCAGTCGCGCCAGAGCTGCATCGAGAGTCTCCCGAAGTCCGAGTAAGGATCTGTGTACATTCCCATTTCCTTGCCGAGCTGCTCGCTGTAGAGTGCCCAGCCCTCGATGTAGGCTGTGTGTCTGACTATTGATCTGAAAATCGAACCGAAGTCCTTCTCATAAGCTATCGAGATCTGCAGGTGGTGGCCGGGAATGCCCTCATGATAGGCCAACGCCTCGAGTTCGTAGACAGGCTGGTTGTTCATATCGTATGTGTTGACGTAGAAGACGCCGGGTCGGGTGCCGTCGCTGGATCCGGGCTGATAGAAGGCTACATGCATGGTTTCCTCCCGGTAGGATTCGACAGCCTTGACGATCAGGTCGGCCTGAGGCAGGGTGATGAAAGCTTCGGGAAGGTGGAGTTTCATGTTTTCGACGATATCTTTCGCCTTTTTGATGAACTTGCTCCTGCCGGCCTTGGTGTTCTTGTAATAGAAGCGTTTGCTGGTTCGCATGTACTCGAAGAAATCCTGCAGGTCACTGCTCTCGAAATTAACCTGCTTCATGATTTCCTTCATTTCGCGATGGGTCTTGCGGACGTTCTTGATGCCGCGTCTGTAAATCTTGCTCGGTGTCAGGTTGGTGGTCGTTCGGTATCTAAGCAGCATCCTGTAATAGGCGCCTCCATTGGGGAACTGCCAGAGCCCCGCTTCATCCGAGGCCTCGTTCTGAAGTTGCTGAAGAAAGGAGATCAGCCGCTCGTATGCCGGTTTAACATCGTTGACCAAAGCATTTTGAGCGTCGGCGATCAGCGTATTCCTCTGGCTCTCGCTGAAGCCGGCAGTGTTCACCTTGTCCTTAAAATCCTTGAAAACAAAATTATCCGTACCGGAATTGTCAAACGGCCTGCCCTTGATCACGTTCCGAGCCGAAGTGATGATTTTAGGAATAATGAAGGAAGGCGGCACCACGCCGAGCGCGGCACTCGTTTCCATCCTTTCGATCAATTGATCGAAGACGTCGTCGAATCTCCGCAGGCGGGTGATGTAAGCCGTCGCATCAGAGTAGCTCTGGATGGTGTGCGCTTCGGTCAATACCTCGGGAAGATACATGTGCGGGCCGCGGAGATGTGTCATGTGATAGTAGTGGTTGCGGTAATAATAGAAATCCAACTGGTTCTCCGCATACAGCTTGAACAGTCTGTAAGTAAGCTTGCCCTGGAAATCGAGATGATCGTAGTCGAAGTTGTTTATCAGAGAGATGCGTGCGGCGCTCCAGATATGGGCCAGCTCAGCTTCGGCTTCCTCGGATAAGTCGTCCCATTCGTCATAATGCGATTTGTCGCCCCAGTAGGCCTGCTCAATTGGGCTTCGCAGGTATGTCTGGTAAAGGACATTGTCCACGAAGGCATTGAGTTGGGTCGATCCTTGCGGCGGCCGGGGAAATCCCCGCTCGTCGGCGGCAACGGTGGAGGTGAATAATATGAGGACCACTATTAAAGGAACAGCAATGGGGATGGTCTTGTTGTTCATTTCAAGGTTCTCCCTTCTATCCGGTATAAAATGGAATGGATTTATTGTTAATTTATCGATGTTTGTTTTGGCAGTAAGATCGATTACAAAACTTCGGAGAATTGAATTAAATTGTCAACACATGTCGACGTCTATGTTTGGCGGGGGGGGCTTCACCAAAGGCCCGGAACAAGGCGGTATCTGATTTACAGCGTGTATTCTTGGATTTCCGTCATAGTCAGGTCCACTACCTGGAGTAAGTGGAGTACTCAGTAGCAGTAAAAGCGTCAGTCTATAGCTTCACGGTGAATTCACAGTGCGGGTCGCCGCGTTTGACCGATTTCAATAACTCCACTTGCACCGGCTTTTTTGCCGCGGTCTCGAACATCTCCACCACCCAGCCTCGCGAACAGAGGCAATAAGAACCGGGTAGCTTTTCGGGTCCCTTGTCGACCAGCTCGCAATAGCACTTCGGGTATTTCAGAGTGACGGTGTCATTTTCTCGATAGCAATTCTTCTGGCCGAGGAAGGTCGCTAAGCCGGTAATGAGAATGTCGACGTCGCCGTTGCACGACTCAGCAAGCTCGTGGACCGAACTGCGATGCGCGCAATCCCTGCCGCAATCCTCCAAGAGCGTTTTCAACTCATCCGGCTCGAGATGCTCCTCGAGGTTTTCCATCAGCGAAACGATCCAATGCTCGAAAAATTTATTTTGCATCCCCTCATCCCCCGAGTTCGATGCCGCCGGATAGCCACCAGCGGCAACTCCACGTTGGTTGAAAAGTAGCATGCATCCCGACGCCATTCCCAGCGATTTGATGAAATCCTTTCTGTCCATTACACGCCCCCTGTGGTTTGGAATAGTGGCACTCAGCAAAGTGTAAATTATTTTTTCATCTTATTGCTGACGCCGATGTAATGCGGCCGACTGTCAGCGATTGGTTCATATCAGCACGGGTGGATTATTCTGGCAGGAGACAAACGAAAACCGGCAGGGCTCGCCCTCCTTCTTCCTCGTATCGCCCAACGTGT
>CBFCZO010000006.1:0-72221 GCA_965602675.1 uncultured bacterium | reverse complement strand
TTATCAGAACCTCCCCTGCCCTTTTCATCTGTTGCTGACCTCAATCGGAACATGCCTGGGCTCGAGCATCCTGCAGTTTTGTGATAGCCAAGGCATCGAAACCTCCGATATCAAGATTTTACAACGTAGCGATGTTTCATCCGACCTCAACATCAACAGCATTTCTATCAGTATTCTTGTTCCGCAGAATTTTCCGCTGAGACACGAAAAGAGCATTGTTAAGGCCGGTCGCAAATGCAGTGTGATTAGCGCGCTCGATGGACTTATCAACATCATGATCGACGTTGAACGCACTGATATCGCCGTCTAGACAGCGTTGCGGCAAGCGGGTGGCCACTCCGGACTGATCATCTGCGAGATCGAGTTCTGTTTTCGTCCAGCTCAAACATTATTACGATATAGTGTTGTTTTTCGAACTGGTCGTTCGCCGAACTCTTCCACACGCCCCAAGATGGATGTATATTTAATACAGAGGGCAAATTATTTATTTACCATGTTAACGCCGTCTCGGAGTGGAAAGGAGGTCGTGTAATGTTTGCCAAGCGATTATTCGCTATTGCAGCATTTTTTTGTCTTTCTGCCATTATCGGTTGCGGGGGGCAGGAAGAGCAAGCTGAGCAGTCGACGGATACATCCGGCAAACCACACTTTAGAGAAGCCCGCTGGGGCATGGTCAGGGAAGAGGTTGGCTCAACAGAAACCGCCGAAGCGGATCCGGAAAACACTGACGAAATAGTGCTTGCCTTCAAAGACCAACTGATGGACAGATTCGATTGCAAGTTATTTTACACTTTCTCAGATGAAGATCAGCTGGTCGCCGCAGGTTATGAGATGGATGCCGCCGGCACGGATTTCTGCGGGGAGACGAATCTCACCGGAGAGGATCTCGAGCTGGCTAATAAGATGAAAGCGGTGGATTTCTTCAATGAGATGAAGAAGAATCTCATCACCCAGTACGGCCAACCCAGCGAAGACAACAAAACCTGGTACTCGAGCAGTCTCGAAGCACAATGCGATTACGACGCAAAGATCGGCTACGCCCGCGACGCGGTTTATCTGACAACCAGGTGGGTCCTGGGCGAGACAATCATCTCCCAGGAGTTGACGAAAGGAAACTTCAAGCTGCTGTTCATTAAGCGATAGCTGCTTGTTAAATATTATTTGGTGGGCGGGTAGGCACGATCCCCAGGGATTGTATCAAGAGATAATTGTCTATTATTCGACGTATATTAGAGCAATAACAGAAGTAGAGTTAGCTACTCCACGTCCGATTCAATTTCGGATGTGCTGCAGGCGTTTAGGTACGACCGATCTTCTCTTGGATGGTCAACGGAATTTCAAAAGCTGTGGGGCTGTTGAACATTACCAATGGCTGGTCAGAGAGCTTCTTCCCGTCCTCGCTGAAACATCACCGGTGAAGTGCTTTTTTAAGTTCGCTTAAAGCCCGGGCTCTCATAGGCATTAATCTGGAAATCAACTCTGCTGGTGAAGCTTCTTTCAAATTTGCGGCCAACGGTTTGAGTAGCCCTCTCGAACAGCCGTTGTCCATACAAAAAGTTACCGCCTGGCCAACATTCGGCGAGTGATCGGCGGTTGACATCGTCAGGAGCGAATAAACATATCCGTCGCCGTCCACGAAAAACTGGAAAAGCGAATAGTACATTTGATTGTCATCATCAAATTCGACCAGCTCGAATTCGTAGCCATGATGGCCGAAGATATTGACTATAGGAGACGGCTCGTAAATCGAATAATAATTATAATCCGTGCTCAGATAGAAATCCCAGTAGAGATCATCTGCAAGGTTGTACAAATCACTCTTGCTCATGCTGCTTTCATAACCAAGATTGCCCACACTAATGATGTTGGCCGGGCTCGCTGTGCGCATGTATGCTTCGGCATATGACAGGTCAATATCCGTTGGTTTGAACTTCTTGGGAAGGTAGATTGTATATTCCAACCCTTTCTGAGACACATGTTTTCGCCACGCCTTTTTGGGGAAGTAATCGTCGTCAGTGGCAGTGAATGCTACTAACGACAAAGCTACCAAAACCCCGAGAATAACCGACATCAGACGCTTCATTTCGATTCCTCCCGTAAATTCGGATATATGCGTCGTCCCCCCACTTGCTTCCTTGAACATACAGTCTATACACATCATCCTATTTTAGTAAACGTTAAACATGGTATTTCTGCAGAATATTTAGTGAATTTCATGATTATTCCTCAGCGAAGACATCAAATCGATTATAAATCATCTCAAACCGTGGTGTTCAGTAACTAAAATAGAAAAATAGTAGTGTTTGAAAAACTGCAGGCTGCTCAATACTGCAAAAGCACTTCGTTTATTCGTAAATAGCTGATTTGATATCTCGATTCTCAACTTATAACTGGGTTACCTAAAACGCCTCGACCAAGTGTTAATGAGTTTTCAGCATCTCCGCAATTTGACACAAATACCCCTCCGAGAATGGGGCTTCCCGATCGACCACAATGTCGAGCTGACGAATACAGAGAAATCGATGTTTGTGTTATCAGGATTTGATTTAGCGGGAGTGGCGGGGCTGACGAGACTCGAACTCGCGACCTCCGGCGTGACAGGCCGGCGTTCTATCCAAACTGAACTACAGCCCCGCTGCAAATAGCCTGCTTCTGGTGGGCGCTACTGGGCTCGAACCAGTGACCTCCGGCTTGTAAGGCCGGCGCTCTCCCAACTGAGCTAAGCGCCCGAGCGCCCAAACCGCTGAGAGTATAATTACAGGGAAGACCGGTGTCAATTGCGTACTTCTGCCGCTCGAGCGCCGAGTTCAACTTGCTTATCAGTGGTTTACGCCTATATAATAGGCTGAACTCTGAACCATTTTCACATTTATCTAACGGATTAAAGAAATGACCAGCTCTGACATCCTGCGGAAGATCCCGCTGTTCAGCGATCTACCCGAAGAGGATCTCGAAAAGCTCGCTCGAGTCGCCGTCAAAAAGACCTATCCAAAGGACAACGTTATCTTCTTTGAGCAGGACGAGGGCGATTCCCTCTTTATAATTTCTCATGGCAGCGTAAAAATCGCCAAAATCTCCGACGAGGGAAAAGAAGTTATCCTGGCCATCCTCGGCCCGGGAGAATTCTTCGGCGACATGAGCCTGCTCGACGGCCTGCCCCGCTCTGCGACGGTGATTGCGGTGGAGGAAACGGCGGTCTCGTCTATTCGCCGCCGTGAGTTCATCTCCCTGATCAATGAGAGTCCGCTGATGGCGGTCAAGCTCCTCTCGGTTCTCAGCCAGCGCCTGCGCGACGCCAACAGCAAGATCGGCAACCTCGCGCTGCTCGATGTCTACGGCCGGCTCGCGCGCATCCTGATGGATTTCGCCAAGATCGAAGGCAGACATCTGGAAAACGGGAAGATAGCTTTCCGCCGGCCGACACACCAGGCTATCGCCAATATGATAGGGACATCCAGGGAAACGGTAACCCGCACGCTCGGCGATCTCCATCGCCGCGGCTACATCCAGATTTCCGGTAAGGAGATCATCATCAAGGACCAGTTCCAAAGAGATTTTATCTGATTTGTTTGGATCATTGTCCTTGATGGGATGTCAAATATAAACAAATTTGTAAAAGAGGTGGAAAACCGATGAAAAAATCGATCGTAGCGATCCTGGCTGTGTGTGTCCTCTTCGCCATAGTCACCAGCGCGGTGGCCCAGCGCAAGACACGGATAGCGGTGCTTCGCTTCGAAGACCAGACGACCACCCACTGGTGGCAATCCGACAAGATGGGTGACGCAGCCGCAGACGTGTTTATGACAGAGCTGCTCAACACCGGCACTTTCTCTGTAATCGAGCGTGCTCGCCTCAACGATATTCTCAAAGAACACAACCTGGTTGCCCAGGGGGGCGTGACACCCCAGAGCGCCGTCCAACTCGGTAAACTTCTCGGCGCCCAGCTGATGGTCGTCGGCTCGATCACCGAGTTCGGCACGGAGGTCCACGGTGCGCGCTTCCGCGGCATCGGCGGCAATGTGGCGACCTACCGCTGCATGATTGATGTCCGGGTGATCAACGTGGAGACCTCCGAGATTCTTTACGCCGACCGCCAGGGGAGCAATTACCGCGGTGTCGCAGTGGGCATCAACAGCTTCGAGGCCGGCCGCGATGCCGATTACGGCAAGGTTGCCGGCGCTACGATGTCGGGCGCCGTCGAGAAGCTCGTTGCAGGGCTGGCCGATGCTGCAGCCAATTTGGCGAGCTCTTCCGGATTCGGCATGATTGCTGACGTGGACGGCGGAGATGTCTATATCAACAGGGGCAGCGTCGACGGTATCAAACCCGGTGACAAATTCCGGGTGATTCGCCTCGGCAAGAAGATCATCGACCCGGAAACCGGCCAGGTAATGGGCCAGAAACGCGAAGATGCCGGTGTCATCCAAGTTGTTGATGTAATGGATAAGATGTCTATCTGCAAAATAGTCAGCGGTGATGCCCAGAAGGGCGACGCGATAGAAAAATAAGCACTAGACTGCAAAACTCAACGATGCCACAGACGGTCAGTGCCGCTGTGGCCTCGTTTCATTAACAATGACGGAATCTATTCTTCGCCCGGGATTTCTCCGCTGAGCTTTTTCAGCAAGGCATCAAGCATCTGATTCTCGTAAGTCACCATGTTAAGAAAAACACTCTCCACTAGGTAGCGTCTGGCTTCCTTCTGATCCATCTGGGAGACTATGTGCTCGATCTCCTCTTTCACGTCCTGGTATGTGTGCCTAAGTTCCTTGCGAACCACGACTTCCTGGTAGAGTCCCTCGATGATAGCCATCAGGTCGCCGTCGAGGTCTACCTCCACGCCGGTACGATACTTGGCCTTCTTCGGCATCACCCGCTCCGAATTGATGGGCAGCTAACTTTCGAATGCATGGATGGCATCTTCAATGGTCGGGTGGATGTCAATCACGTTATCCACACGGGTAATCGTCAAGATCTTTTTCACCCTCGGCTGCAAGCCGCTGAGCCTCAGTGATCCCTCCTGCGCGCTGAGCCGGCGGTACATGTCCATGATGAAACCAACTGCAAAGCTGTCGATGTACTCAACGTCGCACAGATCGATCAAGATTTGGCGTTTCCCCGACTCCACCAGCGATATAAACTGCTCCTGAATCCGATCGAGGTTTTCGTATATCAACCTCTGCTCTTGAATCCTAAGGATGCTTACATCGCCGCTTTCACTCAGCTCGTATTTCATCTTTCAGAACCCGTTATTTATCCATGATTAGTAGGATTCGAAGGACTTAAGCATCCTAAACGAGCGGTGAAGCGGGTGTCAAGGGTAGCGGGTGATTACGGACGTCAATTGCCCTGATTTAGGGTAACTCTTCGGGAAAGAGGCGAGAATAAAGGGCCGGACATCACTGTTGCACCTTCCCGTTGCTTCATCCGGCCCTCTACTGCCATATTCACAGGTCATACGGATGCCAATTTACGTTAATCTGGTAAAGTGTTCCCAGGCAGCAAGATACAGCTAATTGAGTCTCAAGCAGGCTGCTTGGCAACTAGTTATTTATTGTGACGTCTTTTGCGTACTGCTGCGTAAACCACACCGTGTTAACGGCTTATCATGCGTAACTTTCTGTAACGATTTTCCGAAAATGACGTACTTACCCTTCCCTGAACAAGGGTGAGAACCCTCAAGTGAACATATGTATGTTATCTTCCACTAATTCTTCATCATTTTGAGTTTTCTGTGAATGGTCTGCCTTGTTATCCCTAGCAGCTCGGCCGCAAGTGTCTGATTATTACCCGTCCTCGATAACGCCTCATGTATCAGAAGCTCCTCGGCTCTCTGCAGCGTGGGTATTTTACCCGGGAAGATGGCATCCTCTCCGTTGAAGAGTCCGTTGGGTGTCTTGTCCTTTATCGGCACTTCATCACGCTGCCCGAGCAGATCCCTGAACACCTCCATCGATAGCTTGCCCGACCTGTGCCTCGCTACCGCATCCTGCACGGCAACCTCGAGCTCCCGAACGTTTCCGGGGAAATCATAATTTGCCAGCAAAACAAGCAGCTCGGGCGGAGGGGTAGGTTTGCGCCTGCCTAGCGTTTTCGATGTCTCTTCCAGAAAGCTATCCAGCAGCAGCGGCAGGTCATCGATCCTTTCCCTTAATGGGGGGACGTGAATATGATGAGTTCTCAGCCGGTAAAACAGGTCCTTCCTGAAAGCGCCCTCTTGCTGCGCCTCCAGCAGATCCCTGTTAGTGGCTACCACGATTCGGGCATTTGTTCGTTTTGGGTGATCCGAGCCAAGAGGGAAGTAATCCCCGTTTTGCAGTAGGCGAAGCAGTTTGACTTGCGATGCCATCGCCAGATCGCCGATTTCATCCAGGAACAATGTCCCTGTCGAGGCCCTCTCGATCATTCCTGAGCGGTCCCGGTCGGCGCCCGTATACGCTCCCCTAACATGACCGAAGAGTGTGTCGGAGAAAATGTTGTCGTCGAGACCGGCCACGTTAACGGCCACGAAAGGTCCACTGAGTTCGCTTGCTTTGTAAACCGATTCGGCTATGAGTTCCTTGCCGACACCTGTCTCACCCGTGATGAGCACTGGATATGATGTGGCTGCGATCGCTTCGACATAGCGCAAGACCGCCTTCATTTTTTTGTTTTTCGTCGTTATTTTTGAAAAAGCCCCGGGATTTCGCAGTTCCTCTCTCAGCATATTATCCTTGAGACGTAGCATTTCTTGCCGCATCTCTTGCTGCTCGACCGCCCTCTTTACTGTGGAGAGCAGCCGGTTTTTTTCGACCGGCTTGACCAAATAGTCATAAGCGCCCTTGCGCATGCAGCTTACCGCCATTTCGACATCGTCCGTACCGGTCACCACGATCACCCGCACCTCCGGATAATCTTGCCTGATACGGTCTATTAACTCCTCGCCGCTGATGTGAGGCATATTCAAATCCAGTAGCAGAATCTCGACATTACGGCCATCGATTATCTCGATTACTTTGCGGCTGTCGGAACAGGTAATGACGTTATCCAAACCATTGCTGCCGAGGGTGCGCTCGAAGTGCAGCAGCACTTCCTCCGAATCATCGACAATTAAAACCGGCAGTTGCGGATATGACCTACTGCTCATGTGTTGCATCTCCTCCTACTATCACTTTCGTCGTCATATTTTTTTACGCTGATCTCTTATGGTTTAGTCCTGCTGTACAAATAATCCTCACTCGCAACAGTGTTAAAGGATTTAACCCTATTAAATACCTGCGAGCACTCTAACGTATTCATAATAAAGGACATTTCGTTCTTACACTCACGTAGCCGTCAAAATTGGCCACACTATCACATTTCCCGTGCTGTACCGTAACTACTTCCTAATCAGTAACTTATCTGAATCCTAGCCATGGCACGACTCTTGCCATTACATCTCCCGCCACGCCGACGTGCACTCAGGTGAAAGGAAACATCATGGGCGATACCAAGATAAATGGGAGGTTGCGGGGAAAAGAAATCCTGTTCGTGGGCTTTAAAAACGAAGCCATGGTTAACATTGCGGAAGAAATCGGTACCGAGGGCGGTAAGCTTGTATTCACACAGGATGGTTTTCAGGCTCTCGATCGGATTTCTCTGGCTCTGAATTCGGGCGATGATATCAATCTGATCATCATGGACTATCCCCCGCTGGAAATCTCAAAAGTTGAAATGTTGGCTGAATTGCTCATCAGGGATATCAATATTCCTCTGCTGGTTATTTTCGAACAAGGAGAAGTGAAATACCTGGAAAGCTTCAGTTCAAAGTTCAGTTCTGATCACATTGTCAAACCATTTTCATCTGAGCAGTTTATGTCCATAGTGTCTGCAGCAGCACTATGAACACTCTCTGCTTTGTATTTGCCTGGCAGCTTAGATTTAGCATGCCGGCCAAAATCATACATGATATGGCTGTTCTATAACCAAATGCTCTCCTGTCAATCATTGGTAACTGTTAAATATGGTGTCATAGCGTTAATCCTCTGATATCAAAGCGGTTCCACTTTACCTCACGATTACCTGTCAAATATCGCTACAAGCCTTCTTTCCAGCGTGGCCTGTTCATTTTCTTTAATATCCTTTTGTTTACATAGAATATTAAGCATTATCATTTTAGGCATGTAACTTGCTTATATATATGCAGGATTATCCTGCAACCAGTTTCGGGAGCATGAAACGGGCAATCAATCGCACGTTATCACATAGGTGATTTCGATTTTGATTAAGTTCCCCACTCCCCCTAAACCCACCCCGGCGGCAGAATTCGCCGCCGGGGATTTTTTTCTCCGGCATGAGATTCCAGGTAAAGGCGTAGTGATTTCGATAGAATTATGGAAACGTTTTTATCAAACCGAAATTTCCGAGTATCCTATTTGATTTTCTTGAGACGCCTATTCAGTGTTTGCCTCGATACTCCAATCAGCCGGGATGCGATGGATTGATTTCCATCGCTTCTCCTCAGAGCTTCCACGATCAATAAATCACCCAACTGCAGCATCGTCGGCAGCTTCTCGAATTGCGACAATATACCGCCTTCTGATAACGAGGCGGCATTATCTTCTTTCTTCGTTCCCCGTTTGAACATCTCACCGACAGCATCCTTAAAGATCGCCATCGATAGAACCCCGGAGCTGTGGCTTGCCACTGCGTCTCTGATCATCACTTCCAGCTCCCGTATATTCCCTGGGAAATGGTAGTTTACCAGCAATGTCAGCAATGCCGGCGGAGGAGTGGGCTTTCGCTTACCGACTTCTCTTGCCGTTTTACCCAGAAAATAGTCGAGCAGCAAAGGCAGGTCGTCCATCCTTTCCCGTAAAGGCGGAATATAAACGTGGTGGGATCGGAGCCTGTAATAGAGGTCCTTCCGAAATCTTCCCTCCTCCTGAGCAGCGGTCATATCCCGATTCGTTGCCACAATTATCCGGGCGTCTGTCCGCTTGGGTTCGTCGGCGCCAAGCGGATAGTATTCCTTCTCTTGCAGCAACCTCAGCAGCTTAATCTGAGATGTCGGCCCAAGATCGCCGATCTCATCCAGGAAAAGCGTTCCGCCAGCGGCTTTCTCAATCATTCCCTTGCGTAATCCTTCGGCCCCCGTGAACGCTCCTACCTTGTGGCCGAACAGAGTATCGGCAAACATGTTGTCATCGAGGCCTGCAACGTTCACCGCAACGAATTCCCCCTCGCGGCCGCTGACTCTATGTATGGCCTGCGCTATCAGTTCCTTGCCAACTCCGGTCTCGCCGGTGACAACAACAGGATAAGCTGTCGTTGCAAATGCCTCTATGTACTGGAATATGGCCTTCATTTTAATGTTGTTCGTGATTATTTCAGAGAAAGCTTCGGGATGCGAAAGCTCGCGCTTGAGAACTCGTTCCTTTAGATGCAGGATCTCTCTGCGCATCTCTTCCGCTTCGAGCGCTTTGCCAACCGTGGAAATAAATCGCCTCTCCTCAATCGGCTTGATCAAATAATCGAAAGCCCCCAGACGCAGACATTTCACAGCCTCTTCAACCATCTTTTTCCCCGTAATTACTATTACTTGGACTTCGGGAAACTCTCGCTTGATCCGGGTAATCAGTTTCCTGCAGCCTATTGCAGTCATTTCGAGGTCGAGAATGATTAAATCCAGCCGCTTTTCAATCGCGGCACTGATAATCTCATCCCCATCGTGACACTCCAGGATATCCACCTGGCTATCAGTACCAAGCGCTCTTTTAATTGTCGAGCTGATCTCCGGCTCACTAACAGCAAACAGTATTTTGTTTTTCACTGCCGTACGAGTGCTCATACCCCGACTCCGCATAACTCGGGTGGCGATCGGGTCTTCAATATCACCACCGACTAAGTTAAATTCTCCCCCTTGGCACTCCTTTCCATTGAATCAAAAATCATTGCTCTCCTTTGTAAGCGAAGGAATATCGACAAACGGCATTTCCCATCTTTCAGGGTCTACCCTGAATCTCCTTCCGGGCACAATGCAGCGTTAACAGGTGATGATCTGATGTGAGGCTTGATCCCCCAGCGAATCCCAACAGCTCGATAGCGACTCTGGTTCGCCCCCCTATCTTGTTGTTGTTTCTCCAGCGCCCACTCGCCCCACTGCAACAACAGCCTACACTTCTTTTAGTAATTCACCCAGCTAAACAGCACCTATGTAATAATATGTAACATAGAATCCATTCTTGTCTATCGGAGCGACTTGGAAATTACCCTAGGAAAAACTCTTACAAAATACTAGGAAAAAGTCTTATATAGCATTATAGCTCATTATATGCTGACAAATAGTATCAAATTCGTTACAGATTTGTTAGGCCTTCTCGGACAGCAAACTTCGTCAGTTCAGCAATACTTCTGACGCTAAGTTTCTCCAGGACCTGATGTCTATGCGTCGCGACTGTTTTAACGCTGACACGCAAAGACTCAGCAATTTCCCTGGTACTTTTTCCTTCGGCTATCAATTGCAGTATCTCCCTCTCACGCGGAGTCAACTTTGAAATCTTAGAAGTTCTGTTTCTTGTCAGCCGATCGACGTAATCATCAATTACAACATCCATTATTTCAGGCGACAAATATGTTTTCCCTCCAATGACGACATTTAACGCCTCAATCAACTCCTCGATGGCAGAATCCTTGAGAATATAACCGGACGCGCCTGCGGCAAGCATCTCTGCAACAAATCGCCTCTCAGAGTGGCGCGAAAGCGCCAGAACCTTGGTGGCAGGCGACTCCGAAGCGATTTGCCTTGCGGCATCGATCCCATTGAGCTCGTTCATTGCGATGTCCATGATTATCACGTCCGGTTTCAACTCCCGAGCCATCTTCACGGCCGCTCTTCCGTCTCCAACTTCGCCGACAACTTCAAAATCGGCGCGGTCGTTCAACATCGCCCGTAGGCCTTGACGCATCAGCCTGTGATCGTCAGCCAAAACTATAGTTTTGCTCATGATTCCCATAACCTTATTGATCGCCGAACGGCACAACCATTACGACGTTTGTCCCCTGTTTGGGCTTCGACTCAATCAATATTTCTCCTCCCATCGACTCTATGTGTTCCTTGATGCTGAAAAGGCCGAAGCCCTTCGTGTCACTCTCGAAATGTCTGCCTCGTCGGGGGGTTAAACCCAAGCCGTCATCACTGACCCTCACGGAAATTTCGCCTTTCTTAGAGCTCATCACCACGCGGCACTTACTTGCACGGGCATGTTTTACCACGTTGACTAACAGCTCCCTCAGTGAGCGATAGAGCACGATTGAAACCGTTTCGCTTAGCGGGAACCTTTCGGCTGATGATTCGAACTCCACTTTCAAACCATATTGATCATTGAACTGTTTCACCAAACTTTCAGCCGCTGCTACCAATCCAAATTCATGCAGGGAAGGCGGGCTTATCTCAATTGTCAGAGAACGAGTCTCTTTAAGTGCCGTATTCATGGCGTTGATAATGTCCTCCAAGACCTCAGAACAACGCTTGTCGTTACACTCTTCATAAATTGAGAAAACCTTGAATTTTGCCAGGTCAAGCGCGTGTCCGACGCGATCGTGAAGACTGACAGCGATTTTACGTCTCTCACGCTCTGCTACGATAGTTAACTCAGAAGCAAGTGATCTTAGCTTCTCTTGATATGCTCTTAGCTCCGTTTCCGCCTTTTTACGCTCGGTGATGTCGGTCATCATCCCCAAGCCGCCCGTAAAATCACCATTCTCATCGAAGAAGGAATTGCCGGAGACAATCGTCCAGAATTCCGAGCCGTCTTTTCGCCTCAGTTTGAAATCAACCTGGACCTTTCCACCCTGGCCCGTCCCTCGTATATATCGTTCTGCTTCCTTATGAAACTCTTTGTCCATAAATTCGAAAATGTGTCTTCCAATCATCTCTTGCGGAGAATAGCCGAGCATTTCAGCCATTCTGGGATTTACGAATTGCGTTACATATCCAATATCGATGATCCAAATCCCTTCCCCGGCTGTTTCGACAATACTACGGTATTTCTCCTCGCTCTCGCGAAGAGCTCTTTCAGCTTCCAAACGTGCCATCACTCCACCGACCTTTGAGGCAATCGACTCCAGCGCTCCACATGCGGTCTCTGGAATATCCGACTCTTTGGCAGAGATTACCTTGATTGCAGCTACTACATCGCCCTCCACAAGCACGGGGATAACGGCCATCGATCCGAGAGAGTCCTCTTCACTGCAAGGCGATTCAATCCGCGCGTCGTAATATGATGGGGCTCCGCTCGAAAAAACATCATGTTCCTGTCTACTTTTACGAAAAACCTCCTTCACGTTGGCAAATCCGGTCTCTTTTCCGATAACAGTCACCAATGAGGGTTCTCCCGATTTTCCATCGGCAATATAAACTCCCGCAGCCTCGATCTCATCTATCCTCAATGCTGCATCAAGAGCCATGTCGAATGTCTGCCTAACATCTGTGGCCGTGCTGAGTGTAACTCCGAGATCTCTTTGAATTTCGGTCAGTTTCTCGGCCCGTCTCTGTTCAGTGATGTCTTCCACAGTACCTTCGTAATAAAGGACATTGCCCTCATTGTCCCTTACCACGCTGGCACTTTCTCTTATGTGAAGCGATGAGCCATCGCGTCTGGTCCATTCCGCCTCGAGGCCTGTCACCTTGCCCTCTTTCTCGACCTTTTCTTTGAAAACTTCCCTAGGATAGCCCGGCTCAAATCCTTCCTCTTCCAGATTCCTTTTGCCCAGCTCTTCGAAAGAGTCATAACCCAGCATGCGCATCAAGGTGGGATTGGCCATCAGGATCTGAGCATCCGGGGTTGTTCGATACAAACCGATTGTTGCGTTATCGAAGATTGATCTGAATCTCTCTTCACTCTCCCGCAATTTCAGCTCTATGCGTTTGCGCTCCCAAACCTCCTGTTGTAATGCGACGACCGCCTTTTTAAGCTCTGCTGTCCGCTCTTCTACACTGGCCTCCATCTCCTCATGTGCCTTATGCAATTCTTTTTCTGCGCGCTTCTTCTCTGTTATATCGCACGCAGCACCTACAAGACTCACCACGTTAACACCTTCTGCATCGAACACCGGCCTCCCACAGTCCTGAAGCCACTTGACGTCGCCATTTTTGGTAACAATCCTGAATTCGAGGCAATCACTCTCGCCTGCCAATAAATTCCCTAACCTACCAACCACAGTGCCTCTGTCATCAGGATGGATTAGCTGCTTCCAGCCGTTTGGGCTAGCCAGCTCTTTTTCAGTGAAACCCGTTATCTGTTCGAATGCTCCTACGACCCATTCCGGTATCAGCGTATCGCTCGACAGAACATCTAACGAATAGGCATAATCCGAGGTGAGCTCCGAGATAAGGCGGTAGCGCTCCTCTAAAATCTTAAGAGCCTCCTCGGTTTCCTTACGATCGGTGATATCGTGTAGAACAGCAAAGATAGACTCCAGGCGGCCCTCACCGTTGAGGATGGGCGTTGCCGTAATCAACAATGTCCTTTTATCCCCGCTTGGCTGGATGATCTCAGCTTCGTAGTGACCGGTTTGCCCCTTTGCCCTTAACCGAGTGTGGCGCCCGAATTCCTTGTACTGTGCCGGGGAGGAAAACTCCTTTAAGTTTCTTCCGATAAGAGAGTCCTTGGAAGAACCGAATATCTTTTCGGCTGCGGGATTTGCCAGCACGAAGTTTTCATCCGGATCGATGATACAGATACCCTCTTCAACAGTTTCCACCAGGGATCGATAGCGAGCTTCCGTCTGCCTGAGTGTTTCTTCCAGCTCACGCCGCCGCTTGCTTACTCCTATCGCCCGCCTGATGCCGTTCAGTATCCGTGGGAAATCATTGCTTTCCGGATCCTTGGAGTAATAATCGTCAACGCCTGCCCTGAAGGCTTCCGCCGCAATTGCTTCACCACCGCGGCCCGTCAACAGCACGCACGGGATTTCATTGCCGTCGGCACGTATACGCTCCACCAGTTCAATCCCGTTGATAACCGGCATCTGATAGTCGGCAAGAACACAGTGGAAATCGCCGGTTTTGATGAGACCCAGCGCCTTTTCGGGAGAGCTGCAGGTGGTGATCTCGAGGGAGTCGTTGAGTTTCTCCAGGCCGCTCCTGGTTAATTCCAGTTCTTCCGGCTCATCGTCTACCAGCAGCAACCTGATGCCAGGGGCATTCACACTTTCCCTTTTTTTGTTCTTCCTTTCAGCCACTCCTCCACCCCGTACAAACCTCTTCGCCCCATTCTCAGAGAATGCATTGCTCCAAGAGCGTAGTGCATATTGAATAATCAACCAATAATATCAAATACTGCCTTGAAATCAAATAGGCGCTCCTGCTTGCTACTACATCACGTAGCTTCGCGAGCTTCATTCGGTATAGCTGCTGACGATGTTCAGGTAGACCGGCGATAATAGGGAACAATCCGGAGTAGGCGGCTCTGCTCTGTCTGGGATGTTTATTGTGCTCGTGTATTTCGCCGGGGAGACGTTACTCGCCTCGTGTAGTACTTAAGTGCAGGCGTTATTTGTTGTATTGGGATTTTGTCACTGCAACTAGTTCCCGTCATCAACGAGTTTGCGGGCTTCGGCAACCAACTCATCGACGGCGCTCTCTTCGGAAACGGTCCTCAGGAGTTCCCCCCTCCTGAATATCGCCCCCCGATCTTTACCCGCCGCGAAACCTACATCCGCCTCGCGAGCCTCACCCGGACCGTTCACCGCGCAGCCCATGACTGCGATTGTGATCGGGGCATCGATGTCTTTCAGGCGTCGCTCCACCTCGGCGGCTATCGCAGTTAAATCAACTTCGCAACGTCCGCATGTCGGGCAGGAGATGAATTCCGGCCCCTTTTTCCGAAGTCCAAGACTCTTGAGTATCGACCATCCAACCTCGACCTCGCGGATAGGATCTTCGGTCAACGAAACTCGGATAGTATCGCCGATGCCTTCGGCCAGCAGGATGCCGATCCCGGCAGCCGATTTGACGGCGGCATTTTCGCCAGCCCCGGCCTCGGTGATGCCGAGATGGAAGGGATAATCACACTGCGCGGCCAGGAGCCTGTAGGCAGCCACCGTGCGCGGAACATCCGACGCCTTGAGGGATACGATAATGTCGTGGAAGCCCCAACCCTCCAGTAGTCTTATATGACCCAGGGCCGAGTCCACCATACCCTCGGGCGACGGCCAACCATCCCTTTGAAGATATTCGCGTTCGAGGCTGCCGGCATTAACACCGATTCTGATCGGAACGCCTCGCTCCTTTGCCTCGCGAACCAGCCTCTCCACCTTTTTCCGATCCCCGATCGTGCCAGGGTTTATTCTCAGCTTGGCAACGCCGGCTTTTAATGAAGCCAATGCCAGCCCGGGATCGAAATGGATGTCGGCAACAACAGGAATCTTGGAACCCACAACGATCTCCCGTAACGATTCAGCCGCGTCTTTGTCGGGCACGGCGCACCGCACCAGCTCGCAACCGGCACTAACTAACGCGTCTATCTGGTGCAAAGTCGAATCGATATCGCGCGTATCGGTTTTTGTCATCGACTGGATGCTAATGGGCGCACCATCGCCGATTTTCAGGTTTCCGACGCATACTGAACGGGTCTTACGGCGTGCGAATTCCACGCGCGGGGGCATGCTCAGCCCATCCTCATGATCAGCTTGTCGATATCCTGGAAGAGCACCAGAGCCATAATCAGCAACAGCAGGAAGACACCGATACGCATGATCCATTCCTTCGCTGTAACGCTGATCTCGCGACGCGTGATGCCCTCAATGGTGAAGATTAGGATGCTTCCGCCGTCAAGCACCGGCAGCGGCAACAAATTGATAATCCCTAGATTAAGGCTGATAAAAGCCATCAGGTTGAGAAGGGGAATGATACCCTGCCCGGCCGCCCTGCCGCTGATATCCGCGATGTCCACCGGACCCGAGATAGCCCTTGTGCTGAGCCGCCCGGTTACCAGCTTGGCCACCACATCATATAGCCGGACGGTATTGGTAACCACGCGGTCAAAGCCACCGGCCACCGCCTCGAGCGGGCCTATGCTGACCGTGATTACAGGCATCGGAGGCTGGGCTATGCCCACTTTTCGATAGCCGAGTTCAGGATCGTACACAGGCGTCATGCCGGCTGTCGCCACCTCGCCGTCACGGCGATACTCGAATTCCAGGTCCAGGGCGCCACTCATCTTCAGCAGTGATTTGAAGCCGCTCAAAGCAGGCCACACATCGCCGACCGCTCTCAGGGTGTCAACGCTGTGGGAGCGAGATATCACGGCATCGACGATCCCGTTGAAACTGGAGACCTTTCTGCCGTCGATCGCCAACACCTCGTCGCCCTCGCGAAGCCCGGCCTGTTCAGCAGGACCGCCCTCCAACATCCCCGATATCGTCGCTGGGAATCCCGGGGCGACGCCGATACTTCCCGAGCCGCGTAGCGGATCCTCGACAGGCATAACCTGGAACTCCAGGTTTTCGCCGTTTCGCTCAGTAGTTATCGACATCTCTTCGCGTGGTGTCGTTGCTATGACGTAGAACAGATCCTCCCACGTCGCCATCTGACGGCCGTTGACGGAGAGGATCCTGTCGCCTTGCCTGATTCCCGCCAGATCGGCCGGTCCCCCGGGCTGAACGTAATCCGCGCTGGGGGGCTTAACCAGCCACTCCTGCTTCTGCTCACCAAGCATCAGGATGCCCGTCCACATCAGATATGCCAACAAAATGTTCAGCGCCGGTCCCATTACCAGGATGAATACGCGCTCCAGGCGTGTCCGTGACATGAACTCCGCCGGATCTCCCGTAACTCCCTCATCCGGATTCTCGGAGAGCATCTTGACGTAGCCGCCGAGAGGCAGCGCGCTCAAACGATATTCTGTCTCTTTCCCGCGCCATCTGAGCAGAACGGGGCCGAAACCGATGGAAAACGATTCTACTTTCACACCAACGATCCTCGCCGCGATGAAATGTCCAAACTCGTGCACGAGGATCATGACGAAGATAACAAAGAGAAAAGCAACTATGGATGACAGTATTTCCAAAATCTTAACTTCCTCTTCCAGTCGTATTTAATACGATACCGGCCTCGATTTGATTCATCTTTCCCTGAATTTTACCAAAACATCCTCAGCAGCAGCCCTGGCCCATTGATCGATAACCAGAATACTCTCCAGGCTACCACTGAATTCATGCATGTTCTTCTGCAATACCTCTGACACCACATCCATTATATCAGTGAATCCTATCTCTCCCGAAAGAAATGCCTCCACGGCAACCTCATCGGCTGCGTTTAGAACAACCGGCACCCCGCCGCCAGCCTCCAGCGCGGCGCGCGCAAGACCAAGCGCGGGGAATTTTTTGACATCGGGATCAAAGAACTCCAGTGGTGATACCGTCGTGAGATCGAGATGTTTCTGCTCTTCGGCCCAGCGGTCCGGATAACTGAGGCAATACTGTATCGGGATTTCCATATCAGCCCGGCTTAATTCAGCAATCACCGAGCCATCGACATATTCGACCAGGGAGTGCACTATTGCCTGCGGGTGAACCAGAACGCGGATCTGCTCCGGCCTCAAGTCGAACAGCCAGCGCGCCTCAATCATCTCCAGGCCTTTATTCATCATCGTAGCCGAATCGATGCTGACCTTGCGACCCATGTTCCAGCGCGGGTGATTCAATGCCTCTTCCACGGAAACGCTTGCGAATTCCTCACGGTCTCTGGTCCACAGCGGCCCGCCTGTTGCGCAAAGAAGAATCTGCTTCAGGCTGTCCCGTGAGTTGCCCTCGAGACACTGGAATATGGCGTTATGCTCGCTGTCGACGGGAAGTATTTCCGCCCCGTGTTCACGGGCGGCTTTCATCACTAACTCGCCGGCCATTACCAGGACTTCCTTATTAGCCAAAGCTATACGCTTCCCGGCTTGAACGGCTGTGAGAGTAGGCTCCAGCCCCACGGCACCGACGATTGCGGAAACTACGGTATCGATATCGTCCTCAGATGCAAGTTCAGCGAGCCCATCGCTCCCCTTAGCCAGGCGGCTCCCGGATTCCTTGCACGCCCGGAGTAGATCATCGCTTGGCTCGCCGTCGCCAATCACAACCATCCTGGGACGATGGCGGAGGACCTGCCGACTGAGAGTCTCCAAGTTTCGCCCGCCGGCTAATCCGACTACCTCTATTTTTTCGGGAAAGCGGTCGGCAACGACAAGAGTCGAACGCCCTATCGAACCAGTAGAACCCAGAATGGCGATCTTTCTCACTTGACCAGAACGAAGTAGATATACCAGTAAAACGCCGGGGCGGCGAGCAGGACGCTGTCCATCCTGTCGAGTATTCCACCGTGACCCGGCAGGAACCCGCCGGCATCCTTGACTTCACAGCTGCGTTTGAAGACCGACTCGGTCAGGTCACCCAGCATGCCAAAGAACACTATAATGACTGCGATGATTCCCGCGTGAAGTGGAGTTATCAATCCGGCAAAATTGAAAAGGCATAAATACGCCCCCCCCAAACCGCCCAGGAATCCGCCGATCACGCCTTCCCACGTTTTGTTGGGCGAGTAAAGCGGCGACATCTTGTTTTTCCCGAATGCCTTGCCCATGTAATACGCGAAAATATCGGAGCTGGTGACAACGATGACGAAGAATAAAATCGCTCTGATGCCGTAGAGATAGCCGTCAAGCCTCAGATATCTGACATGAATTAAAAAACTAAGCAGATAACCGATCCACAGCGATCCGAACACCGCCATCGGCACGCTCGTATGAAAATCTTCAATCGACCCTTTGTTGAAGATGAAGAGGATCGGCGCGAAGACAAACAGGAAAGCCACCAGCAGAGTGTCGGGCAGTGAAGGCAAGCCGTTGAGCCCAAGATAAGCGTTGACCGGAAACGCAAAGCAGGAGCCGACGACGAGAATTCTCAGCGCGATCAGTTTGCCTTTGTAGAGTACATTGGAGAATTCGATCCCGGCACCCACGGAGAAAAAGGTCACAAACACAAGCCACCAGAAGGGATCGAAGAACAACGCCGCAATTATCAGCGCGGCCAGGACCAGCGAAGTTATAATCCTTATCATTTCCCCTCCCCACCAAGGCCGCCGAACCGGCGCTCCCGCCTTTGAAAATCGACCAGTGCCTCCAATAAGTGCCTCAATCGGAAATCAGGCCAGTGGATCTCTGTTATATAAAGCTCAGCGTATGCTATCTCCCACAGGAGAAAGTTGCTTACCCGCATCTCTCCCGATGTGCGTATCAACAAATCAGGATCGGGAACATTCGGGCTGTAGAGACGCTGCCTTATCGTCTCTTCATTTATTTCCTCTGAATTTAGGTTCCCGAGAAGACAATCTTCCGCCACCTGTCGGCACGCATCTACGATCTCGGTCCTTCCGCCGTAGTTTAGAGCCACCTGGAAGATCATCTTGTCGCAATCCGTGGTCTCTTCCACTGCCCACTCGAGATCGGCGACAGTTCGCGAAGGCAACGCGCGCCAACGCCCGAAAGGCCTGAACCGTATACCATTCTTGACCAGCGTCTTGACCTCTTTGCGGACAAATTCGCTGAGCATACCCATCAGGGCGTCTATCTCCTTCTGCGGTCTCTTCCAGTTCTCCACAGAGAAGGCATAGATAGTGAGAACACCGATTCCCAGCCGCCGGCAGTCTTCGACTATCTTGCGCACCGAGGTGGCTCCGCGCCTGTGTCCCTCAATCCTCGGAAGACGCCGACGTGCCGCCCAGCGACCGTTGCCGTCCATGATCACAGCGACATGTTTGGGAAGCTTTTCAGGGTCAAGGCGTTCGAGCAAGCCGGCCTCGTAACTGCCCGCCTTCACCTCAGCGTCTGGAAAATCGAACTTCATCAATTAATTCTCAGTAAACAACCCGCACCAGGGTAAGCCCCTCCGGCGGGGCGGTAGGACCTGCAAGCTTGCGGTCATTCCCTTTAAGAATGTCGGCAACCTTCGATGGATCGAACTTTCTTCTCCCCACTCTGATAAGGGTTCCGACCATAATGCGCACCATGTGTCGGAGAAAGCCGTCTGCCGACACGGTGAAACTGATCATGGCCCCGCCCGTCCTTATCTCGAATCGCCGGATCTCACGCACTGTTGTTTTTACAGAGCTGCCGGTTGCCATGAAAGAGCGAAAATCGTGTTTCCCTATGAGGGAAACGGCGGCTTCACGCATCCTATCCGCTTCCAAACGATGCGGCAACCACGAAGCATACCAAGGAGCGAAGGGGCTTCTATCGCGGCTCGTAAGCAGGAGATACCGGTAGGTTTTCTCCTTCGCGCTTTTCCGGGCATGGAATTCGTCAGCGGCTTTTTGCACCGATGCTATTTTTATCTCGGCGGGCAGCAGAGAGTTCAAAGCTCTCCGTAATTCACTTCTTGTCATCGATGTCGGCAGAAGCACGTTGGCAACCTGCCCCAACGCATGCACTCCCGCGTCCGTTCTACCTGCTCCGTGAACACTGATTTTCTCGCCGGAGATCCGCTCGCAGGCTTCCTCGATGCACTGCTGAACGGACATTGCGTTAGGTTGGCGCTGCCAGCCGCAGAAAGGCCGACCATCGTACTGGATTTTCAATCGGTAATTGGCCGCTTCATGCATTCAGCGGAGTATAGAGGCGGCCCGGCGAGAGCGTCAAGGTCAGGTACAGCCGACTGCATCCTCGATCGCTGAAGGATAAAAAATCCATCTATATGCCAAAATCCAAATCTTAGAGGAAATAAGCATAAGCCTTAATGATTCGAAAGATAATTAAATCCGGGCTTCCAACTTCGCAGGTTTTTCAGGTTCAACGTCTAAATATCTCTTGTCAGGGAGAACTTCTTGTAAAGCCGCAAATGCTGTAAGTATCTGATTCTGTGGTATATTTTCTCTTTCATCGTTTCTGAAATTATGATCAAATCACTTCCACTTATGAACCGGAGGGCAACTCAACATGGCATTGGCAACCAACCTTGGATTCCCCAGGATCGGGCTCAAGCGTGAACTCAAACGCGCCGTCGAGCGTTACTGGTCGGGTAGAATAGATCTTAACCAAATGAAAGCCACGGCCTCGGAGATCCGCCGCGGCAATTGGCACCTGCAGAAGCAGATCGGCATCGATCACATCCCAAGCAATGACTTTTCCCTCTACGATCACGTTCTCGACACCATCGCGACCGTCGGCGCGGTTCCGTCAAGGTACGGCTGGAACGGCGGAGAGGTCGACACCGACACCTATTTCGCCATGGCGCGCGGGACAGCGGAAATCCCGGCGATGGAGATGACAAAGTGGTTCGACACCAATTATCACTACATCGTCCCGGAATTCGAGCCCGATCAGCAATTCGCCCTATCTTCGCCGAAGCCCCTTGTGGACTTCACGGAAGCGCGCGAGCTGGGCATCCTCACGCGGCCGGTTCTGCTTGGCCTCATATCATTCCTGATGCTGGGGAAGGCCGTTGAGGCTGATTTTTCTCCCCTTGATCTCCTCGATAATCTTCTCCCGGTGTATGAGGAGGTTATTACTAAGCTTGCCGAAGCCGGGGCCGAATGGATACAAATCGATGAGCCGATGCTTGCGCTCGAGCTGCCCCACGAGGCCGGCGACGCCTACCGCTCAGCGTTCGACAGGCTGAATTCAGCGGCGGGCGATTCCAAGATCCTGTTGACTGCCTATTTCGCTGATTTCAAACCCAACGCTGACCTGGCGCTCTCCTTACCCATCGACGCACTGCATCTGGACCTTGTTCGAGGTCCCGATCAGCTCGCGGAAATGCTCACTTACTTGCCGGAAAAGATGAGTCTTTCTTTGGGTGTGATCGACGGCAGGAACGTCTGGCGCGCCGATCTTGAAGCCGCTCTCGCGACCGTTGAGACGGCCGCAAACGCTCTCGGCAATGAAAGGGTGATGATCGCGCCGTCATGCTCGCTGCTGCACTGCCCCATCGACCTCGATATGGAAACGGAGCTGGATGCCGAGCTCAAGGGCTGGATGGCGTTCTCCAAGCAGAAGCTCCAAGAGATTACTATCCTGACGAGGGCAATCAACGAGGGCAGGCCGTTCATCTCAGACCATCTCAAAGACAACCACAACTTTCAGGAAAACAGGGCCACCTCGAGCCGCACGCACAATGAGCAGGTAAGGCGGCGCATGTCTTCGATTAGTGAAGAAATGATGCGCCGTAAAAGCCCCTTCGTGGTGCGCAGCAAGGCTCAGAAGCAAAACATCGATTTGCCGCTCTTGCCCTCCACCACGATTGGATCGTACCCGCAAACCGCCGAGGTGAGGCAAGCGCGCGCGGACTTTCGCAAGGGCAAGCTCACAGCAGCCGATTATGAGTCCTTCCTGAAGGAGCAGATCGAACAAACGGTCAGATTCCAGGAAGAAACCGGGCTCGACGTTCTGGTCCACGGCGAATTCGAGCGCATGGACATGGTCGAGTACTTCGGCGAGCAGATGGAAGGCGTCGCCTTCACCAAACTCGGCTGGGTCCAGAGCTACGGCTCGCGTTACGTCAAGCCGCCGGTAATCTACGGCGATGTCCATAGACCCAAAGCGATGACTGTCGATTGGATCAGTTATGCGCAGTCTCTGACCGACAAGCCGATGAAGGGTATGCTCACAGGGCCGGTAACGATCCTGCAATGGTCGTTCGTTCGCGACGATCAGCCACGCCGCGACACCGCCTACCAGATCGCCCTGGCCATCCGCGACGAAGTCGCCGATCTGGAAAAAGCAGGCATAAAGATAATTCAGATCGACGAGCCGGCCTTCCGGGAAGGCCTGCCGCTTCGCCGCGACGAGCGGGATGAGTACCTCCAGTGGGCCGTGAACGCCTTCCGCATCGCCTCTTCCGTGGTGGACGATCGAACCCAGATTCACACACACATGTGCTATTCGGAGTTCAACGAATTCATCAAACCGATTGCCGCCCTCGATGCCGACGCCATCTCGATCGAGGCGTCACGTTCCAACATGGAGCTGCTGGACGCCTTTGTCAGATTCGATTACCCCAACGAGATCGGACCCGGCGTTTACGATATCCACAGCCCGAGGATTCCTCCAAAAGAGGAGATCAAAGACCGATTGAGCAAAGCTCTAAAGGTCCTTCGGCACGATCAACTCTGGGTAAATCCCGACTGCGGTTTGAAAACTCGCGGCTGGCCCGAGGTCACCGAGTCCCTAAGAAACATGGTTGAGGCCGCTGGGGAATTGCGCCGGGAACTTAGTAAGGGTTGATCCGGAGATCTCCGATCAGATCGCCTCGAGCACTTCGAGCGCCATCGGGTAGCGCCCGAACGGGGGCATGACATACACACCGCAGACGCCCTCGAGCTCGCGAGCCTCGGCAACTGCCTCGCGCGCGACCAGGATACCCTCGTGGCGTGCCGCTTCGTCCCCGCTGATCTTTGCCATCCGCTTCATTACCGCGTCGGGGATCTGCATTCCCGGCACCTCGTTGTGCAGGAATTCGGCGTTGCGGTGGCTCAGCAGGGGGAGAATCCCGACCATCGTCGGAAGGCGGAACTCCTTGGTGTTTGCCAGGAAACTCTCCAGCAAGCGCACATCGAAGACAGGCTGAGTGAGTACGAATTCCGCTCCGGCTTCGACCTTGCGCCGGTAGCGTTCGAGCTCCTTTTCGATATTTATAGCACCGGGATTGGCTCCCACACCGACGTGAAAGGCGGTTTGCGAACCGATCGGATTGCCGACGAGGTCCTGGCCGCAGTTGAGGCGATGGAGCATCCTCACCAGGCCGATCGAATCGATGTCGAACACCGCCGTGGCGTCGGGATAGTCGCCGATCTTGGGCGGATCGCCCGTTACGGCCAGAACATTAGGCAATCCCAGCGCATGAGCGCCCTGCAGATCGCTCTGCATCCCGAGAATGTTCCTGTCGCGGCAGGTGTAGTGCAGGATCGTCTCCATCCCGACCTCGCGCTCGACCAACCAGGCGAGCACCATCGGGCTGATACGCGCCGATGCCCGCGGTCCATCGGGGATATTGACGCAATCCACACCGTATTCTTTCAGCATCGCGGCAGACTTCAACGCTCTCGCTGGATCCGGGCTGCGTGGAGGAGTCAGCTCCACACTGGTGACGAATTTCCTTCTCAATTTCCTTGCCAGAGGAGATTTTTTCGTGGTCTCGACCGGCTCTTCCGCCGGCGGACGAACCTCGAGCGAGGGAGCCTCGATCGAAACAGCGATCCTCGAGGGTCTGAGCGCCCTGACCGCAGACCTGATTGCCCTTATATGAACCGGCGTGGTCCCGCAGCAACCGCCTACAATGCTCACGCCTGCGCGCTGGATGAAGCGTTTGGCGTACTCCGCCATGTACTCCGGACTGGAAAGATAGATGTAGCGCCCGTCAACGAGTTGCGGAGAGCCGGCGTTAGGCATCGCCACAAACGGCAACTTGGTCACAGCAGCCATCCTCTCAAGGCTCTCCAGCATAGCCCTGGGGCCCGTGCTGCAATTTACTCCGGCGACGTCGGCCCCCCACTGCTCGATGCCGGCGGCGCACTCCTCCGGCGTGTCACCGAAGACGGTCTTGTTATCCTCATTGTGGGTCACGCTCGCGATAACGGGCAGGTCGCAAACATCCTTGCACGCCTTGATTGCTAAACGCAGCTCATCCAGATCGCTGATTGTCTCGATAATCAGCAAATCCACTCCGCCTTCCACCAGAGCCTCGACCTGTTCATGGAAAGCCTCGTAAACATCCCCGGCGCGCCTCTGGGCTATCGCTTTTAGTGGAGAGGGCGCCAGCGGCCCGAGCGAACCCGCCACAAGCGCACGGTCGGCGGCAACCTCGCGGGCAAGTTTGGCGGAGGCGATATTAATATCGCGCAACTTCTCTTCGAAACCGTGAGGCCTCAACTTGAAGCGGTTGGCGCCGTAGGTGTTGGTCTCGATGATTTCCGCACCGGCCGCCAGGTACTCCTCGTGGACTTCTTTAACCAACTCCGGCGCCGAGAGGTTCAACTCATCAAAACAGCGGTTTATGAAGATGCCCTTGGCGTACAGCATAGTGCCCATCGCGCCGTCGGCGACATAAACATGATCCGAGGCCAGACGATCAAGAAACTCGCGCGATTTCGATTTCATCAATATCTCCGTAGATTCTTCATTGATTATGGCAACTGATTACGAATGCGGCAAGAGTCCCGCCGCGTACATGTCAGGCCGGACTCCCCAGTGTCCAAAGGCAATTACATGATGGTTTGGCGAATGAAATCCTCAATCTCCGGCAGGCCGCCCTGGAAAATCAGATAAGCGTTGGGCTGCTCGCGCGGCGTGATCTCCCCTGCCACCGGCGTCCGCATCAGCTTCTTGATTTTGTCGGCATCTTCGCTTTGCCCCAGTGCCCAGCAGAGCTTCATGTAAGCCACCTCGGGCAGCATATTCTCGAGCGGCACAATGCCGAGGTGCATCAGGTCGCGGCCGGTGTCGTAGACGTACATCTGGGTGTAACCCCAGAGTGTCTGTACGGTCATGAAGACGTGGACGCCCGACTCGATCGCCTTGCGCAGTGGCTCGTAGAGCGGCTTGTTGACGTGGCCGAGGCCTGTGCCGGCGATAACGATGCCCCTGTAGCCGGCGTCAACCAGGCCGGTGACCATGTCGGGTCTCATCCCGGGATAGTAGTAGAGGATGGCAGCACGGTCGTCGAACGACGCTTTGACCGTTACGTCCCGGTCTTTCCTGCGATGCCGGTAGTCGTTACGGATCGGCTTGAACCTGTCGGGCGTCACTATTCCAATCGGGATGTCGCCGATAGTCCTGAAGGTGTCTCTGATCGAGCTGTGCATCTTGCGCACCCGCGTGCCGCGGTGCAGCAGGTTGTAGGAATCGCTGGTGGGTCCGAACATGCAGACCATCACCTCGGCGATGTCGACGTGGGCCGCGGTGAAAGCGGCGCAGCGCAGGTTGAGCGCGGCATCGGAGCTGGGCCGGTCGCTGCTGCGCTGGCTGCCGACCATGACGATCGGCACCGGCGGATCGGGCACCATGAAGCTCAGCACTGCGGCGGTGTGGTGCATGGTATCGGTTCCATGGCCGATGATGATACCGTCGGCACCCTTGCGGATCTCCTCGCCTATCGCTTCGGCCAGCGGAACATATGCGTGCATGTCCATGTTCTCGCTGAAGATGCCGAAGAGCTTGCGGGTGTGCAGGTTGCAGATATCGGCCAGCTCGGGAACGGCGCCGTAAAGCTCGCCCGGGGTGAACGCGGGAATGACTGCGCCGGTGCGGTAATCGAGCCGGCTGGCGATGGTACCGCCAGTCCCCAGCAAGGTGATATTCGGCTTGACCGGATCGTAGGGGAATTCCTTCTCGGGAATCTTGTAGACGGCTTTCTTGTAACCTACTTCCTTGATCGCCTTGAGGCCTTCCACCGCCAAGCCGAGGTTGTAGCCGTTGTGCAGCTTGAGGACGATGTGCTTGTCGTCGGCGGTTTCGGCGCGCGGCAGGATGATGCCGATGAAAACACCCTTGTCAGTGTCAACCTCCACGTCGGCCCAAACGCGACCCCCTAAACCCTTCAGCGCATCCAGCGCTTTGCCTTTGTATCCCTTGAAATCCTCACTCGCATCACGATTATCACTGTTGTCGGACATGGTCTCTCTTCTATCTGAATTCTATTATCAATACCTGCTATCTAGCTGCGAAGCGCGGAAAGATTCAGAGCTGCGGTTTCTCGCCCCGCTCGAGCCTGCGGCGCACTTCGTCAAAGATATCCTTGCTCTTGTCGTCGCGCTTGCGCTTCTCCTCATCCTCGTCGTAGAAGAAGTCCGAACCACGATGCTCGATCGCGCTCTTGTCGAGTTCGGCCATCAGAGACATGTCGAGGTGAGTCATCAGTTTGCGCTTCTCGACTTCAGGCATCCGCTTGACTGCCGAGAGGAACGTCGTCCGTACCGACGAATCCTGTGAATCCAGGAAGGCGTCGACAGCGTCGCGAATGTTCAACTCCAGCTGTCCGGCCATCGCGGCGCGGCTGATGGTCACCAGCAGCTTGGCTGCCTCGTGGGGATGTGTCGACATTGCCGCCTTGAAAGCGACCAGCGCGAATCTCGGCCCCTGCTCCGCGACCGCGCGCCAGAATACCGGCGCAAGCGCCTTCGGCTCGTCCGCAGCCACGATCTTCAGAAGTTTCTCCTTGGCGGTCTCTTCACCTTCGATGCGCGTTGCCAACCATTTAAGATCATCCCGCCAGAGAGTGCCGATAGCCACCGTGCGGAGCCTGCCGCTCTTGCAGGCCGTGGCCACATCCAGTAGCCGCCCCAGGAACTTCTCGTCTGTTTCCAGCTCGCCGGAATTGACAGCCATGATTATCGCTGCGGTTGCATCGGCTTCCTCTTCTCCCGCCGTTCCGAGAAGGCACTTGTACTCCTCTTCAGGCCCCGTCAAAATCCCGAGAAGCCGCTCGTGCCCTGTTTCCGCCATGGCAGTTACCTCTTGGTTTGAATTGAAGGTCAGAACTCGAAGTACTGCTCGAACTCGTATGGATGCGGATGCCGCAGGTGCTGCCTGACCTCCTCGCGTTTCAAACTGATCCAGCGCTCGATCAACGCTTCGTCGAAAACGCTTTCGCGCAGAAGGAATTCATGATCCTCTTCCAACGCATTCAACGCCGTCGTCAAACTGTCGGGTAACGTCTGGATTTCCTTCGACTCACCGCCAATGACGCCGTCCAACGGACCGAATCCTTTCTTGATAGGATCGATCTTGTTGACGATGCCGTCTATTCCGGCCATCAGGATGGCCGCTAGGCAAAGGTAAGGATTTGAGGCCGCATCGGGCGGCCTGTATTCGACCCTCACCTGCGCGGGATCGCTGACATACGCGGGTATGCGCATAGCTCCCGCCCTGTTGGCCTTGCCATAGGTCAAAGCCGTCGGCGCCTCGAAGCCCGGCACCAGCCGCTTGAAGCTGTTGGTGCTGGGATTGGTAATCGCGCAGAGCGCTCTGCCGTGAGACAGGATGCCCCCGATGTAGTGCCGCGCTAATTTGCTGATGTTTGCATATTCTCCCGGCTGATAGAACACATTGACGCCGTTGCGCACCAGATACTGATGTACGTGCCAGCCGTTGCCGGCCTGGTCGAGAACCGGCTTCGGCATGAAGGTGATCATCAGGCCGTCGGAAATCGCCTGATTACGCATGAGATAGCGCGCCATGACCGCGTCGTCGCAGGTCTTCACCAGCGGGGCGAAGGTCATTTCGATCTCCTGCTGGCCGTAGCCGCCGACCTCATGATGATGGTAACGGACATTGATACTCTGCCCCTTCATCAGCTCGGTCACGCGGTCGCGGAAATCGGCGAACTGGTCCTGCGGATTGCAGGCATGGTAGGCATTGCCGGCGGAAAACTCAGCGCTGTAAATGGCAAAGCTCGATTCCTCAGGAGTAACCCGGTAATGAACTTCCTCGAACAGGTTGAATTCGTACTCGGGAGCCCACATGCTCTCGTCCGCAATCCCCAACTTGCCGAGCAGCGCATCGGCCTTCTGGGCGATATAGCGGACATCCTGATGAAACCTCGTGCGGTGGTCATCCGCCAAATGGATCCCGCAAATCATCGATAGGGTTGTCGATTCGCGGAAAGGATCGAAGCTCGAGGTCTGGGGATCGGGAATCAGCACCATGTCGCTGCTTTCCGTCTTGGCAAATCCGTAACTGGAGCCGTCGAAGCCGACGCCTTCTTCCAGGACGCTCTCGTTGAATTGTTCGACCGGAAGTGTCAGATGGTGAAGTCTGCCGGGCAGATCCAGCGATTTCAGATCGATGAACCGCACTCCCTCCTTCTCGCAGATTTGCTGGATTTCCTTGATTGTTGACATGTTTAAGCGCTCCAGTGATATCTATCCGATTTATCCCCCTCTGAAGGGGCCGGAAGTATAGCACCCGCATGGGCAGCTATCAACTTGCACAGCCTCGAGTAATCGGTAAGATATAAAGATCGGAACAGGTACTATTGAAGAGGCGAATGATGCTTGCTAAATTGTCGATCGAGGATGTCGAGCTGAGTGGTAAAAGCGTATTTATGCGGGTCGATTTCAACGTCCCGCTCGACGGCGCTCAGAAGATTACTGACGATACGCGCATCCGCGCGTCCCTACCCACAATCGAGTACGCCTTGAATCACGAGGCGAAGCTGATTCTTGCCAGCCACCTGGGACGTCCCAAGGGCAAAGTGATCCCTGAGATGAGCCTCAGCCCGGTGGCGGAAAGACTCTCTAAGCTGCTGGGCAGGAAAGTGTTGATGGCTCCGGATTGCATCGGCGAAGAAGTCGTTAAGCTGGCGGAAGGCCTGCGGGGTGGGGATGTATTGCTGCTCGAGAACCTGCGCTTCCATACAGGCGAGACCGACAACGACGAGGCCTTCGCAAAGGCTCTCGCGCAACCGGCTGAGGTGTTTGTCAATGACGCTTTCGGCACGGCTCACAGGGCCCACGCTTCCACTGTCGGCGTAACCAAATTCCTCTCTCCCAGGGCTGCAGGCTTTCTTCTATACAAGGAGATCGAGTACTTCGACCGTGTCATCGCCTCCCCTGACAGACCGTTTCTCGCCCTGCTCGGCGGCGCCAAGATCTCGACGAAGATACCGGTCATTGAGAACTTGCTGCCCAAGGTTGACAAGCTGTTGATCGGCGGCGGCATGGCTTTCACATTTCTAAAAGCCGGGGGATTGGAGATCGGTAATTCTCTCCTCGAGGCTGATATGGTCGGGCAGGTCGAGCAATATCTGAAGCGGGCTCACGACACCGGCCATGAAATCCTCTTGCCGCAGGATCTGGTTATCGCACGTGAGTTCGACAATAACTCCGAAAGCAGAATAGTAAGCGCGGACGGCATTCCGGCCGGCTGGATGGGCCTGGACATCGGTCCGCAGACCTCCGAGAGCTGGAGCAGAATAATCGCCGGAGCCGGGACCATCGTCTGGAACGGCCCGATGGGAGCGTTCGAGATGCCTGCCTTCAGCAGGGGAACCGTCGACATCGCAAAGGCAGTTGCAGCAAGCGGGGCTGTATCAATTGTCGGCGGCGGCGATTCGGTTGCGGCTCTCGATGTCGCGGGCGTGCGCGATAACATCTCACATGTCTCGACGGGCGGCGGGGCGTCGCTCGAGTTCCTCGCCGGGAAGAAACTGCCCGCCATCGAGGCGCTTGATGATAAATAAACGGAGGCGTCGTTATAATGGCGCTTGATTAACCATTCATGCCAGAGGTGAACCGTGAGAAAACCTCTTTATGCAGCCAATTGGAAGATGAACAAAACGGGTGCGGAAACACGCATGTTTTTCGAAAAGTTCCTGCCCAAGGTAAAGTCCCGCACAGATGCCGATATTCTAATCGCCCCGCCGTTTACCAGCATCATCGACGCCATCGACGCCGACGAAAGCGAGCGGATGATAATCGCAGCGCAGAACATGCACTTCGAGGCCGATGGAGCGTTCACAGGAGAGATCTCCGCAGCGATGCTCAACGAACTGGGATGCACGGCAGTGATACTGGGGCACTCCGAGCGGCGCCACGTCTTCGGAGAAGACGATGATATGATCAACAGAAAAAATGTCGCCGCCATCGCCGCTGGCTTGATCCCCGTGTTCTGCGTCGGAGAGAAGATCGAGCAACGCGAGCTCGGCAAGACCCAAGAGGTCCTGGAAACGCAGATCACCGATGGGCTCAAGGATATCCCGGAAGGAAACCTGGCTCAATTGGTAATCGCTTACGAACCCGTCTGGGCGATAGGTACCGGCCACACCGCCACCCCGGATCAGGCACAGGAAGCCCATCTCTACATCCGCAGCCTGGTAGGCACGCTCTACAGCAACGACCTCGGCAACAGCGCGAGAATCCTCTACGGCGGCAGCGCCAAACCTTCGAACATCTCTGAATTGATGGCTCAGCCGGATGTCGACGGAGTGCTCGTGGGCGGCGCCAGCCTCGATCCCGACAGCTTCGCGGCCATCGTTAATCATGACTAAGTAGGACTGGACAAAGGCTTTTCCCGTACCTATACTTTAGCCTTTGTGAGTAAACGGAGTTTTGAATGGAAATCCTGCTTACGGTCATTCATCTGGCGGCATGTTTCATACTGATCGTGATCGTGCTGCTGCAGAAGGGCAAGGGAGCCGATCTGGCCGGCGCCTTCGGCGGAGGCGGAAGTCAGACAACGATGGGCGTTCGCTCAACTACGCAGATGATCCACAAGCTGACCATCGCCGCGGCCGTCTTTTTTATGGTCACCTCCTACACGCTCGGACTAATCGGCAGTGGAGGCGGCGGGCTGGTTCAGGCCGTCGGGCGCGAGGCAGAGCGCACACAGAGCACTCAGCAGCCAGGCGAGGAAGAATCAACAACGCCTGCTCAGGAAGTCGAAACTACGCAGGATGACGCTTCGGACCAGGATGCCACCGATGAATCCGGCGATTCGGAAGATCCCGGAGCTGACAATACACCCTCCGAGGGCTCTGAGGAGTCCTCGTCCGGCGGGAACAACTGATTCCCGCTGCTTACCGCGTGCCCAAGTGGCGGAATTGGCAGACGCGCCGTCTTGAGGGGGCGGTGGGGCGACCCGTGCCGGTTCGAATCCGGCCTTGGGCACCATTCCTCTTCCCTGGTTAACTTCCCACGCGCCATTTCTCGGGATCGATCTGCACGTCGCCCCTCGCAAGCAACTCCTTGAAGCGCGGGTGATCGCGCAGTGGATCCCACTTCGGATCCAACTTCAGCCACCAAACCGAGAGTTCGCCCGGTGATTTCAACAACTCGTCCAGAATATCGATCGCCTTTTCAGGCTCATCCAATAAAGCATAGATCTCAGCGAGGTCTTCCAAACGGGTGCGGCTGAAGCGGTAAGTTCCGGCCTTCAGATGCATCTCGACTGCGTGGCGTCCGGCGGCGATAGCCTCCTCCCTCAAGCAGAGCCCGGCCAATGTTATTCCTAGAGCCGCATGATAACGATCGTCATGTGCCCTCTCGTCCATCAAGGGCTCCAGAAATCGCCTTGACTGCTCGTATGCTTCCCGTGCTGCTTCAACTTGCCCCGACGAGAGGTAAACCTGCGCCCGCAACGAACTCAAAGGGAAGACATGGTATGCTCCCCTCCAGTAATCCTTGACCAACTCATCCAGTGCAGTCAACGCTTCCTGGTAACGACGTTCAAACAGATATAATTGATATTCTTTATAGGCCGCATCCACTTCCAATGTATGGCCGGCAGTGAAGGAATGTAAGTTCTGCCGGGCCAGGACATAAACTTCTCTCGCTTTAGCGATATCGCCCTGCCAGGCGATGTAGAGTTTGTACAGCCATTGATACGGCCTGATCGCGTCCGGTGCTATCGCTTTCGCCTTCAGAAATGCTGCTTCAGCCTCCGGGTAGCGCCTCAGCAGGTGATAACAATGCCCTATGTCCCAGAGCCTCTTGGATTCCCGCGGAGAAAGCTCATAAGCCTTCTGAAAATACCGCAACGCGTCAGCGTATCTCTCGATCGTTCGATACATGTATCCCAAGGCGACGTAGACGTCTTTCTTGTCGCTGAAATTCTGTTCCGCGATTTTAAAGTGCTTCTCCGCTTGTTCGAAATCTCTGGACGCGTAGTAATTGTAATAACCTAACGCCCATTCGAGGGCTGGTAGCGTTGGATCCAATTTAGCGGCCTTATCCAACGCCTCCCTGGCCTTAATCAATCTCTCCTCGGACTTGTCGATCGCACTGCTGTAAAGTTGCAAGTTCGAATAAGCAAAATAAACCCAAGCCAAGGTGAATTCCGGGTCCAACTCGACTGCTTTTTCGAACATATCATGAGCCAAGGTGCATTCCATCAAGGCCGCATATTCCTTGCCGCGCATGAAGAAATTGAAAGCATCCATGTTCTCCGTCGGCGCCTTCTCTAACTCCGTACGCCTGTTACCGGCAAGCCTGATATTAAGCGCTCCGGCAACCATCTCGGCGATGTCCGCCTGCACTTTGAATATGTTCGAAAGGTCTTCCTCGAAAACCTCCGCCCAGACGTGGACTTCGTCGGATATCCTTACCAACTGCGGCGAGATGCGTACCTGGACGCTCCCGTCGTCGAGTTTCCGCCATCTCACCGAACCTTCGAGGATGTAATCGGCTTCCAGCTCATTGCCGATCTGTTTGATCTTCTTCTCAGAATTCCGGTAGAGGAAAGCACTCGTTCGCGAGATCACACTGAGACCGTCGATTTGGGCCAACTTTGCGGTTATTTCTTCGCAGATCCCGTCGGCGAAATATGCTTCTTCCTCTGCTCCCAGGTTCTCGAAAGGCAGCACGGCGATCCGGGCGGGAACCGCCGGGCCGGTTTCCTGCCCGCCGCCAGGACCGAGCAACAGCACGGCAATGAATATCAACAGTGCCAGCACCGCGACGGGAATGACCGCCTGGGTCAGCATTCGCATGAGCCTGACGGAACTACTTCCACTCTGTCCTGTTCTCGCATCGACATCCTTCCGCGGCGAAGCTTCAATTTCCACAAATTCATCGCCGTTCTCACCGCGCATTCTCCGCCTAGACAGGATGACCGCGTCCGGCCCCAATTCACGGCTTATGCTCGACAAAGCCTCCTTGAACGACTTCGCTTTAAATATCCTTCCAGCCATACCGGATTACTCCTGCCCTAAAATTACATTTTGTCGTATACATTTGTCAACGCAAGAAGCCGGAGGGATAACTAGAAAAATGAGTGCCATAGAAACTGGTAATTAACTGATACGTATACACTTGACCTCTCTTGCCTGCCAGCCCTGGTAGTATATTACTAGACAATAATATGGCTAATTAGTAATAAAATGAGAACAATCTTGCATTGTATCGATACTGATTCATAAATAGATTTAAAGCATAGATTAATCAGAAAACCAGGAGCACAAAATGAGGGTGTGGTTTGCCTTAACGGGGATTCTCTACGCTTTTTCAACTTTCAACGCAATGGCTGAGGCGGTTGTTGACGACGAACCTGCCTCCGAGCCTCCAACCGCCATGTTCGCGCCAATGACGCTTCTTCGGAATCGCATCCTCATTCATGCTTCAATGAACGATAATCCGGAGCACAGATGCCTGGTCGACAACTGTTGGAGCCACACGGCTTTCGATTCGAGGACGTTTGGTCAGCCGAGCGAAAATAACGTTTCAATAAGCTATAAAGCGTTGGGAAACAAGCACGGCAGAGGATTTTTGACAGAACAGGAGACTCTGAGCATCGGCAGCCTCCAAATCGTGCGGCCTCGCGTGCTCAGTACCGACACCACGAAACTTCTATCAAGAGATTTAAAATTGAGAATTCGAGGAATCATCGGATACAGCACACTCAAGGACTACATCGTCACTTTCGATTTCAAAACCAGGCGGCTTTGCTTCTCACCCTTTTCGGACCATCTGATCGATTGTTTAGGCGATCATGAGGAGATAATTGCTTTCCCCTTCGGCCGTTCCCCGATGCCCTCGCACAACACTCATATTTTCACGGTGCCGATTAAGGTCAACGGCGAAACGGTGGCGGCAATTCTCGACCTGGGATTCCCCGGCGCAATTCTCACCAGCATTCCCTATGCCGATCTCCACCTGACAGTAAATTTCAGCGATAGGAAAATCGATGTCTTGTTGCTTGGATTTCGCGGGCGCGCTTATAAGGCCAAGGCACGGAAGGTAAGCCTTGGCAGCACACTTCTGAGAAATGTCGATGTGTACTATTGCCGTTCGGTCAGTGACGACAGGCTGACGATTATCGGCGTCGAGGTGCTTAAGGATTTCAATATAACGATCGATTACAGAAACAGATTCGCGTACCTGATTCCCACATCAAGCACCTGCGCAAGCACCTATTACCTACCCGGCGCTAGGACCTCTCGATGAGCTTTAGCGCAATCGCCAGTCTCACTGCTTCTGCGCGGCTGTGGATACCCAGCTTGGTAAACATGTTATAGACGTGATTCACAACCGTGCGCTCGCTGATAAACAAATCGGCTGCTATCTCCTTGTTCGCTTTGCCTTCGGCAATGTGCTCGAGAATCTCACGCTCCCTCTTGGTCAGCTTGTTTCCGGCATCGACTAATTCCCGCCTGCCTCCAGGGAAGACGTCCTTGATGTCCCGCCTCTTCCCCTGGTCTCTTAAGTATTCAGCGTCCAGCTGGGAAATGCACTTCGCCAGCAATTCGAAACGCCCGTAACCGATCCGTAACACGACCTGATCTTCCCAGGAGCCGTTCCGCTGGCAGTCATCCCCTACCAGTTTCTCGCAAAACAGAATAACCGGCAGCGAGTAGCCCGAGTCCATCAGCCTTCCGATCAATCCTTTCGAGTCGACACGCGGATTCTGATCATCAAGCAGAAGGCAGGAGAAGTCCCCGCTCTCCAACGCCGCAAAAGCTTCGCTGACTGTCGCAGCCAAGGACAAATCGATATCATCTGATATCAGTGAAAGCTGAGTCAGGATAAGCTCGTGATGGTGCGGATCGTCATCTAAATGCAGTATCCTTTTCATCGGTAAACAGCCTGTTGTTATTACAAGGGGCTCTTCGTGCCTCCCGAGCAACTAACTTCTTTGCGATGAATTATTCGTATATATAAGCATACACCATTCAGGCAGTAAAGTTACAAATAGCAACGCTATTCCGTCGATTGCGATGGATTATCGACACAACCGTCTTTTATTCCTTTGATTAGAGCGAAATTACGCAAGCGCGCTCCCGCTGTTGAGTAATCATGCTATGCGGCTAATCTACCCCGGATTCCGCCTTAGGCGCTCAGAACCGGTAGCATCGATATAAACAACTTACCCAGGGAGCCGACCATGGCATCGGCTCTTTCGAGCACGTCTTCGTGATTAAGCTCAGCTTCTTGGTGGTCGCCAAGGGTGTTGGTGACGCATGCAAGGGCCAGGACACGTAATCCGAGTTGAGCCGCGGTAAGGGTTTCAGGAACAAGCGACATGCCTACCACGTCAGCTCCAAGGGTGGCCAACATCCGAGCCTCAGCCGGTGTCTCATAGGAGGGGCCGCTCACGCACGCGTAAATCCCTTCGCCCGCATCCAGACCAAGCTCCTCCGCTTTTTTGAGGGCGACGGACGCGAGCCCCGGATCATATAATTTCGATGTGTCGGGAAAATACTGCCTGCTTTCTTTCGGCCTTACGCCGATCAGAGGATTCGCGCCGGATAAGTTAATGTGGTCCCTGATCACAACTATACTTCCAGCGCGAATGCCCGGATTGAGCGCTCCGGCGGCGCACGTGGTGACGAGGGTATCAACACCGGCGGCTGCCGCTACCCTGACCGCCATACCTAATCGCTGAGCCGGATGGCCTTCGTAGAGATGCGCTCTGCCGCTGAAAAACAGCACTTCGTGGCCGCCGAAATCGGCAACTCCCACCCTCCGCCCATGTCCAGGGACGGCCGGAACAGGAAGCCCGGGAATCCGCTCGTAGTCCATGGATGACACCGGTCTTGAAAGGTCGATCACCTTGCCCAGGCCCGAGCCCGTGATCAAGGCAATCCGTGGGGGTGTTTCGCGAACCAACGAAGAAAGGGCAACCCTCGCAGCTCTTAGCTCTTCTGAAAAATCGAACATGTCAGCAGATATCCGTTATTATTCGGAAAATAATAAGCGTGTAGCGGCACACAGGCAAGGAAGTTCGCTCACGCGTTTGACCTCGTGCATTTCATTTGTCGCTGCCTCTGCGCGCGAACGCGTGATATGATTGTATCAAGATAAAATGAAACGTTCCGAAAAATGCGCCAAGGAGGAATCCCGTGCCCTTTCGCATGCTCTTGACGATAGTAACAATTTCGGTATTGAGTCTGACTCCACAGGTGACATTCGGAGACGAAGACCAGCCTGACAGGTACAGCTTCCGCCTGGGATCGGTAAACGTCTCCCCCGCCGAGGGCGAACGCGCACAAGCCGTCGGCTTCAAGGATTACGTCATCATTCAATTCCGGGAAATACCTTCTGAGAAATATTTTGGCGGACTTGAGAGAAGTGGAATCCGTCTGACGCGCTACGTCGGAGGCCATGCCTATCTTGCCCGGATCAGCACGTCCGCGGAGAAATCCGCTCTTTCAGATCCCGGAATCAGAGCCGTAGTATCGTTTCGCCCCGAGATGAAGATTTCCAGGGCATTCAGCGAGGACAGATATCTCTCGGATTCTTTTGCCGCTGGAAGAACGATCAAGATTGACGTGCGCTTCCACGAGGGTGTCGGCTTCGAAACAGCAGTGCTCGCACTCGCGAGCGCAGGAGTGACTGTCGATCAAACGGACTATTATTTCTCGCGAATAATTACTGTTGATGCTGACTGGGGCACTCTGCTAGCGATAGCCGCGATGCGGGAGGTCGAGATAATCGATCCCGCCCCGCCCGCGCCCAAGTCGTTCAATGCGATCGCTCGCGAACGCGTGAAAGCAAAGGATATCTATAAAAAGAAACTCTATAATAAAGTCACCGGAAAAAACATCAAAGTCGGTATATGGGACTCCGGACAGATCGGAAATCATGGAGATTTCGGCGGCCGAATCAACATTATTGAAACCGACATTGGTGTAGCCGATCACTCGACTCACGTTGCGGGCACCATCGGAGGCTCCGGCAACGGCGATGCCAAGGCCAAGGGCATGGCCGACAAGGTGACGCTCTATTCCTACAATTTCAGCGGCGACCCACTGGCGGAGCTGGAAGCCGCCGTGAACCAGTACGGCATCTTCCTGTCCAACCATTCCTGGGGCAACCCGGCCGGCTGGGATTACCATGAGGAGGGTGAAGACAATTACTACCGTTGGATGGGATCAAGCAGTTTCGGCTTCTACTCTGCGCTCGCCCTCAGCCTGGATGACCTGATTATCGACAAGGATCTGTCAACCCTCTGGGCGGCGGGGAACGATCGCAACGACGCCTACCTCGGCCCCCATAAGCACTACCCTGACACTACGGTAGACCATCACGATCTTCATCCATCCGATCCCGACTACAGCTCGATACCCACCTATGCAAACGCCAAGAACAGCATCGTCGTCGGCGCAACGATGAAAGACGACGTCATTACCAGCTTTTCAAGCACCGGCCCAACCAATGACGGACGCCTGAAACCGGATATCGTGGCACCTGGAGATCAACTGTACTCCACCGAACCTGACAACCAATACGATTTCATGTCCGGTACATCCTCTTCGACGCCGGTTGTCACTGGAGCTTCCGCCTTACTCTGCGAACAGTACCAGCGACTGTTCAAGACGAGAATCAGCTCTGCGCTGCTCAAGGCCTTGCTGATACATGGAGCGCGCGATCTCGGGCGGCCCGGCCCCGACTTCTTATATGGGCACGGGATCGTGGATACCGAGTTATCCGCCCAGGTATTGGGAGCGTCTGCGCAAGCTGCAGCCGCACCGGCAAAGAAAGCCTCGTTCGAGGTTGTCAGTAAAATCGTTGAAGACACGATTACCCACGGCAAGAAAAAGGTGATTGTATTTGAAGTCCCGGAAGGAGCCGAAGAGCTTCGAGCCACTCTCGTCTGGCACGATCCCGCCGGTCCGGTCCTGGTCAACGATCTCGACATCTGGATGAGAGCTCGCAAAGTGAAAAAGGCGCTGCCCTTCAGACTGGATCCCAACAACCCTGAGTCTCCCGCCGTCCGCAAGCGTAACGCGCTGGATAACGTGGAGTACGTGCTTGTCGAGAATCCGACGGCAGGCAAGTGGAAGATCTTCATCAAAGGAACTCGGGTGGCGTTCGGTCAGCAAAAGTATGCACTCGTCATCTCGGCCGGAAGGTCCAACGATGCACCGAAGATACTGGATGAGGGCAAGATCAATCTGAACAGGCTTCTGGTGTCCAGTTCCAGCGACTGGGACAATATCGAAGAGAAAACCACTTTCGCGGCTGGTGACGAATTCTTCGCTTATGCCTATTTCCGCGTGGTGAAAAACGCCAGCTACGGCAGTTATTACGGCACTATTTCCGCCAAATGGTACATCCGCAACGCAAACGGGGACGTCATCCTAAAGAAAAACGTCACCGATGACGGTTTCTATCCCAATGCTGCGGGAACATCCTGGCGTTGGCGGATCGGTTCTTCCACAGTTCCCTATCAAATTCCGAATGATTTGACCCCGGGCACCTACACAGTCGATGTGACCCTGACGATGCATAACAGTGCCAGCAAGAACGCAACAACGACCTTCACCGTGCAATAGCGGGGTGGCGAATGGGGACCGCGGTCAAGATCACAGTAGGCGAAGTTGAGCTGGACGCCGAGCTTTTCGACACCGAGTGCGCGCAGTCCATTGTCGGCCTGCTGCCGGCCTCCGCCGCGTTCAAGCTCTGGGGCGATGAGATCTACTTCGAAGTTCCGTACATTTGCAACCGCGACGAAACCGCTACATGCGACGTCGAGATCGGGACAATCGCCTACTGGCCGGTCGGGCATGCCGTGTGCCTGTTCTTCGGCCCGACCCCAATGAGCACCAGCCGCAAGCCGGTCCCGGCCGACCGGGTTAACATCATCGGCATGATAACCGGTGATCCGTTGATGCTGCGTCGAGCCAAGGGCGCAACACGCATCACTTTGGCCTTGAGGGATTCCGAGTAATATCTCGTTTGCTGTTCAGATCAGGGCACCACGCCGATAGCCCCGGCGGGACCGTCAAAGACGATGCCGATGGCGGCGGCATTAACTCCGCGCGATTTCATAGCTCTAAGCAGCTTTCCCACTTTGTCCGACGGGCACGAGATCAGCAAACCGCCGGACGTCTGCGCGTCGCAGAGAATCACCTTGGTCAGATCATCGATCTTCGTGTGCCAGTCGACAAACTCTTCAACATGTTGGAGATTTGTCATCGAGCCACCCGGCACTGCATGGTCTTTAATCAGGTCGTACAGCCCGCGCAGCTTCGGAACTTCCCCGGCAGTAACTATCGCCGAGGCACCGCTCGCCTCCAGCATCTCCTGCATGTGACCCAACAGGCCGTAGCCGGTGATGTCGGTGGCGGCGTGTACGCCTATCTCAACCATCACCTCGGCAGCGTCACGGTTGAGGGTTGTCATCACCTCTACTACCATCCGCTCCTGCTCAGACGTGGCCTTGCCTTGCTTGATCGCTGTGGTTGTGATTCCGCTGCCGATCGGCTTGGTCAGAACAAGCACATCGCTGGGCCGGGCGTTGTTGTTGCGGATTAGTGCGTCCTTGTCGACTATCCCTGTTACGGAGAGTCCGAATTTCGGCTCCTCGTCTTCGATGCTATGCCCGCCTATGATCGGAACGCCGGCCTCGGCCGCTTTGCGTTGCGCCCCAAGTAGGATCTGCACCAGCGTTTCATGCCCCAGCTTGCCGACATGAAAACATACTACCGAAATGGCATAGAGCGGCGTGGCGCCCATGGCGTAAATATCGCTGATTGAATTGGCTGCGGAAACCTGTCCGTAATCGAAAGGATCGTCGACAACCGGCGTAAAGAAATCTACCGTCTGTACGAGACAGCGACCATCGTCGAGAAGATAGACCCCGGCATCGTCAGCCGTCTCGTAGCCGATGAGCACACTGTCGTGCGTGACCGGATCCAGCTTCCTCAGTACCGCTTGCAGGTCATCCTGACCTATCTTGCCGGCTCAACCGGCGCAATGGGTATAACCTGTAAGGCGGATCTTGTCGTCTTTACCACTCATAGTTCCATAACCGAATCGCAAGAAGATTAACTGAGGTACACCCGGTATTCAACCGGGAAAATCAATATTACTGCAGGATTTTCAGCGCCCTTGCTGAAACGTTTTATCTAACTGTACCGGAGTTCAGCACCCTGATGCCGCTTCCGAAGACTCAGCCCTTCCCAGCTTGAAATGCGTCGGTTATATGCTCGACCTGAGGTGTTTGTCCTCTGGGAGCAAGAATTGCCATTATGTCGAATCTGATCAGGCAGTCACCAAGACCATGCTGCCTGATGAAAGCACGTGCCGCAGTCACGATTCTCCTCTGTTTCCACACAGGAACGGCTTCCTGCGGGGAACCGAAACTGTCATCCCTTCTCGTCTTGACCTCAACAACCGCCACCACGTTCCCTTTACGGGCGATAAGATCCAACTCATACCTGTGCCAACGCCAGCCTTTGGCTATGATTGAATAACCGGCACGCTTCAGCTCGGTCTCGGCAAGCAGTTCACCCTTGACCGCCAACTGATCTTTGGGATGCATATGAACGATATCGGGATGGCATTCAGGCCACAGCCTGCCACGTGTCAGCCGCGAGATAATAGTCTTGAATATGGTGTACAAGCCTCACCTGTAAGACGGGATAGCCTGCAATCAAATCAAAAGGGCCGCTGAGCGGCCCTTCCCATGATTAAGTCTTTTCGACCGTAAACGGCGGCGGATCGGGTATCTTGGGGTTGCGCTCGTTGCCGGTGCGGGAACTCTGGCTCTGGCAGCCAGCCCCTTTCTTCATCAGGTGGAAGTAATCCTTGACCAACTGCGTCTTCAGAAGCTGGATAGCGCGCGCCGGATCGACTCCCTTGGGGCACACGTTGGAGCACTCTCCCGCGTAGTGGCAGCGGTAAGCGCCGTGAGTATCTCCGGCGACCGAGCGTCGATCGTCGAAACCCTCATCGCGCGTGTCGGCGTTCCAGCGGTACCCCTGCGCCAGCGGCATCGGGCCGAGATAGCTATCGTCGGTCGCCAGTGTCGGGCAGGCAGCCATGCAGCAACCGCAGCGGATACAGTAGCTGAATTGCAGGTAGCGAACGAGTTCTTTCTCGCTCTGCTCGTACTCACCGGTCGGATTCTCCATCTCCTCCTTGTCGCTCTCGCGGATCAGGTAGGGATGCAACGCCCTGTGCTTGTCGAACATCAAGCCGAGGTCGGGAACCAGATCCTTGATGATGCTGAAGTTGGGCAGCGGCGCGATCAGCAGGCGCCGGTTGGAGATGTCGAGAATCTGGTTATTACAAGCCAGCATAGCGCGGCCGTTGACCAACATTCCGCAGGAGCCGCAGACTCCCATGCGGCACGAATAGCGCCAAGCCAGGGATGGATCCTGCGTCTCGCGGATCACGTGCAATCCGTCAAGAACCGTCATGCCGGGATCGACATGAACCTTGTAATCTTCGTAGTGCGGCGCTTCATCGTTGTCGGGATCGTAACGCCTGATCGTGAAGATCACGTCGGAGGGTACTTGAACCTTGTTTGCCATTTCTATCTCCCTCCTCAAACCTTGATCGCCATCGAGGCGATTGCCGCCCAGGTGCCGACAATTAACAATGAAAGGCCGACCAGCCAGAACAGCACGTCGACAAACTTGCGGACACCTACGCCGATGTTCATCTCACAGATTATCGTTCTCGCCCCGTAGAGGCCGTGGAACAGGGCGGCCACCAGCAGGATGATGTAGGTAGCCGCGAAGAAAACGTCCTGTGCCCTGGCCACGACATTCTGCCACTCGATCGCATGCGAGGGGCCGAGGACGTTGAACCAGCCCAGAATGTCATCGAAGTGCGTGATGAGCATGTGCAGGCCGAGGAGAACGAATATCACTATCCCGGCAATCATGTGCCAGGCCCACCATTTTGTCTCTCTCATGACCTCCCCCTCACTGGAATAATGGCTTGGTGTGAACGAAGAAATCGTAGCTGCCGACCAGGACGACAACGACGATGATCAGAATGATGATCACCATCAGCGGGCGCTGGGTGTTGAGCGAAGTCTTGTAGGGATAGATCGGCTCGATCGGTTTTCCCACGCCGCCGAAGAGTTCCAGGATCACCAGGCGCACTCCGTTGAAGGCGTGGAACGCGAAAGCGAGAAACACGAGGTACTCGCCGTAGCCGATCCACGAGTGCGCGAACATGTCCATCCACTGCGCCCACGCCTCCGGGCCGAAGGCCCTGGAGGTGGTGACGATGATGTGAATCAGGAAGTAGAGAAGCAGGCCCAGGCCTGTGATCCTGTGGAGGGTGTAGAGGTAGCGGTCCACACCCCAGCGACCGCGAAAAGCCCAGCCCGCAATGCCGAGTTTGTTCGGATAATGCTTGCCTTCAGCCATGGCTTTCACCCCCCTTAGTATTTGCGCTCAACCGGCTGCCACTTGCTAATGTTCACCGGTTTGTAATCGAGTTCAGGCCCGTCAGGTGTGTAGTGGGCCAGAGTGTGCTTCAGCCAGTTGTCGTCGTCGCGGACGGGGAAGTCGCGCCGCGAATGGGCGCCTCGGCTCTCCTCGCGCACCAGCCCGGCCTTGACGGCAACTTCAGCCAAAATCAACAGGTTCTCGGTCTCTATCGCATTCATCAGGTTGGTGTTGTAAGTGCGGTTCTTGTCCTTGACCGAGATATTGCTGAAACGTTCCCGCAATTTCTTGATCTCTGCCAGGCCCTCGCCCATCGATTCGCCCGTGCGATAAACGCCGAAGTGATTGTCCATCAAGGCGCGCAGCTCATGCTTAATCTCGTAGAGGTTTTCAGGGCCGTTCTTCTCGAGGAACTCACCAAAGAGCCTCCTCTCTTCCGCGTCGACCTTCTCCTGCGGGACCTCCGGCAAAGGCGGATTGTTGTCGACATAGTAGATCATTTCCTGCCCGCAGATGCCGCCCCAGACGAGGCACTCGGCGGTGGAGTTGGAGCCGAGCCTGTTCGCGCCGTGCATCGAGACGCAGGCGACCTCGCCGGCGGCCCAGATGCCCTCCATTTTCGTCTTGCCCTTGAGGTCGACTTCGATGCCGCCCATCGAGTAGTGGGCCACCGGTCGTATCGGAATCGGCTCGATAATCGGGTCGAGGCCGATGAACTTCATGCAAACTTCGCGGATCAGCGGCAGGCGCTTGTTGATCTTCTCTGCGCCGAGGTGAGTGAGGTCGAGGTTGAGATGGTGTCCGCCGTCGGGCGACTGGACACCCCTGCCCTCCTCGATCTCCGTCTGCTCAGAGCGCGAGACGATGTCGCGCGGAGCCTGCTCCATCATCTTGGAAGCATACTTCTCCATGAAGCGATCGCCGTTGGCGTTGCGCAGGTAGCCGCCCTCGCCGCGGCAGCCCTCGGTCATCAGGATGCCCGAGGGAACCAGCCCGGTAGGATGGAACTGGATGAACTCGGGGTCCTCCATTGCCATGCCCGCTCGAAGGGCCATCGCCTGGCCGTCGCCGGTAACCGTCTGCGAGTAGGTTGTGAAGCCGTAGAGGTTACCGAGACCGCCTGTCGATATGAGCAGGGCCTTGGCCCGCATCACCATGAAACGCCCGGTTGGCAGGTGGATTGCGGTCAGACCGCGGAATCCGCCGTCCTCAATGAGGATCGAGGTGACGAATATCTCGTCGTAGCCGGTGAAGTTGCTGTGACGCAGAAGCGTATCGTAGAGCCCCTGCATCTCGAAGAAGCCTGTCTTGTCGGCCGCCAACGTAGCGCGCGGATAACTGTGACCACCGAACGGTCGCTGATCGATCCTCCCGTCCTCCGTGCGCGACCAGGGCACGCCCCAATGGTCCAGCTGGCGGATCTCGTCGGGCATCGCTGCCACGAAAACACCCACGGCATCCTGATCGGCTAGGAAGTCCGAACCCTTGACCGAATCCCAAGCGTGCAGGTCAAGGCTGTCGCCCTCATCCTCGCGCAATACAGCCGCCGTGCCCCCCTCCGCACAGACCGAATGGGCGCGCATCAATTGCACCTTCGACACCAGGCCCATGTTGATCGAATCTCCCGATTTACGGGCGATTTCGACCGCGGCCCGCAGGCCGGCCAGACCGGTGCCCAGAATAATAACGTCGTGAGAAACAACGTCAGCCATAAGAGCCTATCCTCCTAAAAAACGAAAAGTGCCAAACAGGGAAGGTATTATGATGCACTTATTGCCACCACCGGCACAATTAGATCACAGATACCGAATGCAGGCAACACTATTGAGGCATTAGATGCCATATTATCAAGAAATACTCCCGACAAACGAGCAATCATCCGCCAGGGATTCCAGCCCGGCCTATTAGCCTCGGCTTGTATTCTGATCAATCTTTCCACTTTCATTTTATATGTTGCAACATGGAATACTCCCGTTGTGCACTCCGTAGATTAAGGCAATGAGTTGGAATCGGGAGATCTGATTATGAAATTGATGGTTCTCTATTACAGCATGACCGGTAACATTTTTGAGTTGGCAAAATCCGTCGCCGAGGGCGCAGCCGGTGTAGACGGCGTGGAAGTGCTTCTGAGAAGGGTGCCCGAGCTGATTCCCGAAGATAAATTCAACGACGCGATGAAAGCCGCGCGGGATGCCCAGTCGGATGTTCCCGTTGCGACAATGGAAGAGTTGGAGAATGTCGACGGCCTCGTGATCGGCACGCCGACGCGTTTCGGCAACATGGCAGCACAGATGAAGAACTTCATCGACCAGACCGGCGGCCTCTGGCAGAAGGGCAGCCTCATCGGCAAGCCGTTCGGCGTGTTCACCGGCTCCGCGACGCAGCACGGCGGCCAGGAGAGCACGATTCTGAGCGCCATGATCCCCTTCATCCATCAAGGGATGATCTTCGCAGGCCTGCCCTACTCCAACAAGGAATTGTTCGGCACTGAAAAGGTTCGAGGCGGCAGCCCTTATGGCGCCTCAGTTGTCGTCGGCCCGGGAGGAGACGAAGGCCCCAAAGCCGAGGACAGGAAACTTGCAGCCGCTCTCGGAGAGCGAGTAGCCGGGATTGCCAAGAAATTAAGCTCTTAGATTTCCCCCTTAATCCCCCCACCCAAGGTCGCCGAGCAACAACGGCGGCCTTTCCTTTTATCTTCGTTTTGTTATCACCTTTCAGCGTGGAGTATAATCAATTACACGAAACGACATTTCGCAACCCATGTCAGATAGGGGATTGTGCCTTGGCTAAGAAACGAGGGAAGAGTTCTTTGAAAACGGGTTTGCCGCCCGGCACGCTGCTACATGTCGGCCACAGGACGACCGAGAGGGCGAAGATCACCGTTATCGACTACAACAAGGATGAACTGATCGAGAAGGTGGTCGGGTCGGTCGAGGAGAGCTTCGAGTTCGTCGAACGGCCGTCGATCACGTGGATCAACATCGACGGCATCGATCAAATTGATGTGATAGAGAAGGTCGGCAAACGCTTCGGTATCGACCAGCTGGTGCTGGAGGATATCGTCAACACCAATCAGAGGCCGAAGGTGGAAGACTACGGCGATTACATCTTCATCGCACTGAAGATGGTTCGCCACAGGCCCGGAGAGATCGATATCGTGGTCGAGCACATCAGTATCATCATCTTCAAGAACTGTGTCATCACCTTCCAGGAACGCGAGGGCGACGTGTTCGACGCCATCCGCGAGCGCCTCAAGAAATCCGGGAGCAGAATAAGAAAGGCAGGCTCGGATTATCTCGCCTACGCGCTTATCGACACCATTGTCGACAACTACTTCGTCGTACTTGAAATCGTGTCCGACAAGAGCGAAGAGCTTGAGAGCGAAACGCTTGAAAATATCGAGCCGCAAACGCTGCACGAGATCTACAAGTTGAAACGAGAAGTGATCTCCCTGCGGAAAATATCCTGGCCGATGCGCGAGATCGTCAGCTACCTCGAGAGGGAGGATTCAGAGCTGATAAACGAGTCGACTCACAAATTCCTGCGAGATCTTCACGACCATGTCATCCAGGTGTCCGACACCGTGGAAACCGTGCGCGAGATGCTCACGGGGCTGCAGGAGAGCCACCTTTCCGTCGCCAGCCACAAGATGAACGAGGTGATGAAACTCCTCACCATCATCGCCACGATCTTCATTCCGCTTACGTTTATCGCCGGCGTCTACGGCATGAACTTCGAGTGGATGCCCGAACTGAGCTGGCCATGGGGCTATCCCATTGCTATGGGAATCATGGGGCTGATCGGTGTGTTGATGGTCCTCTTCTTCAAATCAAAAAAATGGCTATAAACCATTTGTGTGGTGCTAAGCCAGCGCAGAATCTGGATTAATCCTAACCTTACTGCAGGATTAGTATCCAGCGCTGAATCGATGTCTGCTTTCAGACGGTCTTATCTATCCGGCAAAACACGACATGCCATGACGATTGATGAGTTTATCGTCTTTTTGGCTACTCCTCTCCCTCCATTGCGATTTGAACCGGCTCCCAGCCAGCTCCGCTCCAGCGCAATACACTCCTGCCGCAGAGTTCTTTGATTTCATCCAATGAATTCTCGGCGCCGTAGGAATTCAGAAACCCCGGCAGTATCTTTTCTGCGCTGGGAGTAGGAAGGACAGCTTTCAAATGACCGGACGAAGAGAAAACATGATCGATAGCCAATGTCTCGTTCTTAGAAATCCTCCATTGAGCGAGTCTGATGTGCATTGACGCTGAGTCGGCATAGATCACACGCGCAACAATGTACTCAGGCATCAATTCGGGCATGATTATCAGTTTCTTAAATCTGAAATAGGCTTTCTGAATCCCAGGATCCGGTTTATCTTCAATGTAATTAATCAGCTTGTTGCTTAGATCTTCATATTCCGGTTCGACCTTATACGGGGGGCTGATGCCGTTAAAATCATCAATTGAGAGAATCCCGAACACGCCTTCCCCATTCAGCAAATTATTCGTACCTGCGAATACGATCTCTTCTTCACCGTCGGCATCGAGATCGCACAGCTTCATGGAACTGACATTCCCTTTGTGCAGATACGAATTTGTCAGTTCCCCCTCTATATCGTGACACACGATGACACCCAGAAAGCGCTCCCTGTGGTTCCAGCGAGACAATATGACCGTCTCGCCATTGCTCCGCTGAGCGAACTTGACGTGCGCAGTAAGGAAGAACGATCTTAGCTTAATACCATTAAAACTGATCTCGGATGACATGCGGCGATCCCAGAGCCTCGTCCCGTCATTGTCGAATAGTGTTACGCGAAATTGATCCCTCGAGATGTCATATGTGGCTGCTGCCACTTCGTTGAAACCATCATCATCAATATCGCGGAAGTCGATAATCGATGTTAAATTTTTCTGAGCAATCGAATATGAGCTGGCAGCGAACAACCAGATCTCGTCCCCCTGTTCATCAGTAATAACAATTAGATTGTCTCTGATTTTTACGTGAGTTGGTGATGGTTCCTGCCCAAGTTTGATGACACCCAGCAATAATAATGCTGCGATCAGGCCGATTAGGATGACCATGAATGAGAGTATCCAAAGCGTATTTTTTAACAATGAATTACGGGACGACGCACCATCGAAGTTAACCAGCCATTGATCCAGTTCTTCTTTTAGCGCTAATACCCTGGTCCCTTTCGCACCGGAAGTGCGATGCAGCGGCAGGCCGTACTCTTTCTCCCATCTGTAAACACTGCGGACGCTGAGATCGAGATATTGGGCTATTGCCTTAATGCCGATAAGATATTCCCCCTCTGTTCCCATAGATGACGTGCTTTCCTGATTATCTCTGGATTCTTCGCACACTATAGTAAATAAACAGCTAAGCGACTGCAAATAATGATTACAAATGCATACATAGATAATGAATCCGGGTTTGCTTTCTTTTGATAAGATGGAGCTTTAGTGGAACGCTCAAATCAGGGGGAATGGGATGCCCAAACATATAGGAATAGTCGCCTGCAGCGCCGAGGGTGCGGCGCTTTGCTACCGAACGATCTGCAACGAGGGCCCTGCGATCCTCGGCCGCCACATGCACCCGGAGATGTCGATGCACACCCACCCACTGGGTGAGTACATGAAGCACATCGACGCCGGCGATCAGGAGGGCGTGGCCGCTTTGATGCTGTCGTCGGCGGGAAAGCTGGCAAAGGCAGGAGCTAATTTCCTGATCAGCCCGGACAACACAATCCATGAAGCCTTCCCGCTGGTCGCTAACCGCTCTCCCCTGCCCTGGCTGCACATCGCCGAAGAGGTGGGCGCTGAGGCAAAACGGCGCGGATTCGCAAAGCTGGGCATCACCGGCACGCAATACCTGATGGAAGGTCCTGTTTACCCTCGGGCTTTGGAGAAATTCGACATCGCGTATGTCATCCCTTCAACGGAAGAGCGAGTCGAAATTAACAGGATAATTTTCGACGACCTGGTGAATATGGTCTTCACCAACGAGGCGAGACGCCACTTTACCAATGTGATCGGCAGGCTAAAAGATACCGGTTGCGATGCGGTAGTCCTGGGCTGCACCGAGATACCTCTGCTCGTTGACGACACCGTCTCGCCGCTGCCGACGCTCGATTCTACACGTCTGCTGGCCCGAGCTGCTCTCAGAGAGGCCACCAAATAATGTTGATCACGCACCGAATTTTCTGAGGAGGATAGGATGAAGCCCAAGAACACGATTCTAATTCTGTTATCGACTCTGAGCTTGTTGACAACGCCGGCGGTCCTCGCCGATGAGATAACTGATCAGGTAGACCGGATATTTTCGGAATGGGATTCGACCGCTTCTCCCGGCTGCTCCCTCGCCGTGATCAAGGACGGCAAGATCTTCTACAAACGTGGCTACGGCATGGCCAACCTCGAGCACGGCATCACCAACAAACCGGACTCCGTCTATCGTATTGCCTCGACAGCGAAGCAGTTCACCGCCGCCTGCATCGCTTTGCTGCACTTGCGAGGCAAGCTCGACCTCGATGCCGGCGTGAGGGAGTACTTGCCTGAACTCTCGGAAACTTACCAGCCCGTCACCGTCCGTCAGATGGTCCACCACATCAGCGGTGTCCGGGACTACCTTGTGCTGCAGGCGCTGCGGGGTATCGGCGACGATGAGTATTACACCTCTCAGGATGCCTTGGAGGTAATCTCCCGGCAAAAAGCATTGAATTTCCCGCAAGGCAGCGAATATCTCTATTCCAACTCCGGCTTTTTCCTCCTGGGCGAGATCGTCAAGCGCGTCAGCGGCACGTCGTTGGCTGAGTTCGCCCGGGAGAACATCTTCGAGCCGCTCGGCATGAATAATACCCACTTCCACGATGACTGCACCGTCATTGTCCCCAACAGGGCTACCGGATATGCGCCGACCGAGAACGGCTTTGTGATCAACGAGACGATCCTCGATATCGTCGGCGACGGCGGCGTATTCACCACTGTCGAAGACATGTATTTATGGGATCAGAATTTCTACGACAACAAACTGGATGAAGGACTTATCGATCTGATTCTTACTAAAGGGAAATTGAGCAGCGGTGAGGAAATCACCTACGCCTTCGGTCTGGTCCACGGCGAATACAAGGGCTTGAAAACGGTCGCCCACGGCGGCGCCTTCGTCGGATTCCGCACCGCGATCCTGCGCTTCCCAAATGAGCATTTCACAGTTGTATGCCTTAGCAACCTGGGCTCGATGGATCCCTCGACTCTCTGCCGCAAGGTGGCTGATGTTTACCTCGCTGACCAATTCGAAGCCGACACGGAAGAGGCTGAGGTCGAGACTGCGGATAAAATCGAAACCGTCTTGCTGTCGAAAGAAAATCTCGAGTCTTGTACAGGCAATTACAAGACCGAAGACAACGACAGCTTCTGGGAAATTGCCGCGACCGAATCCGGTCTTAAGCTGATTCGGGATGAATACCAGGCCGATATGTTGCCGATCAGCGCAAGCGAGTTCACGGGTGAGCTATTCGGCAGCGAACTCCTGATCAAATTCAGCGAAGCAGGCGGCAGCCTCACCTTTGAATTCCACGTCAACGGAGTTAATAGAAACGACTACACACGTTATACGCCTCCCGTGTTGTCTGCAGCGCAACTCGAAGAATACACCGGGGATTACTACAGCGAAGAGTTGGATATGGTTTACAGAATTGAGAGCGTGGACGGTAAGCTCTACATGAGATTCCGCAATGCCCCCGAAGATCCGTTAGAAGCCGTCACCCCCGACGTGTTCACACTTAGCTCCATCTCGGCGACATTCTCCAGAGACGAAGGCGGCACTGTGAGCGGATTCGAAGTTTCCGCAGGGCGCGTGAAAGGCATACGGTTTGATAAGAAGTATAGCAGCGAGGTTGATTCCGCGTGAATAAACGGGCGGAATCCGGCAATCGATTCTTGAGTTTCACTCGGGAATACGGATAATCTTGAATGCCAGCTTTAAGGAGTGGAACTCATGAAAAAATTCGAATCGATAGGAATAGGAATCCCCCAGGTTCTATTGCCCAAGAAAGGGATCGATCCCACTAAGTGGGCGATTGTCGCCTGCGATCAGTTCACCTCGGAACCCGAGTACTGGAAGGAAGTGGAGCAACTCGTCGGCGATGAGCCCTCCACGCTCCATTTGATTTACCCGGAATTGTATTTGAACGAAGCCGATCCCGACCGGCGCATAGCATCGATACGCAACAAGATGGACGAATACCTCGAGCTGGGTGTTTTTTCACCCTACGAAGGTATCGCCTACGTCGAGCGAGACGCTGCCGGAAAAACGAGAAAAGGTCTTGTGCTGTGCGTCGATCTCGATAGATACGACTACCACGCAGGTTCCTCAAGCCTGATTCGCGCGTCCGAGGGCACAATCCTCGAGCGTATCCCGCCGCGCATGCGAATCCGCGAAGGCGCCGGCCTCGAATTGCCTCACATCATGATCCTCATCGACGATCCGCAGGACACAGTCGTCGGCCCGCTGACACAAAGTAAGGATATCTTGCAGGGGCTTTACGACTTCGAGTTGATGAAAAAATCCGGCCGCCTGCGTGGTTACCTTGTCGACGATCCCGAACTGGAACGCGGCGTCGAGGAGGCGCTCGAGAACCTTGCCGCACCTCAGAACTTCGCCAGGCACTACGATCTGCCCGAGGACACGCCCGTCCTGCTCTTCGCCATGGGCGACGGCAATCATTCCCTGGCAACAGCCAAGGCAATCTGGGAGAAGGTGAAGGAGAGTGCGCCCGATCAGCAGGCCGTCCGGGACGATCCGCGCAGATTCGCCCTGGCGGAGATCGTCAACGTTCATGACGAAGCCCTCGTTTTCGAGCCGATTCACCGCGTGCTCTTCGAGCTCGACACTGACAGGGACCTGCTCAAAGAAATGGAAGCTCATTACTCCGGCCGCTTCGGATTTTCCGTCGCAGACTCGCTTGATGAAATGAAAAAGCAGGTCGACGCTCAGAGCGGAGCTCACAAGATAGGCGTCATCAGGTCGGGGGGCTACGGGATCATCGAAATCTCGAATCCAGATTCGAATCTGCCGGTCGGCTCGCTTCAGCTGTTCCTCGACAAGTTTATCGATGACGGCGGAGCGGAGGAGATCGATTACGTCCACGGCACCTCGGTAGTGGACAAGCTCGGCCGCGTTTCCGGCAACATGGGCTTCTATCTACCCGCGATGGATAAGAACGACCTGTTCAAGACGGTGATCCTCGACGGCGCTCTGCCCCGCAAGACATTCTCGATGGGCGAAGCCGAGGAAAAGCGCTTCTACATGGAGTGCCGCAAACTGGTCTGAACAAACAAGCTGAGAGCGATATCAGCTCGGGCGAGGCCGTCGTAGAAATAGATCCGGCCTTAGCCCGGGCTTTTACATCATTGGTTTTACTTGTTTATGTTCCGGGACATTTGTACTATGAATTACGCGTTCTTCCAATAGAGTTCCGGTATGAATGATTCTTCTTGGTACGAAAATCCCGAAGCGTGGCACGCTGACAGGTACATCAACGATCCCGCGGCTCTCGAGCGTTTCTCAAAGGTGCTCGATATGATTCCCGATTCGACCACCTCGCTTCTCGACGCGGGCTGCGGCAACGGCTACTTCCTTAGGATGCTCAAGGAAAACGGCTTCCGGTGCAACCTGACAGGGCTGGAGCGCTCTTTAACAGCGATCGAACACTCCTTATGCAAAGCTGAAATCAGGCAGGGATCGCTTGAGGCAATGCCCTTTCCCGACGACAGCTTCGAACTGGTCACTGCGCAGGAAACCCTCGAACACATACCTTACGGAGTGTACGGAAAAGCTTTGCTGGAACTGCAGAGGGTAGCCGCAAAACACATCCTGGTCTCCGTGCCCTTCAAGGAAAAGAGGATTTGGGTAACTTGCCTCTATTGCGGTTGCAGATTCAACCCTTGGTACCACCAGCGGACCTTCGATCGTAAGAAGATGAAAAATCTGTTCGACGGCTTCAGCCTGGTCGATTCGGCACTGGTTTACATCAGGCAGGTGATCTTCAAGGAGATTATTTGGAGAACATATAAGCTGTTTACGGGAAGGACCAGAACGATAAGGGTCTACATGTGCCCCCAATGCGGCTACTCTCCGGAAGCATCGAAGACCAGAGAGAAGAAACTGCGTGAAGACATGAAAAGGCGCAACCTTGCCCGAAGGCTCCTTCCAACCAGAAAGATTGCCAGCAACATCGTCTGCCTGTATCGTAAAAACTGACTGACAGGGCTGAATAATCCCCACTGCCAACCTGCCTGGTTTATAATCCCGGCCCAGGAGGATCAGTTTTGCTCGACTATCTCAAGAGGATTGCTACAGGCAGATTCGCGCGGGATGTCACAACACTGACCGTGGGCACGGCCGTCGGTTACGGCCTGATGATTATCTCCGCTCCGATCATCACCCGGCTCTACACACCCGATGACATCGGCAGGATGGGGCTCCTGCTGGCATTCTTGGCGGTCGCCGCCGCCATAGCTTCGCTCTCCTATCACATGGCGATTGTGGGAGCCGACGACGACAGGGAGGCCGCTTACCTCGTAGTCGCATCAGTGATTTTTGTGCTCCTTTCCTCGGTTGTCGGTGTTCTGGTTCTGTACGTCCTGATCAGTTATTCGATCCTCGGTTTCGGAGAACTACCTGCGTGGTCGGCTTTCGTGATACTTCCCTTGATCCTGATCACGGGACTGTTTTTCGCTTTCCGCTATTGGTTCATCAGAGAAAAAGGCTTTCCGCTGATCGCACGCGTGGTGATCCTGCAAAACGGCGGCCGCGCGGTCTCTCAGATCGCTTTCGGTCCGGCGCAGCTTGGCTGGCTCGGACTCTTTTTCGGCGAGCTTATCGGCAGGAGTATCGGACTCCTGAGAATGTTCAGAAAATCCCGGGAGAAAATTACGGATTTGATTTGCCCGTTCCGTTTGGAGCACCTCACTTCCGCACTGAAGGAAAACCGCAAGTTTCCGATGTTCACCGCACCTTCATCGTTTATCGCCTATTTAGGACTCAACATGCCGCCGATGATCATTGCACAGCTGCATGGAGTAGCTTCAGCCGGTTTCTTCTTCTTGGTTCAGCGCATAGTCAAGATTCCCCTGGTTTTCATCGGACACAGTATCGCGGATGTCAACTTGAGGAAAATGTCCACATTGTTCAAAGAAGAACCGCAAAGGTTGTCGGGCTTCTTCTTCAAGGTGGCACTTGTTTTGTTAGTAATCGGATTATTCCCAACCACAATCCTGATTCTCGCAGGCCCGTTCCTTTTCAGCCTGGCATTCGGGCAGGCTTGGGAGATTTCCGGCGTCATTGCGGCGATTATGGCGCCGTGGGCTTTGTGCCAGTTCGTTTCCGGCTCATTGAGCAACATCGTGTTGGCGATCCGCAAACAGGAGTTGATCCTGATATTCGATTTCCTCTCAATTTCAGGGATAGTGCTTACCTACTTCGTCAGCGACACATACGGATTAACTCTGGTCCAGACGGTTACCGTGTTAAGTTGTTGCCAGGTCGCCGCCTACATCGTGCTTTTCATAATCCTTTCTCTTGCAATTCTTGTTCATCGACAAGGAGGCAACTCAGCCAAATGACAATGATCATCGCACTCGCCTCGCACATTGCTTTTCATTTAAAAATTATATTCATAATATACGTTTATTTGATAGCAACTGACCACCAATGCAAAAACAAATGAAAGTGACTATTGCAATACCTTTCTACAACCCTGGTGAGTTTCTCAAAGATGCTATTCGCTCTGTTTTCGCACAAACCTTCGAAGATTGGGAACTACTTCTCGTAGACGATGGCTCAACCGATGGCTCACTACAATTGGCTCAACAGGTGACCGATGAACGTGTTCGTGTTTTTTCAGACGGGAAGAATCTTGGCATAGCCTACCGTTTGAATCAGATTGCCGGGTTAGCACAAGGTACCTTTATCGCTCGTATGGATGCCGACGACCTAATGCATCCAAATCGAATCGCTGAACAACTGGCCGAAGCGGAGAAAAGCCAAGCTGACATTGTTGGTTCGGACGCTTATTCCATTGATGCTTGCTCAAACGTGATTGGATACCGCGACTCGCTGCGCGATGTCAACAATCCTGCCATACTCCTGGAAAAAACGTTATTCCTGCATCCAACAGTTTTTGCCCGCAGCGATTGGCTCCGCGACAACCTTTATGACACCAAGTTTTATCGATCGCAGGATCGAGATCTGTGGTGTCGCACATTCGGAAAGTTCACATTTGTAAACATGTCAAAACCATTATTATACTATCGTGAAGTAGGTAGGTTTTCATTTGCAAAGTATGTTGAGCACAAATATGAAGATATTATAATTATCATACGTCACTGCAAAAAAATGACTGACTTTGTAACGATGTTAATGTTGTTGATTAAGAACACTTTAAAAATTGCGGCTTACGGTATCTATGCTGCGCTGGGTAAAGAAGATGTTCTTATACGAGCCAGAAGTCAGGCCCTACCCCACGATAGACTACAATTCGCACAGCAAGCCTTAAACAAGGTTAGACATACGATGATTCCAGGAATAGGCTAGAATCAAGGATACGAGCAAGCCTCATAATCCTGCCGGCTTTTTGTTCTGCCCGGCGTTGTTTGAGTGATCGGGAAGTTTATTGGCACTACCACTCATGTAAAAGTTAAGCTATATGTAAGTGATCTCAAGCAGGAATCAAAATGTAAATCGCAATGAGAATCCTAATCACATCGTTTTACTTCGCGCCGTTCAACTGCAGCGGCGCCGTCCGTGTCTCAAAGATGGCGAAGTATTTCACCAGGTTCGGGCACGATGTGCGAGTAGTAACGGCATCAGATCAGCCTTTCGATACCTCGCTGCCGCTTGAGATTGACGAAGATAAAGTGATTTACACGAAGTGGCGCGACGTCAACGCCCCCGTTTATTTCCTGTTGGGTGGCAGGAAAAAGGTTTTGGAGCGTGGAACCGCCCTGCCCTCGGGGCGCTCCAAAGGATTATTCAAAGCTCTCGGTACTTTCTACAAAACACTCGTTCATATCCCCGACGGCCAGAGAGGGTGGATCAAGCCGGCCTTCAAAGCGGGCATCGAGCTGATCGAATCTTGGCGGCCCGATGTGATCTTCGCCAGCCAGCCCCCGATGAGCTCGCTCAATGTCGCCGGCCGACTGTCTCGCAGATTCGGAATTCCCTGGGTGGCTGACTTCCGCGATCTCTGGTCCGATCCCGAGTATTACGGCTACCTGCGTATCAGGCGCCCGCTGGATCGGCGAATCGAAAGCCGCGTTCTGGCCTCGTGCTCCGGCATTTCCGCCACCTCGCAGATGTTTGCCGACAGGCTCTCAGTGCGCCACACCAAAACTGCGGTCGAGATTCTCAACGGATATGATGATCTACCTGGGCTGGAGTCTTACCAACGCTCGCCTGGCAACCCCGATGAGCTGGTCCTTGCCTACACCGGTCGTGCGCCCTATGGCCGCCGCGACGCCTCTCCATTATTCCGGGCTATCAGGGATCTTGGGGATGAAGGCAAAAGGATCAGGGTAAAATTCTACGGCACGGGCCTGGGGCAGATGGCGGAGCTCGCCGAGCGGATCGGAGTCGGCAAGAATGTTGACATCATAGGTGGCGTACCACTGCTCGACGCACTCAAAGCCCAGCGCGATGCCGACGTGTTACTCCTGCTGCAATGGAACGATCCGGGAGAGGCCGGCGTTTACAGCGGCAAGATATTCGAATACATCGGCGCGCGAAGGCCGGTACTTTCGATCGGTTACACAAAAGGCGTCGTGGCGGACCTGATTCGCAAGCGAGAAATCGGAAAAGTACTGGACAACCCGGCGGTTATCACTGAAGCTCTATCAGATTGGCTGGAAATCAAGCTGAAACATGGACAAATCGATGACCTGCCGGAATCGTGCCGGGTAGGTTTATCACGAGAAAACCAGGCACGGAAACTTGAGCGTTTCATCATCTGTGAGATGATTCCAGCAGTAGGATCTAGAGGCGGTCGATAGATCCATGATCGCAACTCAAAAAAGGCAAACCGTACCCGAAAGCACCTTCTCAACGTTGTTGCTGGCGTTGGCGTTAACGCTCACGATGGCACAGCAATTGAGAATCTCTAATGTGTTTCGGCATCTTGGCATCGCTGCTTTGCTACCGATTGGACTTGGTGAGCTTCTCGGCTTTCTGTGGATTTGCTGGGCCCTCTGGCAACATCTCTTGGTCCGCCGTAAAGGTATCAATCGCACCGCAGCCGCGACCGCCGTATTTAGCCTGGTAGCCATGGCAGTGATGTTTGCCGGAATCCTTTCAGCACTCTATCTGAACCTTTGGGACAATTGGGGCTGGCGGGATTTCCTCTCTATATCATTCATTCTGGCACTGCTCTTCGCGTTCAGCCTGCGCTTCAACGATCTGAAGAGCTTGGAGCGCTTCTGCCTGACATTATTAGCCATGATGGTTATTTATGTTCTCCCTCTTTTTCTGCTGTCGCGCTTCATCACCAATTTCGGACCGTTCAGGCTCTATTCCGACCAATCATTCACCCGCTTCATCGCGCTCGCCAATTACCCTGCTCAAATAGATTACATTATTGTTGCCCTTCCATTTCTTTGCCTGCATTTTCTAGCACGAAGTAAAGGCATTCCCATCTTGATCTTATTTGTCTTGCTTGCCGCCGGTGCCGCCATAATTGGAATTGACAATAAAAATGACTCCTTCATTGTAGGTCTTCTGGCTGGTTTCCTGGTCGCGACAGCTGTCACGTGGGTGAAAATAATTGCTCATTTAAGGCGACACCATCGACCTGCAGCTATAGCCGTCGTGTTGCTGACCACCTTATTTTTAGTAGGCGGATCATCGTTCTTTTACGGCAAGGTTGAGGCATATGGAGAATACCTTTATAAAGCCAGTAACTATCAGGGACAAGTTAGAGTGACTCTCGCGATGCACTCTTTGGAGGCGGCATCGTACTCGCCTTTTGTCGGCCTTGGACCTGGCAAGCACTCAGGATTAGCAAAGCCTTTCTTGGGATCAGAAGGTCACAACGTTTTCGTGGACATTGCTGCGTGCGGCGGCTTTATCGGATTGACAATGTTTGTTTGTCTCGTGATTTGGAATGGTTGGCGTTGCTGGCGAACGCGGCTTATCTGGCTCAACAGTGCTTTCGCAGCAATGCTGGTTTTTTCGATGTTCAATTACCCTCTGCGCCATCCAATCTATCTGCTCGGCGTGCTGATGATCAGCCGGTTGGCGGTTTTGCACCGAAGGAAATCAAATCACGAAGCCCATACACCATCCGGTTCCGGTGGTTCGGTTCCACCTAGTGATAAAACATCCGAAAGTCTACTCCGACCATGAATGCAGTTGGATTGAGGGAATTAACATGAATGAAGACCTTTATCGGATCGACATGTCGAAGATATTCCTATTCGTCGGGAAATATAAACTCCTGCTGATCTTTCTCCCGGTGCTGCTAACTGCGGCGGTCTTCGTGTCGACGCTGGTAATTGAGCCGGTTTACAAGTTTTCCGCGCGCTTTGTGCCGTGCTACATCACAGATCCGAACTTCAGTCGAGAACTCTTTGTGAAAAACCCGTATGTGTTTGTAAGCGAAATAAATGCAGGCGCCTACCAAAACTCGCTCAGCCAAGAGTTTAGATCCAGCTCAAGCAGCATTGAGATAAAGGCAAGATTACTCGACAGGAGAGTCGTTGAAATTGCCTTTGAAGGTCGAAAGGACGTCAAGGGTGAAGAAGCCCTGGAGGCGATGTTGACGGAGATAATAAACGACGAGAACGAGACCACAGGAGGATACAAGCAAACGGAAGACGATCTCGCCTTACTCAAGAACTACGAAGTTGAATTAGATATTCTACGCGAGAAATTTCAGGCAAGCACAGATTTGAATGCCGAATCGATAGATCACGACGCACCCGATGGCAACTCGCTAAAGGATTTTACCATGCTCTCTGATGTTTACATGCAGCTAACGCGGATAGAAATACAATTACAGTCTATGGAGCTAAGGATCTCCCGGATAGCGAAACAGCTCCCCACGCAAATGCAAGTCCATGAGATGGAGATCATCCTGCCACCGAACCGGATTCCTCAGCAGGTCTATCCTCAAACCGGACTGTGGGTGATCGTCGCTCTCTTCCTCGGCTTGGTCGGTGCGTTCTTGCTGGCGCTGCTGATAGACAGTTATCTTAAGTACAGGGCCGAGCGCAGTAATACTTGATAAGATCCTATCGGCCGGTGACATTGCCTTGAATGCCGCCGATGATGCATCAATCGGGATTATCATGGCGCATTGATAGAATCTGCCCGGAAGAATATTCGGGGGGAACTGATGCGAATAAAGTTCGTGGACCTTCGCAGGCAGCTCGATACGATCAGGGATGAGATCGACAACGCTATCGCCGACGTTCTGCACAATAACGCCGCCGAGCACATCGGCGTCGTGCCGGGTCGGCCTGTCGAGGCAAGACCATACCGGAAAGCTGCAAGAACTTATACTTGAGATTTTGCCGCACCACAAGGCAGGCAAGCAGAGTGAATGACCGTACTGCAGTGATGAGACCTCAACCCAACAGCTTGACCATCACGTGGCTCGCACTCGGCTTGACGTTGACTATGGCCCCACGACTCAGAATTGGCCTCTATTTCCCAATAGGGCCAGGTGAGGTCATCAGCGTACTCTGGATTATCTGGGTAGTCTGGAACCATCTACTTGTCGCCGGGCGGCTTCCGGGCAGGCAGGCCAGGATAAGCACGATTCTTGGAATTGTTGCTCTTTTCATTTTCTTCGCGGGAATATTATCCGCATTGTTGCTGGGTTTCTCGAACTATACCAGTTGGAGAGACTTTTTCGCATTGGTCTTCGTAATCGTGCTTGCTTTTGCTTTCAACCTTCATTTCACTGATCGCGCCAGCCTCGAGCGTTTCTATCTGACTCTGATGGCATTCCTATCGATTTATGTTATCCCGTTATTTATAGTCTCCCGGTTCACAAGTCATATAGGACCGTTCAGCCTTTACTACGATGTTGGATTGACGAGATTCTCCGCCCTTGCATTCAGGCCTGGACAGTTGGATTTCATTTTCGTCGCGATTCCTTTCCTATCGATCCATTTTCTCTTTCGGAGAAAGGGGATTCTGACAAGAGCCTCTCTGCTCCTGCTCTGCGTCGCTTCGTTGTATCTGGGATTCGATCACAAGAGCGATTCATTCCTTGTCGGCGTTGCAGCCGGCTCCGTGGTCGCTCTTATCCTGACCTGGGGAAAGGCGGCCTCCTTATTAATCAGGCGCAACAGGCTGGCTGGAATTGGAGTAATTGCTGCAAGTTTGATCGTTTTGAGCTTGATATCGTCATTGATGTTTGACAAAGTCGAATCATGGGCAATGAATGTTTATGAGCAACAAGGACAGGGCAGCGTTAGAATCAACCTTTGGCTAAACGGGTTGAAGGCGGCATCCATGTCCCCGGTATTCGGGCTCGGTCCCGGAAGCTATTCAGGTGTGAGAGCCCCCTTCCAGCATTCCGAGGCGCATAACACGCTGATCGACGTCACTACTGTTGGGGGGATGCTAGGAGCGCTGGTTTTCTTATGCGTTATCGGTTATCTAGGGTGGCGCACCTTGATGACCGGTCTCACTTGGCTCAACGCTGGATTCTTCTCTATGATCGGATATTCGTTTTTCCATTATACTCTGCGCCAACCGCTTTACCTCATCGGTCTGATCATGATACACAAGCTGGCATCATCTTTGTCGAATAGCAGTGTCAGATGTTCTCCAGATGCAACACTAGACCACAGATAATGAAAGAGGGTATCTATTACATGGATTGCCAGTGAAGAACAGTCATCATCGTCCCGCTTTCTCGGACGCACCAGTTATCCAAGCGCAAGGAGTGACCTATGGATAGCAATCGCGAACGGCCGGAGTTTTTTAAGGTCTTTGATTTTATCTCCAAATATAAAATTTTGCTAATTGTCACTCCGATAATAGCCATGATCGCTGCGCTATCATACTCGTCTTTTTTGCCTGTGAAGTACACTTACACTGCGCGGTTTCTCTTGGGACACTATTGGTTGCAGCCGCAGAAAGAGGACAAAATGTTCTTTCTGGATCCCATCAATGTGAACAACGACATCAATCGCGGCATATACAATTTGGATGTTTCGCAGGCTTCGGGCATCAGCACAAGAGAGCTTAATTACTACTCGCGCATCATCAATGAGGATGAAGGCATTCTGGATATCGCATATACCGCTCCGCCTGAAAATAAAGGAACGGAGGTGATTTCCAGTCTGATCTCATTCATTCGGGCGGCCGAGGACAGGGAAATATCCAAATATCGGCGGAATGCCGATACAATTAGAGAAGCATTAGAATTATGCGCTGGCACGAAAAAATACATATCCAACATCAAAAATGAATTATCCGCCGTATTAGATACGCATGGTGACAGCTTAAATATCAATGCGACAGACCCATCCGACCTGAAGATGTTATGGAGAATCTATTCTTCGATTGTGGACTTTAATGCATATTTTAACTCCATCGAAGCGTATCTTGACGGATTGCACAAAAACTACTCAGCAGTTTCGGAGTTCAGAAAACTTACTATTGTTTACGAACCCGCCAAAATAGATCATCAAAAAAACCCCGATTTTCTCCTGATAGGGTTGATAGCCTTATTCATGGGCCTTACGGGAGCTGTTTTGTCGGCATTAATTGTTGACAGCATTAGGAAATACAGGATCGAGAAGACTATCTCCAGCTAATCAGCACTAACTCTAGGAAGTACATATGCGAATCAGATTTGTCGATTTAAAGCGCCAGCTGGATAATATTCGTCCCGAAATCGAAAGCGCGTTCGATCAGGTGATGGAAAATACTGCCTTTATCCTCGGGCCGGCCGCCAAGGAATTCGAGCAATCATTCGCAGACTTCATTGGCGCCGGGCACTGCATCGGCTGCGGCAACGGCACTGATGCGTTGGTGCTCGCCTTGCGTGCGGCAGATATCGGACCCGGAGACGAGGTGATAACGACGGCGAACACATTTGTCGCCACCTCGGAAGCCGTGCGGCTGGTCGGAGCAAAGCCGGTATTTGTCGATCCCGATGAGGCGACTTACCTGATGAGCGCCGAGAAGGTCGAAAAGGCTATCTCCGCCGACACCCGTGCGGTTATTCCCGTGCACCTCTACGGCCAGACCGTTGATATGGCTCCAATAATGGACCTGGCCCGTAAGCACGATATCATCGTCATCGAAGACGCCGCTCAGGCCCACGGTGCAGAAAACCGCGGGCTCAGAGCCGGGAGTTTTGGCGACCTAGCCTGCTTCAGTTTCTACCCCGGCAAGAACCTTGGCGCATACGGCGACGCTGGGGCTATCCTGACCAGTAAGCCTGAGTTTGCGGAGAAGCTACGCCTCCTGCGTGACCACGGCGCCCCGGACAAGTACCATCACATCGTAGACGCTCACAACAGCCGTCTCGACGGCCTGCAGGCGGCAGTCCTCAACGTCAAGCTCCGTCATCTCGAAAAGTGGAACGACTCGCGGCGCCGGATCGCTGCGCAATACATGGAGCAACTCAAGGACGCGCCGGACGTTAAGCTACCCGGCGTCGAGCCATTCAACGAGCCCGTGTGGCATCTATTCGTCGTCCGCGTTCCTCATCGCGACGAAATCAGGGAGTTGATGAATGAGCGCGGCATCGACACAGGCATCCACTACCCGGTAGCGCTGCACGAGCAGCCGGTCTACAAAGATCTCGGCTATGCACCGGAAGATTTCCCGATCGCTCACCGTAACGCGCCGCTACTGCTGAGCCTGCCGATCTTTCCCGAAATGACCAAGGAAGAATGCTCCTATGTTTGCGACAATCTTAAAGAGATACTTGAAGAGCTGAAATGAGCGAAAAAGATATCTTTGTCCACCCCAAAGCTCTCTGCGAGAGCGATGCAGTCGGCAGCGGAACACGCATCTGGGCTTTCGCGCATGTGATGGACGGCGCAAAAGTGGGCGCGCACTGCAACGTCGGCGAGTGCAGCTTTATCGAGTCAGGCGCAGTCCTGGGCGATCACTGCACGGTGAAAAACCACGTGGCCGTTTGGGACAAGGTCACCTGTGAGGATTACGTCTTTCTCGGCCCCTCCTGCGTGCTGACCAACGACCTGCTGCCGCGCTGTGAGGTCAAACGCGATCCCGACACGGAGTTCCTGCCGACACTCATCCGCAATGGCGCGTCCGTAGGCGCCAACGCCGTGATTGTCTGCGGTGTGACGCTGGGACGTTACTGTATGATCGGCGCCGGCGCCGTGGTCACCAAAGGCGTGCCGGACTTCGGCCTTGTATTCGGTAATCCGGCTGAGTTGAAAGGTTACGCCTGCCGCTGTGGAGAGCCGCTGCAGAATGGATCACTGAAATGTCAGAAGTGTGGCAGAGAATACGAGTATCTAAAGCCCCATTCTGGTGAAGGCCTTAATCCCCACGGCCTGAGAATTATCAGGGAGTAACTGAACGGGCCGTCAAGGCTCCTCGCGATGTAAAAAATCCCTCAGCATGTACCACGAAGGTGTCCTGCGCCCCATCTTGTCTATCAGCCAGAATCCGCGGCAAATGAGAGTTCGTCTCTCGGAAACGCCGGCGGGATAATAGCGCTTGCCATCGCACTCGTTATCATAAAGCTGCCAAAAGAAACAATAAGGCACTCCCCAGCTCCGGGCGGCTTCCATCGCCCAGCGAAGCATGGTGACTTTAGCGGGCCCGCCGTCCGGTGCGCCCAGCTCACCAAGCATTACGTTCCGCCGTCCGAAACTCTCCGAATCCGCGGCAAAACGTTTGATAAAATCGAGGCGTGGGATGATTTTTTGCGGCTGGTAGAGCGAATCCCATGAACTGTATGAATACAGGTCTGCTTTTAAATGCGGGACGACCGAAGTCAAGAGTGTTCTGCCGCCTCCCTCGGCCTTGGCAACGAGATTAAACTCGACGGCGGAGAACACGGAGACCCCTTCGACAACTCCCACCGCTGCGCGGGCATCCTCAATAGCCTTTATCCTGGACTGAAGCCATTCGATCATCGCTTCCACAGCCGTATCGCTCGGCTCGTCTCCCTGGTTGTATCCACCCAGCAGGTGCCAATCCCCCTCCCAGTTCTTGATGATGAATGTCTTGCCCGTGCCGGCAAAACGCCGCAACAGGTATTCCGCCAGTCCCCTCACCTCACGGTAGGCGGCTTCCGGGTCGTAACTCTCGATGCCCTGCTGCCATCGGGAGTCGAGGCCGTTTGCGAAGGCGTAACAGGTCAGTGAATAGACTAAGAAGTTTTTATTTAAGAACCGGTCGTACGCTTCTGTTTTCGCCAGCGATTCGAGATCCAGTGCCTCCTCTTCAATCCCGTTGTAATACTCTTTGTATTCTGGTCCGAGGTAGACACCGATGCTATCGGCTCCCAACTTCAATATCTCGTCGGAGCCTTCGTCGAGCAAGTCCTTTGCGGTAAATGAGTAGTCACATGCTTGCAGATGAACACCCACCCGCATCAGAGGCGGTTCGTCTTGCGAACATGCTGCAAAAAAACAGAACAGCACCGCAATAACAACAAAAATTACCAGCCTGCTCCGCTCATTCATCTCGGACTTCCCGCATCGCTGATCCTGCTTATCGCCACACCCAATTCTCGATCGTCATCGTTATCGGAGTAATCAGACGGAGTCCAGGTCCGATCGACATCTATCCTCAGGATCCCTGTCGCCTCCGGTATCAAGGTTCTGTGCCAGAGCGGTAAGGAATCCGCGGCCAGATCCGCGGGATCAAATGCGAGCTCTTGCCAACGCCCGTGGTTAACAGCCAACTCCCGAAGAATCGTTCCGTTGATGCTAAAACTCACCCGAACAGGCGCTTCGGCGACATCGGGATGACCGGCACGCAAAGCGAGGCTGAATGGCCTGCCCATGGGAACCTGCAGATATGAAACCTTGCGGGACCAGTGGAATTCGTTTTCTCCGTCGTTCTCCCAGTTCCAGAAGCCGGCTGATTCAACCGGAAGCTCATCGATGAAGCCCAGCGTCAGGATTGCGATTCCGAGGTGACGTTCGTCGCCGTTCCCCAAAAAATCATCGGGCACAAAACATGGATCGGCCTCAATTACAAGAAGTCTTGGTCTCGAGCCCTTCGGATCGACGGGGACTATCGTATGCTGCATACCCCCTGAGCCGGCTATCACCTCATCAACAAGCCTTCCATCCCACCTGAATCGCACCGTCGCTCTGAAGTCCGCAGCCTGCGAATCTCCCGCAAACCATTTTATATAAAGAAATCGGCGGTCCGCGGTCAGTGTCCGTGCTGCTTTTGACCCGGTCCAGCAGTAATCCGATCCGCTTTCCGCAGGATAAAAGCCGGAATCAACTGGCCAGCGTAGTCGCTCCCACTGAGACATCGGGGAAAGTTGGGCATTAGTAAAGAAAGACATTACGAGCATTATTACGATGGCTGCCCACGCAATCCCCATCTCTACCACCCCCCCGGTTCGGGCTTGCGGTAGGGCTTCTAACCGTGTGTTTATCCCGAGTGCGAGCAAAAGGAGAATCAATATGACCAACTCAAAATCGAAAGGACCGAATAAGACCGCTAAAACCGCCACAGCAAAGACTGCCGGTTTCCAAAGGCTCCTCTTTTCTTCACTGGAAGTATTGTCCAGCGCCAGAGCAGCTTGCCTGCAAATCAGCAACACCAGTGCAAGAAGAAAAACGAAAGTTGCGGGGAGACCTGCCTCGGCGGCCAGGCGACCTATGACACAAGGCCCCGATTCATGCGGGACCATTGGCCTGGCGATTTCAACCGAATGATTAGACGCGTTTGCGAAATAGGTTCCTACTCCGACACCCGTCACCGGATACGCCATAGAAAGACTGTCGACCGTCGGCCACTCAGCCATCCTTTGCATTATGCGCGGCGCATTTCCGCCGTTATTCATAAGCGATGCGGAAAAAACTCCTGCAATCAACATGAAGGTTAGGAGCAGCGTAACTGTGCTGCGAACTATTCGCACCGGCACGCTACTTCTGAACGTCGATTTTGTTAAAAGGAGCAGCGGTCCGGCAGCGCAATAGACCAGAGCGCTGACCCAAATCCTGCCCAGCATTGCTTCGGCGGTTTCACCCCATACACTGACCTGGATGTTTAAATAGCCTGCGCCTGACGCGGGCTCAAGAGTGGAATAACACCATGCTGAGAATCCAGCGGAAATACATATCATCAATGAGAACAGCAACAACAATTTGTCAGACAAACATATCTCCAATTCACTCGAGCCGGTAGCAAGATATTTGCAGCAAACCGCGGCGGCTCCCGAATAAACGGCGATGAGAATCAGAACCACCTGAAACTGCGGCAGAAGCAGCAACGAAATCGAGGCGGCCGCGATCAGTGCTGTGCCTGCAACCCCTGAAAACAGACAAGCAAAAAAAACTAGCAGCATCAAAATTGAGGCCAGCAATAACAACCACGGCTGGTCAAACCGTCCCCAAAACAGTACAACAAGACCGCAGATAGAAAGGAACAGATAGGAATACAGAATGACCTGTTTAGATATGTTGCCGAATTTCATCCTACGGACAAACTCTGGGGCGCTTGTTCGCTTCCGACAGTTGAATCGGATCTATTCCGATTTATTTAAACCAGCTTAACTGTAGCGCCGTCCAGCTCTATTGATTTCTGTGCCGCCTCCAGCAATCTAATGACCCTGACACCGCTCTCGCCGTCGTTAAACGGCTTTTCCCCATTGTCGACGCAATCCAGCAGATACCGGCATTCCACGGCGAGGGCTTCCTCGCTGCCGATCTTTGGTGCATACATATCTCCCACACGATACTGCACGAGAATCTTGTAAATCTCGTTGGGATTTTCGTAGAACTCGACTCCCTTGTCATAGATCTTGACCTTCTCGCTGGGCAGCACGTCGTCGAACACCAGCATCTTCTTCGTCCCGCCGATCAGTATCTGGCGCACCTTAACCGGCGACATCCAATTGACGCTGATGTGGGCCAGCGAGCCGTTGTCCATCAGGATGGAAAGATATGCGATGCTCTCGTGTTCGAATGGCTCGATCCTCGTGCCGCTACAGTTGACCTTCACAGGTTTCGCTTTGAACAATCTGTCGATGATCGAGATGTCGTGAGTGGCGAGGTCCCAAACCACGTTGGAATCGTGCTGGAAGAGGCCAAGATTAATTCTGTTGGAATCGAAATATACAAGCTCACCCAGTTGGTCCTCATCGATCAACTCCTTGATCTTGATCAACGCCTGGGTAAAGAGATAGGTGTGATCGACCATCACCACCAGGTTTTTCTTCTCGGCAAGCTCGACCAGTTCCTCCGCCTCTCGGAGTGAGGAAGCCATCGGCTTCTCAATCAATACATGCTTGCCAGCCTCCAACGCTCTTTTTGCCAGCAGGTAATGCGAGGAGAGCGGCGTCGCGATCGCAACTATCGTGACGTCGTCATCCTTCAAGACATCGTCGTATGAAGTGTGGCAGATTATGCCGGTTTGTGAAGTTTGGAGTTTATCCAGCCGCTCGGGTATCAGGTCAACACAATGAACCCAATCGACACTCTTTAATTGGTGAAAATTTCGAACCAGATTCGGTCCCCAATAGCCGCAACCTATGACCGCTACGTTATGTAACATTGTGGTTCCCCTCAATCCCCAAGATGTAGAATTAGTGGATTAACTATAAACAAGATAATGGGAAGACACAACTGGGCACACCGTAATTCCGACGTGTTGGTGCAGAAATTACTTTCTCCGGCAGGATATAAATATCTCGGCAACCCGCTCAAGGTCGCTGCTCGTCAGGGCGGTGCCCGAAGGCAGGCAGAGGCCTCGCTCGAAAATTCTTTCGCACACGCTACCACCAAAGATCTCCGCGGCGGCAAACACGGGCTGCATGTGCATCGGTTTCCAGACAGGGCGCGATTCGATGTTCTCTTTCTCCAGGGCAAGCCTGACTTGCTCCCGGTCGGCTCCGAACAGATCAGGATCGATCGTCAGGCAGGTCAGCCAGCGGTTAGACCGTCCGTAGTCCGCTTCCGGCATGAAGTCGATTCCGGGCAACTTGCCGAGGGCTTCCAAGTAGTGATCGAATATCCGCCTCTTCTCCGCGACGCGTTGTTCCAGAACTAGTAGCTGCCCTCGTCCGATCGCCGCCAGGACGTTGCTGAGGCGATAGTTATAGCCGATGCGGGAATGCTGGTAGTGTGGCGCGGGATCGCGCGCCTGCGTCGCAAGGAACCGTGCGGCTTCGGCAAGTTTTTCATCTTTGGAGACCAGCATGCCCCCACCGGAGGTTGTGATGATCTTGTTGCCGTTGAAAGAGAACGTGCCCAGCTTGGCGATTGTGCCGGAGAATTTCCCCTTGTACAAGGCTCCAAGCGATTCGGCCGCATCTTCGATCAGAATCACACCGTGGCGCTCACACGCTTCGATAATCGGATCGAGATCTGAGCTCTGGCCGTAGAGGTGCACGGCGATAACAGCCTTGGGAATGTCCCCGGTTTTCGCACGGTCCTCAAGAGCCTGAGCAAACAGAGCCGTATCGATATTCCAGGTGGCGGGATCGCAGTCGACAAACACCGGTTTCGCGCCGGTGTAGACAATCGCGTTGGCGGACGCCGCAAAGGTGAAATCCGAGCAGACAACTTCATCGCCGGGTCCGATCCCGAGGACCTCCAACGCCAGATGCAGCGCGGCAGTGCCGGAGCTGAGGGCGACAGCATGCCCCGCGCCGACCGCTTCGCAGAATTCGCGCTCGAAGGCATCCACGTCAGGTCCGACTGGGGCGATCCAGTTGCTCTCGAAGACTTCCTCGACCAGCTTCAGTTCCTCCCCGCTCATGTGCGGCGGTGAGAGATAGATTCGATTGGTGGAATTGCTCATTTCATCATTAATAATAGCAATAGAGGTTATTCACTTGCTTTCCGATATGAAATGGGTCGTGCGGGTACGCCCACGACGGTTACTCTATCCGGTACGTCTTCAATCACGACGGCTCCCGCTCCGATCACCGCATCGTCACCGATAACAAGTGGTTCATCTCGAGTTCCATTTAGTATTACAGCTCCGGTGCCTACATAAACCCTCTTCCCAAAATGGACCCAACCCGAAACGTGCACCCCCGGAGCAAGACTTGTAAAATCGCCCAGTTTAACGTCATGGCCAATAGTGCAATCCAAGTTTATTTGGACATGCTTGTGAATCTCGATGTTCACCGTCAGAATATTTCCGGCGCAGATCACTGCTCCCTCACCGATCTGTATCAGCTTCGACCTCTCGACGCGCGGATGAATTAAAGTTGCAGTTTTGAAACCAGCCTCAGCAGTCCTCAGCATCATTCTCTCGCGTGATTGTGGACTCCCAACCCCGCCCACAACATGCGCATCGGGAAAACGATCCGTCGCTTCCTCTAAAGATAATACTGGATATCCGTTGAGTTCTTTTCCCTGGTTCTGCTTGTCATCATCTATGAAACATGCAACCTTGTATTCACCTGAGGCAGTGAAGATCTCTTCCACAAGCCAAGCTACTTCGCGTGTAAAACCTCCGCCACCATATATTGCTATTTCAGTAGTCATTTCATGCTCCGGTAATTGTGATGTTCACCGATTACTTCCTTTAAACCTCTCCAATGAAGCTCTTCCGTCAGGAGTAATCCCCTCGCGTCTCATAATCTTGATCACTGTAAGCGCCAAAATTTTCAGGTCGAGCCACAGGCCCCGATGATCGGCATACCATACGTCCAGCTTGAAACGCTTTTCCCATGTAGTGGCGTTGCGGCCGTTGACCTGCGCCCAACCAGTGATGCCGGGCTTGACGTTGTGCCGTCGGGCCTGCTCGGGAGAATAAAGCGGCAGGTATTCAGGCCACAGGGGGCGTGGACCTACAAGGCTCATGTTCCCCATCAGAACGTTCCAGAATTGCGGCATTTCATCAAGACTCAGGGCACGCAGTTTGCCACCGAGAGGAGTCAGGCGCTCCTCGTGGCTGGCCGCCCCCCCTTGAAGATCGGGTTTGCCGGTCATTGTCCGGAATTTATAGAGCTTGAATAATCGGCCATGCAACCCTGCGCGCTCGTGAACAAAGAGTATTGGTCTGCCCATGCGGATCAGAATCAGCAGAGCGACGATGAGCATTATCGGAGAGAGAATGATCATTGCCGCTGCCGCAATCACTATATCCAGCAATCTTTTGGTTGATCTGTAGATCATAGGAGTAGTGACCGGCTGCATCAACGACTCAGACGTTTTCGTTCAAACTCACCTGATATAGGTTTTCCAGAGCCATTTAATCTTACCAGTAGATAGTTACAAGATACAGTGCAAGCGCTAACAGGGTGTCGTCTTATAGAGAAATTCCAGCTGGTGAATTCCATCTAGAGAAGGATTTCTCATTATGTGCCCAGTTTCGGAAGTGGGATTCCTTTGGCTTGCAGCATGCTGGTATATGTTTGATACAGTCCTTCCCAGATAGATTCTGGGCGAAAGTCACGCAACACCCGCTCCCTGCCAGACTTGCCATGGTCCCTTCGAAGTTCAGTATCATTGAGGTAACGCTCAATTGCCCAAGCGAGTTGTCCGGAATTCTTTACCGGTACTAATGTGCCAGTCGTGCCGTCCTCCACCGCGTCGACGCACCCCGGTACACTGGTTGCCACGACCGGCAACTCCATGGCCGCCGCCTCCAGTGGCACGTTGGGGAACCCTTCCCTGTAGGTGGGCAAAATCAGCACGCTCATGAGCTTGTAGTACGGTGCCGTGTTTTCGACAAAACCTGTCATATGTACTCTGGGATCGGAGCCGAGAAACCGCTCAACCTCCGCCGGTAAAGGATCTTGCGGTTCGAAATAACCCACTATGATAAGATGCAGTTTCGGAAACACCTCTCTGAGTCTTCTCCAAGCCTCGGCCAGTTCAATCAAACCTTTATCACGGACGATTCTGCCTACGTAACCGATAGCTGAATCAGATCTGCCAATCCCAAACTCACGCCTGAATCTCTGAACCTCGCTATCTGTTATGCGATCAGGATTGAATCTCTCAATTGAATCGACGCCGTTGCTGCTGCCACTTGCCAGCACCTTTATTTTGCAAGCCGGACACAGGCCCTCTTCGATCGCAATTTCACGTATCGAGTTGCTCACGCATAGAACCAGGTCGGCGATTTTACAGGCTATCTTCTCAGTTGCATTCAACATCCCTCGTTTTAATCCCGTTGCAATCGTTATTGGAAGCCCTCGCATGTGATAAATCCTCACCGGAACGCGCGCCAACCAGGCTGAGATCATGCCTAACAGGCCGGCTTTGGGGGTGTGGGAATGCACAATATGAGGGCGAATTCTCTTAAAAAGGCGGTATAACCGCCACACCGCACCCAAATCGCGGAATGGAGTCACCCGCCTATGCATTCTGACTGAATGGAAAGATATCTGTTCCCTATCTGAAACAAGCTGCTGCCAAGGTCCGGGGGATGAGATACCGACGACATCGAAATCTCGGGCTTTGAAAAATCCTATCTGCCCGCGGAAAAAGTGAAATGTGTCGGGAACGGTGGTGATATGAACCAGTCTGATTTTTTTGTTCACAAGCTTATTAATGCTATCAATCTTACTTACCCAGGTTGTTTGCAAACCACTCCATCGCCTCCGCAAGCCCCTGCTCGAGCGAATGGGTTGGATGATATTCCAGCAGCCTTTTGGCCTTGCTGATATCGGCCTCGGTATGGCGAATATCTCCTTGTCTGAAGCTGTCGTATATCGGTTCGAGCTCCGACACCACTGCTTTGTGCACGGAAAGCCTGCCACAAATAGCCTGATAAAGCTGATTCAGCGTGGTCCGGCTGCCATAACCGACATTGTACACTTCGTTGACAGCCTGCCCGTTGTCCGCAAGCGCCGCAAGCAGGTTTGCTTGAATGACATTTTCGATATAGCAGAAATCACGGCTGGTTTCGCCATCTCCGAATATAGTGCAACGCTGCCCCTGCAAGAGAAGACCTATCCATTTCGGGATCACTGCCGCATAGGCTCCGCCGGGATTCTGACGCGGGCC
>CBFCZO010000005.1:0-73371 GCA_965602675.1 uncultured bacterium | reverse complement strand
CCGAAATGGAATCTCAGGGACTGACCGCTGCAGAGCGTTGATCAACGGTCTCAGTCTATAACAAACTGAGATCTCGTTAATATCGACTGTTAACAGGGAAAAACCGTCCTTGGATTGACAAACAGGAGGGAACTAAATGTACAGGATTCTTATCTCCAGCATTATCGCGGCGATGTTGTTGTTCGCTCTGCCGGGATACGCAATCAGCAAAGAGATAGATAGGGAGTTTAAAGTCCTTTGGGATCCCTCTGGATGGTTTTGGCCGTATTGGGATCCGTCCAACGGGTATTTCAAAGGCATGGGCAGCGAACTGCTCAAAATGGGCGCAGAAATAAAAGATTTGAGGTCAAACGAACTCTACACTGACGAGATTCTGGAGGACATCGACCTGGTGATCATTTGCCTGCGCATGACCCACACGCAAGCGTCGGAGCAGGAAGCTCTTGTTAGATATGTGCGAAACGGCGGCAGTCTGCTGGTGATGTGCAAATACTATGACACCATCGCGGCAATTAATCCGGTCCTGACAAACTTCGCGATCGAAGCCGTTCCCACAATTTCCGACGTGGAGCACCTCGATGTTTTCAACCACCCGGCAACGACCAAGAGGCGCCCTGTCACCGATGTCGTGTTGAACGATCCGCGCATGATCACCGTCCAGCAAAAAGCCAAAGGCATAGCCGGCTGGAGTCAGTCAACCTCTCCCGCGAGCATGGGAGATGTCATTATAGCGCTCGGCAGCATGACCGGTGAGGGCCGCGTGATCGTCAACAGCGGCTCCAACGCCTGGCTGAGTTTGCTTCCCTTCTGCGGCTACAACTACTGGGGCTACGCTGACAACACAAAACTTTTTCATAACGTCATCGAGTACCTCCTCGGAGTCAGCGACCTGAAACTGAAAAAACTCAAGTGCAGGAATGCGGTTCCGCTGGATACGGAGTTTAAAATCAAAGCCCGCGTGGTCAATCTGGAATCGGACTATAACCGAGAGTTGAGTATCACGTTCTACCTGAGCCGCGATGAGTTGTATCAACAGGTTGCCGATGTCCCGCTCGGGACAGCCGGGATTCCGCCGATCAAGGGCAAACGCTCGAAACTGATCAAGTTCAACGCGACCATTCCTGGTTCGTTTCCGGTACGAGACTGGTACATCATCGGCGTCGTCAACCCCGACGGTGACTGGCCGGAGATCAACGAATCCAATAACATGCTGCTGCGCAAGATAACTGTTTACTGACCAAAGACGAAACGTTGACCGTCCAGCGAAGAATCTATAGTCTTATTCGCAACCGGATGTTGCAGGCCAATCACGGGGGGACGCATCCATGGCGAGCATGCTCTTCGTTGCGACTCACGCGACGGATAATCCATTCAAGGCAATAACACCTTTCGAAATGGCCGCAGTTGCGGCGGACTCCGGCCACGAAGTCAGTATGGCTTTACTGGGAGACGCGGTTTTCCTGATGAAAGAGCAGATCGCGGAGGGGCTAAAAAGCCTGGGAGTAACGACGTTTAAAGAAGCTCTGGAATCGGTAATCTCCCGCGGGATACCAGTCTTTGTGTGCGGAACCTGCATGAAAGCGCGCGGGATTACCGACGACGATCTGAAGCGCCATAGCGCGAACCCGATGAACAAAGGAGTCTTTATCGAGCTGGCGGCCCAGAGTGACAACGTCGTCAACTTCTGATCTCGGTAGGTTGAGAGTCGAGCTTTTGACAGCGCTCGGATGCATTACCATGTTGAAAGTACTATATTATTTATTATTGGATTATTACGGCAAAAGGGGGAAAAGATGCAGGCTCGGATAATTGCCGTAATCTTAGCCCTGATCGCAGTGGGAGTGGTCTCCACAGCAGTTGCGCTGTGGATCTTCGATGAAGCGGGGAGAGTTATTGCCCGGCTGGACGACCCGAATCCCAACACTCGAGCCAATGCCGCCCGGCAGCTGGGTCGTATGAAAGCCGAGCGAGCGTACGATCCTCTCATCCGGCTGCTGCACGACGACGAAGCCTCGGTGAGGATCGCCGCCGCCGAAGCGCTCGGTGATCTCGGCGATCCGAAGGCTTTGCGCGCGGTTGCAAGAACGTACAAAAGGGATGTCGGTGGACTCTACGATACGCGTTACGAGCGGGCGGTCAAGAAACTTCTTAACGAGAGAGAACGAAGAAAAAAGCAAAAGAAATAAACGCTTTCGGAATTAAAAGCGCTTTCGGAATTAAAAGCAATCAAACAGTCCCTGGAATCAGACAATTCCCTCCGATGACCGCTCAGCGTGATATGAGCTGCGCACCAGAGGAGCGCTCTCGACGGCGTTGAATCCCAACTCCCGCGCATATTCGGCAAGTTCGTTGAATTCATCGGGATGCCAGTAGCGCGCAACAGGCAGGTGTTTCTTACTTGGTTGCAGGTACTGCCCGATAGTCAGAATGCCCACCCCGGCGCTTCGGACAGCCTCAAGCGTTTCCTTGACCTCGCCGACCTCCTCCCCAAGGCCTACCATCATGCCGCTCTTGCTGACCGCGCCAGCCTCCGTGGCACGCCGAAGTAACTCGATCGAGCGATTAAAATCCGCTTCGGGTCGGACCTCGGGGTAGAGCCGAAGCACGGTTTCGACGTTGTGGTTGAGAACATCGGGCGCGGCGTCGAGGACCGTCCTAAGCGATTCCGCGTTACCGCCGAAGTCCGGAATCAGAACTTCCACCTTACAGCCTGGCACCTCGCGCCTGATTGCGGTTATCGTGGCGGCGAAATGGGTTGCGCCGCCGTCGGGAAGGTCATCGCGCGTCACCGAAGTAACCACCGCATAACGCAGGTCGAGTTCCTTTACTGCCTGAGCCAGGCGGTCGGGCTCGCCGGGATCGAGCGGCTCCGGCTTGCCGCCGGCGATGTTGCAGAAGCGGCAATTGCGGGAGCAGACGTTACCCATAATCAGGAATGTGGCTGTGCCGCAATCGAAGCACTCGCCGATGTTCGGGCAAGCGGCACTCTGGCAGACGGTGTTCAGGCGCGCGTCGGAGAGCATCCGGCGCACTTTCATCGCCGTGCCGCGTCCCAGTCTCACCTTCAGCCAGGGCGGATGCCTTCTCTTGATCTTTTCGCCCAACCAACTCTCCGTACCTTGTGTTTCGGTCAAGTATAGCAACAGCGGGGTGCGAAGCCATCCCGAGAACTAAAAAACAGCAGGCTTCGTAGTAAATATCAGAGTAATGGCCGTTCCGCCACTTATGCCCGGCGCGTGCTATTATTTATAAGAGCCCTCAGGTTCGAACGATAAGAGGTTCGTTTATGAAGGCGCAAAACATTTTCCGTCTGTCGATCGGGCTGCTTGTGGTGACTTCGGTCTTCTTCGGCTTCGTGTTGGCAAGCTTCATCCTCGACACAGTGCCGCAAAGCGTAACCACGATGGCCAGCTCACCGCTGCCCGGCCTACAGGTAACCGAATCGAACGGCCGTGGACAGCGGATGAATTTCCAGGAGATCGCTGAGCACGTCAGCCCGACCGTCGTCAACATCAATGCCCTCGCCACACGGGGCGAGAACGTCCGCCCCAGCGGAGGTGGCGGGCCGCAGAGGGGCGGCAGCGGGATAATTATCGACAACGACGGCTACATCCTTACCAACTGGCACGTGGTCGAGAACGCCGACAAGGTGATCGTTACCTTGATCGACGACACACGCTTCAGCGCGGAAGTCGTCGGCGGTGATTCTCTCACCGACCTTGCGTTGCTCAGGATCAAGCCTCGCGGCAAGCTGCAGGTGGCTGTCCTGGGCGACAGCGCTAGAGTGAAGCCGGGCGACTGGGCAATCGCCATCGGCCACCCCTCGGGCCTGATGCACACCGTCACCGTCGGCGTGGTCAGCGCCATCGGACGCAATTTCAACAGCAACGCGGCTTTCTGGAACTACATACAAACCGACGCCGCCATCAACCCCGGCAACAGCGGCGGGCCGCTGCTTAACGTGCGCGGCGAGGTGATCGGGATCAACACGATGATCTTCCGCGACAGCCAAAACCTCGGTTTCTCTATCCCTGTCAACCTGGCGAAAATGGTTATCTCCCAGATCCGCGACAGCGGCACGGTTCGCCGCGGTTACCTGGGAATGCTTCCGGGCGCGATATCCGAAGACATGCGTGTCGCTCTCGGCCTGGCTGACCGCGAGGGAGTGATTGTTAACACTGTGGTGCGAGATCCTGGCGACGGCACCGGCGAAGGCCCCGCCCACAAGGCCGGGATCACTGTGGGCGACATCATCACCAGCTTTGACGGCGCAAAGATCCATTCGATTGAGGAGCTTTACGTGCGTGCCGCATACACACCTCCGGGAAAAACGGTGAAAGTCGAAGCGTTGCGCAATGGCAGGCCGATGACGTTCAGTGTCACGCTCGCGCGCCGGCCGGGTGAGGAGACGCTTGAAATCCCCAGGATGCGAACCAACGGCGGTCGCTACTTCCTCGGACTCAAGGTGGAAGACATCGACGATGGTCTCAAGGGGCGTCTACGCCGCGTCTCCCAGGGCTCGGTCAGCGGAGGTGTCAGAGTTGCTGATCTCAATTTCGCCTCCGACGCCTACAACAAGGGAATCCGACCCGGCGACATCATCGCCCGTATCGGCGACAGAGAAATATCAAGCGTCCGGGAATTTCGCTCCGTCGCGGATGACGCGTTGAGCAAGTCTGAAACAGTTATGCTTTACATTGGCCAGCCCCAAGGCGATTTCATCTCTTGGAGATTCGTGGCCGTCCGCAGGGAGCAGTGAATCCGCAGAACCGGACCATACGGTAATCCAAAGGAGGCGGCTGCACAGCCGCCTCTTTTTGATTGAGCGCCCGCTCGAATCCGCGCGTCTCCAACGCCATTAGAGGCGCACCTGATTGTCAGCGAATCCAGGCTTTGATATTCTGCCGCCCTGCTGAATCTGGAGGTGTGAGATGCCCAAGGGTACCGTGTTGGTCATCGACGACGAGGAAAGCATTCGCGATTCCTTCAAGATGATATTCGAGTTCGAGGGCTACCGATTGCTGCTGGCGGCGACGGGTGAGGAGGGCCTAGGCCTGGCTGAGGGGGAAGACCCGGATATTATCTTCCTCGACGTCAAGCTGCCGGGAATCGACGGCTTGCAGGTGTTGGAGAAACTCAAGCAGCGCAGTATCGACATACCTGTGGTGATGATCTCCGGGCACGGGACCATCGACACCGCCGTGCAGGCCACCAAGATGGGCGCCTTCAATTTCCTCGAGAAGCCGCTTGAGCGTGAGCGCCTGCTGTTGCTTGCTCGAAACGCCCTTCAAACCAAACGCTTGCAGCAAGAGAACACCGATCTCCGCCTCCGTTTCGCGCGCAACTATAAGATGATCGGCGAATCCGAGCCGATGCTACGCTTGCGCGAGACAATAGCCAAAGCCTCCCCGACCAACGCCACCGTGCTGATCACCGGGGAAAGCGGCACCGGCAAGGAACTGATCGCTCGCGCGCTGCACAAGAATTCCAAGCGGGCAAGCTCGCGCTTCGTGCAGGTCAATTGCGCAGCGATTCCCGAAGAATTGATCGAAAGCGAGCTCTTCGGGCACGAGAAGGGATCGTTCACCGGCGCCACCGAAAAGAAGGTAGGCAAGTTCCAGCAGGCTGACGGCGGAACTATCTTTCTCGATGAGATCGCCGACATGAGTGCCAAGACCCAGGCGAAGGTTCTGCGGGTACTCGAGGAAGGAGAGGTCGAACGTATAGGCGGGACGAAAACGGTCCGTGTCGATGTGCGGGTGATTGCCGCCACCAACAGAGACCTGCCGGAAATGATCGCCGACGGCAATTTCCGTGAAGATCTTTTCTTTCGCCTCAATGTCATCCCGATAGAAGCACCACCACTGCGCGAACGGCTCGATGACACTCAGTCTCTGGTGGAGCACTTCGTTACCGTGTTCTCTGAAAATAACAACTTCAAGCCGAAGAAATTCGGCGCGGAGGCGCTGGAAGCGCTTTCCCGCCGACCATTAAAGGGCAACGTTCGCGAGCTGCGCAACCTGGTGGAAAGAGCGCTTATCCTCACCGAAGGCGATACGATCACACCCGCGGACCTGCCGCCTGAGCCAGGGGTGTTGCCTGCAGCCGTAGCCGGCGGCAGGGCTTTTCTCGTAGCCCCGACACTACGCGACTTCAAGGAGCGTTCAGAAAGAGCTTTCATCGTCTCGAAGCTGCGCGATAACAACTGGAATGTGCTACAAACTGCAAAATCGATAGAAACACCGCGCTCAAACCTATACAAAAAAATAGAACAGTACGACATCAGCCAGGAAAAAGACGGCTGAGCTGGAGCGATTCAGGGAGAGTTCAGAAGGAATGGAAATATTAATCTGGCCGCTGGCTGCCGCCGGTGCGGCGCTTCTGTTATGGGGTGCCTGGCTGGCTGTTGGGAAGTTCTTCTTCGCATTCTACTCACGGCCGTCGAGAATGCTCATCGACACCACGCCGGCGGATTTCGGTCTTCAGTTCCGCGATATCGAGTTTGAGATCGACGAAGACCTAAGGCTGAAAGCCTGGCTTATCCTGCCGCCCGAACACAAACCGGGAGAGCGACGGCCTTTGGTGATAACTACCCACGGCTACGCTACCAACCGTAGCGACATCATCGAACGCTCCGCGGCTGTCGCACACGCGGGCTTCCTTGTGTTCACTTTCGATTGGCGACGCTGCGGCGAGAGCGAAGGCGATGCCTGCACCGGCGGTTTGCAGGAAAGGTTTGACCTGCGCGCCGCCATAGATAAGGCCTCATCGCTACCGGAAGCCGATCCTGAGCGGATCGCGATTTACGGATTCTCCATGGGGGCCGTGCTCGCCATCCTCGTCGCGGCTGAGGACAAACGCATAAAAGGAGTCGTCGCCGATAGCCCTTACGCAAGCATGCGCGAGGAAACGCGGCACATCATCCGCAACCTATTCCTCCCGCCGTTTCTATTCATTGCGGCGGCAGACAGCGCTTTTAAAAGGAGATTCGGCGGAGGAATGTCAGAGGTCGACGTGGTGGCGGCAGCTCCGAAGATTACTCCGCGTCCCTTCCTGATTTTAAAAGGCGAGAGGGATCGCGTTGTCCCACCCTGGCACTCCGACAAGATCTTCGCGGCTGCGGGCGAACCAAAGAAGCTGGTTATCAATAGCGACGGTGGGCACTTCGACAACGCCTCACCGGAAACTCTCGATAACGAGGTGATTCCGTTCCTGAACGAGGTGCTGGGCCTCGATTGATAGTAGTAGTCCGGCCGAGCGAATGCCGCCGGGAGGCATGTTATGAACAGAAGACTGCGAATGCGGGTCGCGCTGTTTTTCGCTTTCTTCATCATGCTGAACGGCTGTGCGCAGGAAGCTGAGCCCCAGCCAGAGCCGGAGAGCGAAACCACAACCGAGGATAGCTTTCCGAGCACGCTGACCGATTCTATTCGCATCGAGTTCCGTCTGATCAGACCTGGAACGTTTGTCATGGGTCATAACTTGGGCTTGGAAAGCAACAGACCGGCTCACACCGCCACCATCAGCAGGTCTTTCTATATCAGCATCAACGAGATCACTCAGGCCCAGTACGAGTTGATAATGGGAGAGAATCCTTCCGAGATCCTGGGTCCTGGTCTGCCCGTTACCCATATCACCTGGCACGATGCTGTGGAGTTCTGCGAGAGGCTTTCTCGCAGCGAATCCGCGTATTACAGCCTGCCAACGGAAGCCGAGTGGGAGTACGCCTACCGCGCGAACACGACAACCCGATTTTACTGGGGCGATGAATTCGACGAAGAAGCGCTCTTGAGGCCTAATCCCTGGGGCTTGAGAAACATGGCAGGGGGTGTGCGCGAATGGTGTCTCGACTGGTACGCGCCATACTCCGCCGGAGATCAGACTAATCCGGTTGTGGGTGAGAAAATCGAAAACCTCAAGGTTATCCGCGGCGGATACGTAGGGAATGCCACAACGCCGATGGTTTTCATGCATTACTTCCGCGACGGCGCCGATCCCGATACAAGCCTGCATGAAAACATCGGTTTCCGGGTGGTGCGAATTGCCCATTGATCAAAGGAAGAGAATCCTCCGGCAAAATGGTAAGATCTGGTCCGGAAAAGGAACGTAGCATACAGTAATCAACATACGGCGGGGAGTTAGAGTTGCTCGATATCAACCTGATCAGAAAAAACGACCGGCTTGTCAGAGACAGCCTGAAAAACAGGAATTACGAATTCGATCTCGACGGCCTTATCCAGCTCGACGAACGCCGCCGCGCGTTGATTGCCAAGAGTGAGAGCCTCCAGGCAAAACGCAAAGCAATGTCGAAAAACATCGGCCCGATGATGCAAGAGGGCCGGCGTGATGAAGCCGAGAAGATCAAGAGCGAGATGAAGGAGATGGGCGAACGGCTGAAGGAGATGGAGACCGAGCTGCGCTCCGCTCTGGCTGAATTCAACAGCCTGATGCTCGAGATCCCCAACATCCCCCACGAAAGCGTTCCCATCGGCAAGAGTGAGGAAGACAACGAAGAGGTGCGCCGCTGGGGCGAGCGGCGGGAGTTCGACTTCGAGGTCAAAGATCACGTCGAACTCGGTCAGAACCTGAGACTGCTGGATATGGAGCGCGGGGCGAAAGTCACCGGAGCGCGCTTCTATTTCATGACCGGCGCCGGCGCGAGGCTCGAGCGGGCGCTGATCAATTTCATGCTCGATCTCCACACTCGCGAGCACGGCTACAGCGAGGTGGTGCCGCCGTTCATTATCAACACCGAGTCGCTGATCGGCACCGGCCAGCTGCCAAAGTTCGAGGATGACCTGTTTAAGCTGACCGACGAGCGCGGTTTGTATCTATGCCCGACCGCCGAAGTACCAGTGACAAATTACTTCGCCAACGAGATTATCCATGGATCCGAGCTGCTGGCCGCCTTCGCCGCATACACGCCATGCTTCCGCTCGGAAGCGGGCTCCTACGGAGTCGACACCCGAGGCCTGATCCGCGTCCACCAGTTCAACAAGGTCGAGATGGTGCGCTTTTGCCGTGAAGAGGAAAGTTACGAACAACTCGAGTTGCTGACCAGCCACGCGGAAAAGGTCCTTCAACTGCTGGAACTCCCCTACCGGGTAATCACGCTCTGCACAGGCGATCTCGGCTTCGGTGCCTCAAAAACCTATGACCTGGAGGTCTGGGTGCCGAGCCAGGAGCGCTACCGCGAGATCTCCAGCTGTAGCAATTACGAGGCCTTCCAGGCACGCCGCGCCCGCATCCGCTACCGCCCCGAGCCGGGCGGTAAACCCACCTTCGCGCATACGCTCAACGGCTCCGGCCTGGCCGTCGGGCGAACGGTAGTCGCTCTGCTCGAGAACGGCCAGCAGCCCGACGGCTCCGTCCTGCTGCCCGAAGCGCTCGTACCCTACATGGATGGGATCGAGGAATTGAAGCTTGAATAGTAACGTCACGAGCCGCACTTCCGAAAATAATCACGTTTGATTTATTTGCGAAACTGTCGCATTATTATCCCGTAACGGCTTCCCGAGTCTTGCCGCGATCTCCGAACCGGGAATCAGCCGCCGACCCAAGGTCATAACGCACCAAACATGGGGGTTAAGGGATGCGTAAAAGAACCGCTCTACACCTATCCGTCTTCCTTTTACTCGCAGCAGTTACTCTGGCTGCACAGGACAGGCGCGATGAGGAAGCAACAAAAATGATCCACGAGTACACAACCGAGGCAAGGTTCCTCACACCGCTCGTGGACTACCTGCCGGCCAGCGATACCATTCCTTCGCCAAAACAGGTGCTCGGCTACATCTCCGGCACACCCGGTAAGCATACTTATTACGACGACATTCTCCGCTATTACCGCACGCTCGATGAGAAGTGCGACCGCGTGAAGGTGTTCGATATCGGCAAAAGCCACCAGGGAAACATGATGGTGGTGGTGGCTGTCTCCGACGCAGACACCATCGCCGACCTCGACCGTTACCGTGCGATGACCAAGGCATTGGCCGACCCGCGCGTTACCGACGAGGAGCGAATGGGTGAGATCGTCAAGGAAGCCAAACCGTTTTACCTGATAAGCGGCGGCCTCCATTCGCCTGAGACCGGCAGCCCCGAGATGCTAATGGAATTGGCCTACCGTCTCGCCGCCTCCGATACCGAGATGATCAAGCGCATCCGCGCCAACGTGGTTGCGCTGATCGTGCCGGTGCTCGAGACCGACGGCTGGAACCGCCAGGTCAATTGGTACTACCGCCACACCAAGAAGGTCGAGAAGTGGGAGGACCTGCCCTCGCGTTCGACGCCTTACTGGGGCGACTACACCCAGCACGACAACAACCGCGACGGAATCATGGTCTCACAGCCGCTGACCCGCAATATCTTCAACGCCTTCTTCATGTTCCATCCCCAGGTGTGCCACGACCTGCATGAGAGTGTCCCCCTGCTATACATCTCCACCGGCACCGGCCCCTACTACACGGCGCAGGACCCGATCACGATCAATGAGTGGCAATGGTTCGCCTTCAATGAAGTCACGCAGATGTCGAGCTACGGCGTACCCGGCGTATGGACCCACGGCTTCTATACCGGCTGGTATCCCGGCTACCTCCTCTGGCTGCCGAATAACCACAACGCCATCGGCCGCTTCTACGAGACTTACGGCAACGCAGGTGCCAACACCTATGAACGCGAGGTCAGCTTCCGGGGCAATGTCACATCACGCGAGTGGTACAGGCCCAGTCCGCCGCCTGACAAGGTGGTCTGGAGCCTGCGTAATAATGTCAACCTACAACAGAGCGGCTGCCTGATCGCGCTCGATTTCACCGCCCGCCATGCCGATACAGTCCTTGAGAACTTCTGGAAAAAGAGCAACAACGCCGTTACCGCCGGCAGCAGTGAAACGCCCTATGCCTGGATAATCCCGCCTGAACAAAAGGACCCGCTGGCGGCCAACCGCTTGCTCGATGTAATGCGTCGTCAGGGCGTCGAGATGCACCTCCTGAGTGCCGATCTCACCCTCGGCGAAGGCGAAAAGGCGAAGACTTATCCCACCGGCAGTGTAGTCGTCCGCCTAGATCAGCCCTACCGCACAATCGCCAAGACTCTTCTCGAAAAACAGGAGTGGCCGCAGAATTACAGTAACAATCCCTACGACGCCACGGCCTGGACTATTGGTTTGATGATGGATGTCAAAACAGAGGAAATCGGCGACAAGGCCGTACTCGAGGCCGCGATGGAGGTATTCGGCGACGGCCCGGCTTTCGGCGGCGAGCGCGGGGGCATGCGCCAGGCGGATTACACACTTGTCGAGCCGCAGGGCACCGCCATGATCAACGCCATCGTCGAGCTCGAAGAAGCGGGCGTCGAAGTGAAAGCAGCCGACAAGGAATTCAAGGTCGGTGAGAAAACCTTCCCCGCCGGCACTTGGGTACTGCCTGGCTTCCGCGTTAACGATGAGACGGCTGTAAAGGTATCGCAAATTTTCGATAAGTACCGGCTGAATACGTTCATGCCCGCGGAATTCGATCCGCCCGAGCTGCGCACGATCAAGCTGCCGCGCCTGGCGATGTACCACTCCTGGTTCAATACCCAGGAGAGCGGCTGGACACGCTATGCGCTGGAGCAGGACAACGTGCCCTTTACGCTGATCAACGACGAGCGCATCCGCAAGGGCGGCCTGCTCGCCGATTTCGACGTGATTATCATTCCGCACCAGGGCGGCTGGGGCGGCGGCGTACGCATGCTGCGCGGAGTCGATTCCCGCCACTCCCCCATCGCTTACAACAAGACTGAAGAATTCAAGTACATGGGTTACCCCGATTCCAGCGACGACATCACCGGAGGCCTCGGCCTCGAGGGAGCACTCGAACTCGAGAAGTACGTCAAGGAAGGCGGCACGCTGATCACAATGGGTACAGGCTCGAGCCTAGTGACCGATCTTGGTTTCGTCAGCGGCGTCTACGGCTCGCAGCTACCGCGCACCGTTGCCTGTCCGGGCACCATCCTTGCCGGCACGGTTCGACAGCCGGGCAACCCGATAGCCTACGGTTACGACGAGCACCCGTCGATCTATCGCAGCCAGCTGCCGCTCTTCAACGTGGCCGAGCACATGCGGAAGTACGTCGTGCTCCAGTTCGGCACCAAGGAGCCGGATGCCGCTGGCGGCAGGTTTGGTCCCTACGGCATGGCCGGCGGAGGAGGCGAGCAATCTGCAAGACAAGGCAAGAAGATTCCTCTGCTCCGTAGCGGCTTGTTACGCAACGGCAACGCGATCGACGGCTCGGCAGCGATCATCGACGCCCCGCTTGGCAAGGGCCGCGTCGTCCTCTTCGGCTTCAACCCGATGTACCGCTGGATGAATCATGCCAACTTCAGCTACGTCTACAACACACTGATGAACTGGCAGGCTCCTGCGGAACTACGCGAAGCGCCGGAGAAGAAAGAAGAAGATAAGGCGGAAACCAGTTTCTAGCTACCCGTTATCTCGATCGACTGGAGGGCGGACATTTCTGTCCGCCCTTTTCTATTTCAACCGAGTAGGGAAACCGGATGCCTCAGCGCTGAGGCTTAGAAAGCGTCACCGTGATGCGATTACCGCCACGTTCCAGACTCGCTTCGCTGAATTCCATGACAAAGCCCCCGGCTGAGACCTTTATCCTCCCACCGCCTCCGTCGATCTCCGGTTCGCCCTCGAATCCGGCGTAAACAACGCTGCTGACGCCGCCGAAGACGGGGTGCTCGCCCTCGGCTGTTGTCAGTGCGTTCAGGCCGATAAATTCTCCGCGTCTACTGTGGGGATTACGCATCTCCACCCTGCCGTTTTCATTTCTGAGGATCAGGATGTTTCCGTGCAGCATCTGCCCGCCGCCGAGCAGGGCGTTGGTGATCGGGTCGAAGCGTTCCGTCGCCAGTAGCTCAACTCCCGGGGCGAGTTTCAGGATTACTCGCCAACCCTCCCGTGATTGAAATTCCTCACGCAGGCTCTTACGGTGCACCAGCAAGTCGGCAATTGCCTTCTCCGCTCTGAGCTTAAAACCGGCGAGTTCATCAGCCGTGAAATCGGCCGGAGAAACGTCACGCTTGCGAAGAGCATCCTCAAGAGCGCGTTCAAGCGTAAGCTCTGCAATATCCTCAATACGTTGCTTCCAGCCGCCGTCGAATCGATCGAGCAGCGCGGCCAGCGCGCAGCCGGTGGCGTAAGGCCGCCAGCGAAACTGGTCGGGAGTCAGGATATCCAGCAATGTCGCGGTCGATTCGGATTTGCCCAGAGTGAACTGTGCAAGGTAACGCGCCGTCCCTTCCATCATTTCCAGGCCGGTCTCGAAGGCCCTGTGTTCATCAGCCAGGACGGCAGTCCGTTCTATCCTGACCGCAAGTGCACGGGCTGCCCAGGCAGCAGCCTCTTTATCGCTCTTGGCCTCAAGAGCGCGGGCCAGAGCGTGATCCTCGATGATTGTCAGCAGATAATTCTGCGCATCGTCGATCGGATACGTGAAACGGTGGGCCTCGTTCGCCGTCCATCCGGGATGGTGCTCGTCCTGGAAGATGTGAAACGTCTCGTGGACGATGATCGATGCCTCCTCGATGGCGGGGCGGTCGGGCTGAATGTTCAGAAGTACGGTGGCAGTCGTGACGCCGCCGATCTCAGCCTTGGAGTTCCAGCGCATCGCCGGATGCCGTCCTTCATAGACCCATACAGCCTGCGAGTCGGGAGCGGATTTGAATCCCTCAGGTGGTGACGGGTGTCGGAAAAGCCAAGTGTCGGCTCCATCGAACAATGCTATGGGGTAGGAAGCCGGATCGAACCCGGGCCATAGCTCCATGCCGGCCAGCCGGTCCAGTTCAGCAATGACTAATAACGGATCCTTGACATGCTCGGCGGTATCCTGGACCGCGGCCGGTCCAAACATGAGAAGGATTGAAAGAATTACATGCATAATCCCCTCCCCTTGAGACATTATCAGACACTTCGAACCACGCTGCTGTAAGCGCAAACGCAGTCGCCGCCGATGCCGACACAAGCCTTCGTGCGGAAAAACCCGGCTCAATTGCGGAGCAGCACACCCGGTGCTAGCATCGCGGCATGATCCTGGTGTCGACATCCGGCTTCAGTTACGAGGACTGGGTCGGGCCATTCTATCACGAGGGCACGCAGAAATGGGAGATGCTCCCCTACTTCTCGAAGCTCTTCCCCATTGTCGAGCTTAACTATTCTTATTACACGCTGCCCGGCAAGCAAGGAATCGACGGCTTCCTCGAGAAGGCGCCGGGGATGAAGTTCGCCCTCAAGGCACATAAAAGCTTCACGCACGAGCGCAAGTACGGTCAGCAGGAGATCGACGCCTTCCGCACCGCGCTCGATGCTTTGGCGGAAAACAACGCCTTGCTCTCGCTGCTGATTCAGTTTCCCTACTCCTTCCACGCCACGAGCGAGAGCCTCGATTATCTCGACGGCCTGGCGCGCAAATTCGAGAGCTATCCAATCGCCGTCGAGTTCCGCCACGGCAGATGGAAGAACCGCCAGGCTTTCGATTTTCTCGACGAGCGAAAACTGGCCCTGGTGACGACCGATGCTCCCGACGTCGGCGATCTCTTCCGCGGCGGCTGGGAGCGGATCGGCCCGTTCGGCTACGTCCGCCTGCACGGGCGCAACGCCGAGAAGTGGTACGAGCACGAGCACGCCTGGCAGCGCTACGACTACCTGTATTCGCCCGATCAGCTCAGCAAGCTTGCCGGGGCCGTGAGAAAACTGGCCGGTGAGGAGTTGGATGATTCGGGAATACCGGCCGGGGAACGCGACACCTATGTTTTCTTCAACAACCATTGGCAGGCACAGGGCGTCGTCAACGCCCTGCAGCTTCGGCTGATTCTCGGCGAAGAACCACCCGAAGAATTACCGGAAGGGATCAAGGAAAAAATTACTTCTACGACCGACGACGGAGAATAGTCATGAAAAAAACGACGGGCCTCATTCTCGCTGCTGCTCTCGCCTTGGCAGCGTCGATCTCCTGCACAAACGAAAACACAGTCGACGAGAACGCCAATTCGGCGGTGGAAAACGCCGAGACCGCACGCATCGCCACCTGGAATCTCGAATGGTTCGGCGCACTCAACCGTGGCGAGGAGGATATCAAGCGTATCGCCGGTATCATCCGCGAGCTCGACCTCGACGTCCTCGCGCTGGAGGAAATCACCTGCCCCTGCACGGTCGAGCAGCTTGTAGGGGAACTGGGCGATTACGACTATTTCATTTCGCTCCAGCGCATCCCGCAGAAGCTGGCTTTGCTGTGGCGCAAGGATCGCGTCGACCAGATCGAATTCGACGAGCAGGCTTATGATGCCCTTCGCGGTGTAGCCGTAACGGGACTGGACCGGGAGTCGCGCCAGCCGCTGGTGTTCCGCATGCGTATAAACAAGTTCGACTTCACCTTGATGGTCGTGCATCTCAAGTCGATCCCGGAAGCGGAGCGCAGCGTCGAAATCCGCAACATCCAGTACGACGCGATAAACGAGTGGCTCAGCGCTGAACTGAGCGCCGCCGACGCCGAAGAAGACATCATAATTGCTGGCGATTTCAACTCCTACTATTCCGGCATTTCCAGCGAGCGGCTGCGCGAAGCGGGCCACGTCGTCTTCCTCACCACAGCTCTTCCCGAGGGCGAATACTCAAATATCTGGTATAACTACGAGGGCAACCGCAACCTTTCGCTGATCGACCACATCTCTGTTACGCCCGCGCTGCGCGGCGGTGAGTTCGAGCGGATCGAGCCGATCCGCGACTGGGACGTCGAGCTCGGCGCCGACCAGTACGAGAACGGTGTCAGCGATCACCTGCCGCTGGTAGCCGTTTTCAGATCGACGGCCGACAACGACTGAGACGTGGGCTCCGGCGAAACCAGCTTCTTCGACACGGTTTACGAAGCCGTGCGCTCAATTCCCCCCGGCCGTGTGCGCACCTACGGGCAGGTGGCGCTAATGGTCGGCGCTCCGGGCGCCGCCCGCCAGGTCGGCTGGGCCCTGCACATGCTGCCCGAGGGCACCGATGTGCCATGGCACCGGGTGGTCAGCGCCAAGGGGACGATAAGCCTGCGTGGCTCCATGGGCAATGCGGAGCGCCAGCGCGCACGCCTCGAAGCGGAAGGAGTGGTCTTCGATAAGAATGGTAAAATAAACCTCGACATCTTCTGTTGAAACGCTCCCTGAGTGTGACCGCGAAGCCGGTTCAGCTTTCAATAAACATCCGAATATGGTAGAATATACCCCACTGTGGAAGGGATATGCCCCCGTTATGCCCAAAAAAACAAAACGGATACTCATCGTCGACGACAACGAGGACCATCTCTACATCACCAAGAAGAATCTCGAACGCCAAAGTTCGTCCTTCAGCGTCAAAATAGTCCGCTCGGGCGAGGAATGTCTCGCTGCTCTGGCCGATGGAGAATTCGACTGCATCATATCCGATTACGACATGCGGCCAGGAATGAACGGCATCGACCTGATTCATTCGCTCAAGGATCGTAAGATCGATATACCGGTCATCGTTGTCAGCGAAGTCGGCGATGAAAAGATAGAAGCGCGTGCGCTAAACAGCGGCGCCGTCGACTATTTCAACAAGAGTATCGGCTTCTCCAACTTCGGCACTGTAGTGAGCTCGATCAACCACGCCATCGAAGAGCGCCGTCACAACGGCGAAAAAGACATTGCTGCCAAGCCGCCGCTCGGGCAAGCCAGCGAAGGCAAGCAGGCACCGCACCACTTCACCAGCTCCAGCGACGTTGGAATAGTGATCGAGTCGGAAGGGCAGACAATCGCCCAGGCCAACACGACCGCCTCTGAAGTGTTTGGAAGGAATGAGAATACCCTCGTTGGCGTGCCGGCGGCCAGCCTGGTGACGCCTGAGGACCGCACGGAGTTCCGACGCTTGATATTGCAGGCTCTCTGGGGACTGCGAGCGACATCGGTAGTTCACTTCGTCGGTGGCAACGGCAACAACCGGCCATTCCGCGTCGTCTGCGAAGCGAAGAAAATCTGCGGCAAAGTTGTCGGCGCGCATATCACAGCGCGCGAAATCAAAAGATCATAAGCGGCTATCTCCCCTCTGATCATTAATCCTCCGGTTCGGGAAGCAGGCATAATTTCCTGCAATTCCATCAGTAACAACCGAATAATCTCGCTTTATGGAAATGTGTGATACAATAAAAACCGTCTAATAACAGTCCAACTAATTCATCAGAATTCCGGCAAACTGAACGAACATAAGGATATATAAGTTGAGAAAAGCGTTAACCGCAGTGGGATCGATTCTGATCTCTTTCACCGTTTTGTCATTAACAATTCCCCAAGCCGGAGTTGATCAAGAAGTCGAATCCGCACTCTCCGTCAAGAACATCATTCTTATGATCGGTGACGGCATGGGCTACAACCACGTCGAGGCCGCCAGCCTTTACAGATTCGGTAAGACCGGCGGACAGGCCTATGCAAGCTTCCCGATCAGCCTCTCCATGTCGACTTACTCAGCCAACGGTGCGGGATACGATCCCGACAAGGCCTGGAGCGATTTCGATTACGTAAAAAGTGGTTACACCGATTCCGCTGCAGCAGCCACGGCAATGGCCACAGGTGTGAAAACCACCAACAGATTCATTGGTCTCGATCCTGACAAACGGCCTCTGAATAACGTCGTGTCCTACGCGGAGTCCGCAGGTAAAGCGACAGGCATCGTTACCACTGTACCTATCTCCCACGCAACTCCGGCCGGTTTCAGCGCCCACAACGAAAACCGATACGATTTCGAAGGGATAGCAGCAGAGATGCTCAACGTCAGCACGCTCGACGTCCTGATGGGCGCGGGGCATCCGGAATATGACGACGATGGTGCAACAGCACCGGATCCGCGAGAGTATCGATACGCCGGCGGAGTTGATTTGTGGCAAGCAATCAAGGGCTGCAGTGCAGGGGGAGATTGCGACGGCGACGGGGAGCCGGACCCGTGGAAACTCGTCGAGACACGCGAGGACATCATTGCCTTGCGCGAAGGCGATACTCCAAAGAGGGTGCTGGCCCTTGCCCGGGTACACAGAACCCTCCAGCAAAGGCGCCACACTCCCGATGGCAACGCGGCTGATGACGAACCCAACAAGGTGCGTTTCAACGACGGCGTCCCGACTCTTGCAGAGATGAGCGCCGCTGCGCTCAATGTGCTCGATGAAGATCCCGACGGTTTCTTTCTAATGGTCGAGGGGGGGGCAATCGACTGGGCTGCCGAGCACAACGAGAGCGGCAGGCTGATTGAGGAACAGATCGACTTCGACAAGGCGGTGGAAACAGTTATCGAGTGGGTCGAACAAAATAGCAGTTGGGACGAGACTATACTAATCGTAACCGCTGATCACGAGGCCGGTTACCTGCTAGGCCCAGATTCCGACCCGGAATGGAAGCCGCTGGTAGACCATGGAAAAGACAAGCTACCCGGCATGGAATGGCATTCGACGAGCCACACAAACAGCCTCGTGCCGCTCTACGCGAAAGGCAAGGGAGCCGCGCTTCTTGAGAAATATGCCGGCGAGACGGACCCGGTGCGCGGCAGATACCTCGACAACACTGAAATAGCCTCAGCGATTTTCGAATTATTGGAAACTAAGCGGCCCTGACCATCATCTGCAATCCTTGCCAACCGGATTGCCCGCAAACCCAAACCCTATCGATTAATAGCGGGCAAAAACTCTCATTGACAATGTGTAAAATATATTACATATTTAGTTAGATGCTTCACAGGAGGTTTGACATGCGGATGGGCACTGCTAAAGCGGTGTTGCTGCTCTCAATCGCGTTTGCGACACTGACGGTTCTCTACATCGGCAGCCAACAAGCAGCGGAACCACCTTCTCCAGTCAGAAACATCATCATCATGATCGGCGACGGGATGGGCTACAACCACGTCGAGGCAGCCAGCCTGTACCGCTTCGGCGAAACGGGAGGGCAGGTGTATTGTAGTTTCCCCGTGCAATTCGGCATGTCGACCCATTCCTATGACGGCACAAAATACGATCCAGACAAAGCCTGGACCGACTTTAACTTCGTCAGATCATTCCCGACCGACTCCGCCGCCTCCGCGACAGCGCTCTCCACCGGAGTCAAGACCTCCTATAAAACAGTGGGAAGGCAGTATTACGGAGGCGTCATAGAAAACCTGATGGAGCGGGCCGAGAAGTACAGCAAGGCTACCGGCGTTGTCAGCTCTGTGCCGTTCGCTCACGCCACTCCGGCCTGCTATGTTGCGCACAACATCTCCCGCTACAGCTACGAAGACATCGCCCGCGAAATGATCAAGCAAAGCCGGCTGGAAGTGATCATGGGAACAGGTCATCCGCTCTACGACGACGACGGAGGTCTCCTTAACGAGCCGATGCATTATGAGATGGTCGGCGGCAAGCAGGTCTGGGAAAGACTTTTGGCTGGGATGATCGGCAGCGACGCCGACGGCGACCTGGAGAGCGACCCCTGGACACTGGTTCAAACTCGGGAGGAGTTCCTGGCCCTGACAAGCGGCGAAACCCCAAAGCGAGTGATCGGCATTCCGCAGGTCCACACGACACTCCAGTTGCGTCGCCGCGGAGTTGACCTCCCCTCGGATCGATCCAACGTAACGGTGATCGACACCACACCTTTCGAGACACCTTATAACAAGGGTGTCCCCACTTTGGCCGAAATGAGCCTGGCGGCCCTGAGCGTGCTGTCGCGGTCCCCAAGCGGCGGCGACCATGGCTTCGTGGTGATGATTGAGGGCGGTGCCATCGATTGGGCGGCACACGCGAACCGCTCCGCGCGCTTCATAGAAGAGCAGATCGACTTCGACAAGGCGGTTGAAGCAGTTATCGAGTGGGTCGACCAGAATAGCAATTGGGATGAGACTCTCCTGATCGTGACCGCCGATCACGAGACGGGCTACCTGCTCGGCCCGGATTCGAATCCGGAGTGGACACCTTTGCTAAACAACGGGAAGGGAAAACTCCCCGGATTGCAATGGAACTCCAAAGGCCACACCAACAGCCTCGTGCCGCTCTATGCGAAAGGTCGAGCCGCCGCGCTTCTTGAGCAATATGCCGACGAGACGGACCCGGTGCGCGGACGCTACGTCGACAATACCGAGATTGCCAAGCTGATATTCGAACTGATTGAGGCATCCGGGCATAAATGAGGACCTTTTCGCTTGCTTTCTCCCCCGAACCCGATTATTAATATATCTCAGTTATACTTATCCTTTTTATCAAGCCGGGGGGATTCATGGCCGAGGACGAACAAGATAAAAAAGAGAAAAAACGCATGATCCATATCCGCCTGCCTGAGGATGTTCACAAGCGCCTCAGGATCAGGGTCGCAGAAATGGACACGACGATCCAGGAGTGGGTGGAGAAGCTGGTCACCAAAGTCCTCGAGCGAGTTGGCTGACACTGCTGCGCCATGCTTGTACACGAATAAAGCCGGGAGAGCTTGTTTCCTCTTCCCGGCTTTAATAATCGAAAACGCTGCGCCGGCGGAGCCTGATACCCGTTAAAAATCAAAACGCAGCGAAAGGTACACGTTATCGTTCTCGTCGAACTGTCCGAAGAATGTGTAATCTTCCTCTCCCCCAAAAATATTAGCTCCGGCTGTCAGGGCCAGCTTGTCGGAGAACTTGTGCGTGATTGAGGGCAGCAGGTAGTAGTCCTTGTCGTTTGGGCTGAAGTAGGCGAAGACGAAGATTCGCCAGGTCTGACGGCTTAGCCAGCGGTCGAGGCTGACGGTCACCACATCGCGGTAGTCCTTGGCTGCAGGGAATCCCGGAGGCAGCGTGGAGAGGTAGGCGCCATGATCGACGATCCGCTCCTGGTAGTACTGAATCCCCAGAGTGAAGTCTTCCATCAGCTGGCGGGAGTAGCCCACGAGCCAGCGGAACTGCGAGTTGGGGATCGTTGGATCGAGGCCTTCACTATCTTCCGGACTATCGTAATAGCCGGCCTCAAGCGAGAGGATGCCGCCCACGGCCGCGCCCTGCGCGCTGGCACCGTAGACGTTCAGCTCGGGGTAGAACATCGTTGCGGTAGTCGGCGTGAAAGGATTGTCGAGCGTCACGCCCGGCGAGTGCCAGAAACCCTTGTAGAGGTAACCCGAGACGTCGAAATCCGCCAGGTTGCCGTAGATGCGTGCGGCCAACTCGGAATTCTCGAAGGTTCGCTCCGGCTTCTGCTCGACGCGGTTGGGAACGCTCACGAAAGGATCGAAGTAGGAGAAGCGGTCGGCCCCCGGCAGGTTATCGGATTCGAACACGGGCACGTAGACGAATTCGGCACTGAGCGCGTCACCGCTGTAGCGGATGCGGGCGCCGTCGACTCCGAGCTTGAGGTAGCCCAGCGGCCGCCCGGTGAAGAAGGAAACCCAGTCCTTCGGCCAGACGTCGTTGATGAAGATCAGGTCGCCGACGCCCCAGGTGATGACCTGGCGGCCGACGCGAAAGTCGAACGCGTTTGCGGTGTAGTCGATGTAAGCTTCGCGCAGGTCAATGTCGAATTCACCGGTCAAAGCGTCATGATAGAAGTCGAGTCTCAGCTTGGCCTCCGCTTCGATCGAGTCGGCCCACGCGGAGAGATCCATGCGAAGGCGTTCCTCGCCGAGCACGTAGTCGCTGCCGTCGCCGAAGCTGGGGCTCAGGTCGCCTGTCCTGCCAGCGTAATTGACGAGCATGAACCAGTTCAGCTCATAGTTCTCGTCATCCGCGTGCAGGCCGGCAGGAGCCAAGGCCAATGTCATTGCCAGCGCAAGCAGCATGAAATATTTACTCATTATTTTCCTCGAGTAGTCTGTTATTGGCCCTGTTTATCTAATCCAGCCCCGGGGCGGGCGGCGCATGCGGCGCTCGCTGAAGTCTTTCTCGTCGAGGTCGACGTTGTACTCGGCCTTTTCGATAGTGATAACTGTCTTCGACCCGGTTTCGTGGTTTTCCATTACGCGTTTCATCGGTGTCGGAATGTCGTCGATCGATTCGATCTCCTCGGCGGTAAACACGCGGCTGAGTTTGCCATCGCCGTTGAAATACTCTTCCTTGAGCGGAAGGTAGGTGTCCTTACTGACCCAGGTGAGCTTGTGGGAGTACTCGACCTTGTCCTTGGGCACACTCTTAACCACGTAGGCGGCCTGGCCGTTGAAATCCTCTTCCCTGACAAAGGTGTGCTCGTCCTGCGCGACCGCTCGGCCGGAGACGTCTTCATAAGTGAAGTCGGAGCCGACGAAAGAACTGCGCTTGTCGTCAGCCGCGATGCGGCGCACCAGCTTGACCGATGGCACGAAGATCCAGCGGTCGTCGTCGCCCTTGACGTTCTTGTAAACCATGAAGGTCATCTCACGCACGTCGCCGGGCTCCTTGAAGTAGACGAAGAACCTCTGGTCGCCGCCCTTATCGCCGACGTTGAGGCGCAACATCACCATCTTGCGTTCACGCACGCTTCCGTTTTTATCGATGATCTCCATGCTGATCGTCGACTTGCCGTCGACTCCGCCGTAGTAATAGGCGTTCAACGATTTCTGTATCAGATCGGCAGCGTCGGGAGTCTGGGCCGCCGCGAAGGCCGCCGTGAGCAGCACGGCCGCGGCTGTCATCATTATCGATTTCCTCATCTCTCTATCCTCCAAAGACCGAAGTCATTAGTTACGTTTTAAATCTTGCGTTCAGGCGCTCGGCACGCACTTGCGGAAGCCGAGTTTCTCCAGAATCGTCATCGCGGGACACCAGTTGGTGAAGGCGCTCTGTAGCAGGTTCAGCCCCACGAAGGCGGTCAGCAGCAGCCACCAGGGCGAGAAGAAGGCCGCCAACAGAATCGAAACAGTGGTTATGAAACCTGCCATCGCTCTGAGAAGTTTCTCTATGGTCATGCTGTAACTCCTGCTTTCTTGGATTTGAATACTATGCCGGCCAGGTAGCGCATCGCCGCCGGCAGCACGAATACCGTCGCCAGCGTGCTCATCAGCATCAGCAGTGAGAAGAATGAGCCGACGGTGACGTAGGGGGTCAGCGAAGAAACCATCAGTGGTAGGAAGCCGAGCGAGATCACGATCGCGTTGCGCAGGATCGCGCGGCCGGGTTCGGCGAACATGTGGTCGTGGGTCTCAGCCAGGTCGCCGGTCTGCTTGTAGTGGTTCTTGTAACGTTGCAGGAAGTGTATCGCGAAGTCAACTGCGAGGCCGAGCGACAAGGCACTACAAACGGCGATCGGCATGTCGTAATTCTTGCCGATCCAGCCCATCAGGCCGTACGAGAGCACCAACGCCAGCGTCAGGGGGATCATCGACAACGCGCCGAGGATGAAGGAGCGGAACTCCATCAGCATCAGCAGGAAGACGATCGCGAAGCTGCCGAGCACGGCGAACAGCATGCCGTTGACCATCAAATCCTGCCAGACCTTGTTGATGTAGGTCAGGCCGGTCCACTTGATATTCAGGCCCTTCGGCGGCGGATTGTCGTTTATAAACTGCGCCAAGCGTTCCTGCACTGCCTGCATCTTCTGGTTATCGCCGCTCTTGAGCTGGATCCAGATGTTGACCTTCTTCCAGTCGTACTCGATGCTCTCGCCACCACCGTTGGCGTTGATTTTCCGCGATTGGCGCACGAGGAACTTATCGAGGTCGTTTTTGGTGACTGTGTCGAAGTCAAGCTGCGCGATGCTCCAGTTGAGGAAGCGGAAGGCGGTCTTGTTGAGCGCCGGCAGACGTTCGGCCTGAACGGCCTGCCGATCGGCGTCCGTTACCTGGTAATCCTGGTAGAGCGGGGAATCCTCGACCGTTTCGAACTTGTCGAAAAACTCGTCGTACTCATCGTCGCTGAAGTTGTCAACCACACGCTCCTCGAACAGCTGTTTCTTGACGAAATCAGGCTCCTCGAAGTCGGCGGGTTGGCCGATGCTGTAAAAGAGGTCTCGTTTCTCTTCCCTGCTCAAATCCTCACGGGTGTCACCGATGAAGACGTAGCGGACGCGCTTGGCGGCGTCGTAAACCGAGGAGGCCTTACCGATCGTGTCGCTCTCCTCAAGGTAGGCTTTCATCTGCGTGATGTAGTGAGCCACCTCGGGATTATTGAGCAGGTTGGGGAACTGGCCGGATTCCAGCATCGCCGCGTACTCGAGGTCGTCGGCGGGCGGCTGCTCCGCCTCTAGCACCAGGTTGGTCATATAGGTGCCGCCGAATTTTGCATTGAGGATTTTGTCGGCGACGCGTATTGGATGCCCTTCCTTGAACCACTTAACCGGGTTGTCGTTGACCTTGATCTGCATAATGCCGACCACGCCAAGCACCAGGAGGAGCACCGCGCCGGTTAGCACCCAGGGGGCGCGCTTGAAGGTGACCTTGCCGATCGGCAGCAGAATCTTGTCGAGGAACGACTTGCGCTCCTCCTCCTCGCGGTGCAGCGCGCACGCGAGCTTGTGCTCGTTGAGCATGTTGACCATCGCCGGCACCAGCGTCAGCGAGAAGGCCCATGCGACGAAAATACCGAAGGCGACAAACACACCGAAGACCTGCACCGGCGGGATATCGGCCATCGCCAGCGAAGCGAAGCCGACCGCAGAGGTCAGCGAGGTGAAAAGCATCGGCACATAGAGCCGCTTCATCGCCCACATCAGCGACTCACGCTTCTTGCCGGTCTCGCAGAAGCGGTCGAAGAACTGGCTGAGGATGTGAACGCTGTTGAGGATGGCGATCGGCAGCAGGAACACGGGTATCATCGAGCTCATAATGTGCACGGTGAAACCCATCCCGATCAGCAGGCCCATCGACCAGATAACCGATAGCATAGCGGTTACGCCGACAGGGACGAGGAACAACGGCTGGCGGAAGAGCAGGTAGACGATCAACATGATCAGCAGGAAGGCAACCGGGGCGACAACCGCCATCTGAATGAACATTTCGTGGCCGAACACCTCCTCTGCGATCGGCAGGCCGGCGATATGCCACTTCTGGCCCTCGAGCAGGTGTGCGCCCATTATCTTTTCGATTTCCTGAGACACACGGTAGCCGACTTTCTTGTCGATGATCGGGATGTAGATGGCAACGGCATCGCCTTCGGAAGAAGCGACGCGCTGGTCGAGAAACGGCGTGTCTTTGATGTCATAGCGCATCTTCTCGATGCGCGCGGACAACAGCGTGTCGAGGTCGTAACCGAAATTATCGGGAACCTCAAGGCCGCGCTCAGCGATGAAGCCCCGCATCTTGCTGAATTCGGCTTCGTAAGCGGCCTCATCAGCCGGCTCATCGAAGAAGTCGGATTCCATGATGTACTCGGGGCTGACGCCTTCCGGGCCACTGTAGATGTTCTTGGTCGTCGTTAGGCTGACCATGTCGTCCTTATTGACGAGATAGACCAAGCGCTCGTCACTTGCCGGCTCTTCGAATCCGAGCTTGCGGAGCAGGTTCTCGCCCAGCTCGGTCTCTTTCACCCGGATCTCTTTAATTTCGTTGATGATCTCGCTCACCTGACGGAGAGCCTCGGGGCGGAAGATGCCGTTATTGTCGACAATGCCGACCACGACGATGTCATCGATGCCAAATTCCTTCTTGATCTCGTCGTAATAAGCCCGATCGGGTTGATCGGGTTGCAACATATTCTCGGGATCGGTATCGATGTTTATTTGCGGGAACTGAAACATAAAGACCGCCGTGATTACTGCGATGATGCCGAACAACACCCACGGGCGGTCAATTGAAAACTCTGTGATCTTGGTTAGCATGAATCGTCTCCGGTTTAGTTCTCACCGAAAGCCAAGTCGTATCCCCTGGCCTTCCATTCAATAACGCCCTCTTCAAGCCGCTCCGCCTTAAAGCCCTGCTCCCGCAGTCGGCGGACCGCCTCGATCGCCGCAGCACAGTAGGGACCGCGGCAGTAGGCGATGATTTCCTTGTCCTTGGGAATGTCCTTGATTCTGTGGTCAAACTCTTCATAGGGCAGCGAGATCGCGCCGGGAATGTGACCCGCGACATACTCCTCGCGCGGACGAAAGTCGACAAGAATCGCTTCGCCGTTGCGGACTCGCTCCATTAACTCCTTGGTATCGGAACTGCTCTCCACGCCTCGCTCCTCAAGGAATTCCCGCCTCATACGCTCGATTCCTCCGAGTCGATCCTCTGCAATTTTGCGAAGCGAGCGAAAGAATTCCGCTACGTTGTCATCCGCGAGGCTGTAGTTGACAAAGTGCCCGTTCTTCACCGCCTCTACCAGGTGCGATGAGCGAAGTATCTGAAGATGCTGTGACGTGTTGGCAACGCTCTGTCCGGCCTGCTTGCCCAACTCCTCGACGGTGCGGGAACCCTGGCAGAGCAGGTCGAGCAGTTCCAGCCTGCGAGGACTGGAAATCGCTTTGCCGATGCGCGCGAATTCCTGGTAAATCCTGTCTTTGAACTCTCTGCCCTGCGTTTGCGTGGCCATTGTGCTCTCCATGTTACTCAATCATTCAATAGAATACTTGAATAATACAGAAACCATTCCAGCCAGTCAAGAAAAAAATCCACCTCTACTGAAAAAAAAGGAGGATTAGGGGCGCGGATACAGACGTAACTTATACAGTGAAAATAAGTTCCATGAATCTGATATGCGCGGGATTGATTACCCGATGAGTGGAAGGAGACTTACTAAGATGATCGGATTCAAGACTTTAAAGGCAGCTTTGGCAGTGTTGATTGCAGCTCTGTTCGTCGCAGCGGTCCCGGCTGCAGCCCAGCAGGGAGCCTACGTCCTGGGTTTCGCGGTGACGGATATCGACGGCAACGAAGTCAACCTGCAAGACTACAAGGGCAAGGTAGTGCTGATCGTCAATGTAGCTTCGAAGTGCGGGCTGGCGCCGCAATATGAAGAACTGCAGGCGTTGCATGATCAATACGCGGACAAGGGGCTGGCGATTCTCGGTTTCCCGGCAAACAATTTCCGCAACCAGGAACCGGGCAGCAACGAGGAAATCAAGATTTTCTGCACCACCAACTACAAAGTTCAGTTCGACATGTTCTCCAAGATCTCCGTCAAGGGCGACGACATTGCACCCCTCTATGCCCTACTGACATCGGATGAAAAAAACAGCGGATTCGGCGGCGAGATCCAGTGGAACTTCACCAAGTTCCTCCTCGGAAAGGACGGCCGGGTCGCAGCCCGTTTCGAACCGCGGACCAAACCCTCCGACCAGGAAGTAATCACCGCAATCGAGCGGGAGTTGGCCAAGTAAGCCCGATGGCACTGAATACATAAAAGGGCGGCTGTTTAGCCGCCCCTTTTCTTGCCGATTCAAATAGCTATTACCGGTTCACTCCGGGGTTTTTACCGATCAGGTAAAGCTCCTTCTGCCTGCCGTCGAGGTACCAGACCTTTTCGCCGTCGAAGCAGGCGCTCTCCTCCAGCCCCATTTGAACATCCTTGTTCCACTCGGGCACAAAGACGATGACGTTGAGTTCGATGGCGTAGCAGGTATTGGGGAAGAGAGGATAATCCCCCTGCCCTTCCACGCCGTATTGCTGGTCCCAGAGGCCGACGGTCATGCCGGCTGCATGGCCGTGCATCCCCAGCGGGTGGGAGTAGATGCTCGGGCGGATGCCCTCGGCCTTCGCCTTCTCCAGCGAGGATTTCAGAATCTCGTTTCCCGTGCGGCCGGTCTTGTACTCCCCGGTGAGGATATCCTGCAGCCGGTTGCCGACGGCCAGAGCTTTTTTAAGGCCTTCGGGCGCGTCGGTTTCTCCGGGACGGAGCACGTATGCATTCTGCTGCGTGTCGGTGTTGAGGCGCAGATAGCAGATGCCGATATCCATGTGGATCAGGTCGCCGGGCAAAATCACATTCGGACCTTCGCGTCGCGAGTAATCTGAATCGGGATCAGGCGACTCAGCACGCTGGACTTCGACGCCGGTATGGAACCATGTAGTCAGTTTCAGGGACCTGATCCTCTCGCGGAACCACCACTGCACGTCTTCAGTGGTAGTGACTCCGGGCTGGATAACGGCGTCGCTGAGCCCCTCCGCGATGATCCGGTGGGCGATTCGCACGATCTGGGGATAAACGACCAGTTCCTCCTCGGTGCGTGTTTCCAGCCAACCGACGGCCAGGCGTTCGCCGGAGACAATCCTGTCGGCGTATTTCTTCCCGACGGCGTTAACGAACTCGCGGTAGTCGGTGAGCGAGATGCCGTCGGCGTGGCCGAAATAATCGGAGTAATTCAGCGCAATTTTCTTCGGATCCCTCTCGATCACAACATCGGCCAGCGCTTTCCACTGATCGGGCTGCTCTTCCTTGACCCAGGCGCGCTTGAAGAAGCGGCCGATATCATAGCGTGCCACCGCCAGCCGCTCGACACCCTGCTCCGGGCCACGGTCGGAAAAAATCAATATCGTGCACCTGCGGGCCGCCAGCCAGCGCGCGGGGATCATCGTCTTCATCACCGGGTCTTCGTTGTACTCGCGGGCGATCAGAATCCACATGTCGATGCCCTCGCGGCGCATCAACTCCGGCACCAGCTTGTCCAGCCGTATCTCCAGCCAGTGATTTATCACCTCCGCTCGTTCCTTCAGCGAGAGGATGGTCGGCATATCATCGGCGGCCGCAAAACCTTGCAGCAGCAGACACACCAAGGCGGCAAGAAAAACAAATCTACGCATCCGAATTCCCCCTGTCTGTTTATTCGACTACCTTCCCTTTCAAAATCATACACCCGGCAACAGCAGAACGGAAACCGGCAATCTTGCATTATCCATCACAAGATCAGGCTAATGGCTTGTCACAAAAAGCGTTCAGATCCAGTTTTTCAAATTCGGCGCTAAACAATAAGGTGTTGTCCGACACCGCGTGCCGGGAAACCACAACGTCGGCGAACACTAACAAGCTAAGCCTCTTTAGGAAACACTACTGGGCGTATTAAATTCCCCCCGCTCATGCCAACCTTTTTAACGGAACCTGAGTCAGATAGACTGAGGGGGGGATATTATTCCTCGTGCGCCTTTAATAGAAGAGGGAAGGAGTGTCTCATGAGAAAGAATCCGGCTCTACTTTTCGCGATCATGTTTTGTTTTGGTTTGTGTCTCAACGCTGCCGCTGCAATCTACGCTGATCCGTTCATACAGCCTCAGGAAGCCGAAAAGACACCAATATCCGATGTACTCACCGCAATCCTCGAGCAGCAGGACGCGGATGCCGCCATCGCCAAGTACCGCGAATTGAAACAGAACGGACCGGACAATTATAATTTCTCCGAGGCTCAGCTCAATCGCGTCGGATACATCCTCCTGGGGGAGGGACGTGTCGAGGAGGCCTTAAAGATCTTCGAGTTGAACGTCGAGGTTTTTCCGGAAGCTCATAACCCTCACGACAGCCTCGCCGAAGCTTACCTTTTCAAAGGAGATTTTGAACAAGCGCGGCGGCTCTATCAGAAAGCCCTGGAGATAGAGCCCGGCTTCTACGCCTCTGTTGGCGGCCTCAACAAGATCTACATAATCGAGAACTACGACAAGCGCGAGTACCGCGTAGCGATGCGGGACGGCAAGACGCTGTTCACCCAGGTCTACAGCCCGAAATACAAATCGCATAAATACCCGTTTCTGATTCTACGGACCCCCTACCGCGTTGCGCCTTACGGCGAGGAACACTTCAACTACCGCAATTGTCTCGGCCCGTCTATGCTTTTCACAAAATCAGGCTATATCTTCGTTTACCAGGACGTGCGCGGAAAATTCATGTCGGAAGGCGAATACGTCGACGTCAGGCCGCAAATCCCCGACAAGAAAACTCCCGCGGACATTGACGAGAGCTCCGACACTTATGACACAGTGGAATGGCTCGTCAACAACATCCCCAACAACAACGGCAAAGCCGGCATCTACGGCACCTCCTACCCTGGCTTCTACGCCGTCGTGGGAATCATCGACGGCCACCCCGCGCTCGTCGCCTCCTCGCCGAGAGCGCCGGTCACTGACTGGTTCATCGGCGACGACTTCCACCGCAACGGCGCCTTCTATTTCCTTCAGGCTGTCAATTTCTTCAGGGGAACCGGTGCTCCACGCTCGGGCCTGATAACAGAATGGCCGCCGCGGATGCTTAGTTATCCCACGACCTTCCTTTATAGATTTTTCCTCGAAATCGGCCCAATCTCCAACGTCAACGAGAAATACTTCAAGCACCAGTCAGTTATGTGGAACGAGATGATGGAGCATGGTAATTACGACGACTACTGGAAAGCCATGAATCCACTTCCGCATCTGAAGAACATCAGGGCGGCGGTGCTGACGGTGGGCGGCTGGTACGACGCGGAAGACCTCTACGGCCCACTGAAGTCTTATGAGGCTATTGAGAAGAACAATCCCGGCATTGACAACAGCATTGTCTTCGGCCCCTGGTACCACGGGAGTTGGGGCGGCACGGACGACGACGTGGTCAACGGCATCCACCACAACGCTGGCACGACAGCCGAGTTCTTCCGCCAGAACGTGGAGTTCCCCTTTTTCGAGCACCACCTGAAGGGCAAAGGCGCTCCGGATCTGCCGGAAGCGCTCATCTACGAAACCGGTTCAAACGTCTGGAGGAGATACGATCAGTGGCCCCCGAAAAACGTCGACGCCAAGGAACTCTATTTCCAAGCCGGCGAGCGGCTCTCGTTTACGAAGCCGTCCGACAACGCACAGGCTTTCGACGAGTACCTCAGCGATCCCACCAACCCTGTTCCTTACAGGGGCGAGATCATCGGTTTTTGGACGTACGGTTTTATGCACTCCGATCAGCGCTTCGCCTCGACGCGCCCGGATGTGCTGGTCTACGAGACCGAGGTGCTGGAGGAAGACATCACAATCGCCGGGCCGGTTATGGCAGAGCTTTTCGTCTCGACCACCGGCTCCGACGCCGATTGGATGGTGAAGATCATCGACGTCTATCCGGACAACGCGCCCGATCCCGAACCGAATCCCAAGCTCATCAGAATGGGAGGCTACCAGATGCTTGTCCGCGGCGAGATATTCAGGGGCAAGTTCCGCAACAGCTTCAGCAAGCCGGAACCTTTCGTTCCTGGTGAAGTTGCGAAGGTAAGCTACGAGATCGACGACATCAACCACACGTTCCTCAAGGGTCACAAGATAATGGTGCAAGTGCAGAGTTCCTGTTTCCCGCTGTTCGACCGCAACCCTCAGACATTCGTCGACATCTTCAGCGCGACTGAAGAGGACTTTCAGAAGGCTTATCACCGCGTGCACCGCTCGGTGGAACATCCGTCTTGTTTGAAAATTTCTGTGGTTCGAAAATAGAGGAAGCTTTATTCGACTGTAGATTTATTTCTCAACTCTGGTGGTATTGATTTACGCTGATACAGGTGCATCCGGGCGATTTCCGCGCGATGGCGCACTTTTTTATTGCCGCACCTCCCGTAACCCGGCAAATGTCATGATTTGTCACGATATGTCATTTGTCGAGATCCAAGTCGGTTCCTACAAAAGCTGCAAATTCATCGAAACGGTGTGTATATCCGAAGCAAGAAACCCAAACCGGTGTTCAAAAGAGGGCTCCCAAGAAGACGGGCACCCTTGGAAGTCCTCTGATTAGTTCGTGAGCTGACCAGTTTGGCCGCCGGCGACGTTCCTACTAGACCGTCGGGCGAGCCAGGACACGTGTTATCTGATCAGCTCACTTTTTTTGTACCAAACCTTCGGCCGCAAGAAGCGGAGCATCGCCGGCAGCAGCACGAGGTCGCCCACCAGCGCGGCGAGCATCGTTACCGCCGTCAACACTCCAAGATAAACGGTCGGTCGAAAGCTGCTCACTCCCAAAGTGAGCAGAGCTGCCGTAAGCATCAGCGCTGTAATAAGAATCGGTCTGCCCTTGGCATTAATGGCGTCGTCTATCGCATCGTCGTAACGGCAGCCTTCCTGCAGGCGTAAGCGAAGATGTTGCATCAGGTGAATTGTGTCGTCCACCGCGATACCTATCGCTATGCTGGCGACCATGATCGTAAGCACGTTGAGCGGAATCCCGAGCCAGCCCATCAGGCCGAGTGTGATTACGATGGGCGCTATATTCGGTATCAGGCTTAGAAGGCCGACCAGCAACGACCTGAAAGCCAGGATGAAGACGACCGTCACGAACGCCAGGATAAGAGTGACGCTGAAGATCTGGCTGAAGAAAAGATCGTCGACCATTCTTGCGAAGAGCACCGTCTGACCGGTGGGCACGATTTCCAGTCCGGGCGCGGCAACAGGTGCGATCGTCTCAAATTCTTCCAGAGCCGCCCTGATCCTCTCGGCATTGTGTTCCCTGAGTATGATGGTCATGCGTGTTTTGCGGCCATCGGCTGAAAGGTAGCGCTCGAGCAGGCCGTGGCCGGTCACGATGCTTCTGATCGCAGCCGGAGTAGTCAGAGCCAATTCTCTGCTCAGGAGACGCTCCAACCCGGCCGGATCGCCTGCGATCAGCTCGCCGAGATCAACGAGACTGAGAGTGTCGCTGACCAGCGGAAGATCCCTGACACGCTCTCTCAACGTTGCCAACTCGCGCAAAGCAGGGCCGTCGAAAAGCCCGCCGTCGGAGCGCGAGGCCATTACTTCCAAAGAGCTTGCCGAGCCGATGTGCTCGCGCAACAACCTCCGCGCCCGGTTCAGGGGATTGTCCTCGCTGAAAAATTCGTAGGGACTCGTCTCTATCTTCACCTGCAGCAGGCCAGCCGCGCTGACGGCGACCACCAAGACGGTCAGTGTTACGATCCAGCCGCGGTGCCGCGTCAGGTTCGACAGGAAGCCGAACCAGCGCGATCTCGGGGCGGAATCGTGCAGGGGGATCGCATTTGGTCGCAGGCGGATCAACGCCGGAACGAGGCAGACGGCGATCACGAAGGCGAAAACGATACCGAGGGCGGCCGTCAGGCCGAACTCCCTCACCGGTGCAACCGGGGTCACGGCGAGCGATGAAAAGCCGGCGGCCGTAGTCAACGCAGCGAGGAAAAGGGGCGGCAGAGCTCGCCGCAGGGCCAGCTTGACGCGCTCGGAGGCGTCGCCCGAAACTCGCTGGTACTGCGCCACGATGAAGATGATCTGAGCCAGGCTGATGGCGATGACAAGGGTTGGTACCAGAGTCGTCGCCATGTTGAGCGTAAGGCCGGCTAGGAAGAAGAGACTCATCGTCCACAGCAGAGCCGTTAGCGCTGCCACCGAGCTGACAAACATCGCCCAAAAACTGCGGAAGGCCACCCACAGCCCGGCCAGGCAGACCAGCGCCGCCAGCGGACCCAGAAGCGTCGTGTCTCTCTTCGACGCCCTTGATATCTCCGTCTTAAGAAAGGAAATCCCGGTCATCTCGTAGCCGCGCTCCGAAAGCTCCTCGTCTAAAACAGAGCGGATTTCGCCGATTACTTCGGCGCGCCGCCTGTCGTCCTCCTCGACCTCACGCTCGAGAACCACACTCAGCAACGCAACCTTTCCGTCCGGCGATACCACCTTTTGCTGGAAGAGCGAATGATTGGCTATCACACTGCGCAACTCAGCGCGCTGCTGTTCGTCGAGAGGCAGTTCAGGCACTAACCTTCTCGCCACCGGAATCAGACCGGTCCTGTCGATTTTCACCGCATCTGCCATCGAAAAAGTAGCTGAAACACCATCAAGGGATTTCAGCCTGTCGCTGGTTGTGCGCAGCAAAGCAAGGCTGTGATCGGAAAAGGGCTCCTGCAGGCGGATGATGACTATGAGGAAATCGTCGCGTCCGAATTCATCGAGGAACTGCTTGTAATTATGCTGTTCGACATCGGAGTCGGGGATAAAATTCTCCGCTGAGACATCAATCCTGAATCGCTCCAGGCCGGGCAGCAGCGCGAGAGTGATTAGCGCGAACACCACCACAACGACGATTGGGTGCTCGCTTACCGCTCGTTCGAGAAGTCGCATTCGAACCTCTGTGGATCAAGGCGTTAGGGAATTTCTCTTGTTATCGGCTGATTCTAGCCTTTGTGAAACAGAGGCGTCCAGTGAAGGGTATTCATATGCACAACAAAAAAGCACCCGCCTTCAATCGTCTGGGAATGGGGAGGGAATTGAAAGCGGATGCGGTAATGAAATATCGCTGCACGATTAACCGAGGATTACTGTCAGGTCCTCTTCGGCTGTGCCTATCGGCTTGATGTCATATTCCTTCACCAGGATTTCGAGTGCCGCAGGTGTTACGAATGCCGGCAATGACGGTCCCAGCCTGATGCCCTTGATACCGAGGTATAGCAGCGTCAGCAGAATCGCCACGGCCTTCTGTTCGTACCACGAGAGGATGAGCGATAGCGGCAGTTCGTTGACCGAGCAATTGAAGGCGTCGGCGAGGGCCGTAGCGATCTTGAGTGCCGAGTAGGCATCATTGCACTGGCCGATATCGAGCAGGCGGGGGATGCCGCCGATGTCGCCGAACTCGAGTTTGTTGAAACGGTATTTACCGCAGGCCAGCGTCATAACGACACAGTCGTCGGGTACCTGCTCCGCCAGCTCGGTGTAGTAGTTGCGGCCCGGCTTGGCGCCGTCGCAGCCGCCGACGAGGAAGAAGTGGCGGATGGTGCCGCCCTTGACAGCCTCGATCACCTTGTCGGCGACGCCTAGTACGGCGTTGTGTCCGAAGCCGACGATAATCTTCTGCTCGGGCTCGTCTTCGGTGAATCCCGGGGCGGCAAGCGCGGCCTCGATCACCGGCGAGAAATCCTTGTCCTTGATGTGCCGCACGCCCGGCCAGTGCACCAGGCCGGTGGTGAAAATGCGGCAATGGTAGTCGTCGCGCGGCTTCTGGATACAGTTGGTGGTCATCAGGATCGCGCCGGGAAAAGCGGCGAATTCCTTTTGCTGGTCCTGCCAGGCGCCGCCGTAGTTGCCCGCCAGGTGCTTGAACTTCTTCAGCCCGGGGTAGGCGTGGCAGGGCAGCATCTCGCCGTGGGTGTAGACGTTGATGCCTTTACCCTCGGTCTGCTCCAGCAGCAACTTGAGGTCGAGCAGGTCGTGTCCGGAAACGACGATCGCCTTGCCGGCGGCGGGAGTGGTCCGCACCTCCGTCGGCTCGGGGTGGCCGAATGCATCAGTGTTGGCGTAATCGAGCAGCGACATTACGCTGAAATTCAACTCTCCGACGGCCAAAGCCTGGGCCAGGAGACCTGACACCGAATGGCTCTCTTCAGCCAGAAAATTGAGCGCCTTGTGGAAACGTGCGTAATTCTCCTCGTCATCCTTACCAAGGGCGTGAGCGTGATCGACATAGGCCGCCGCGCCCTTAAGACCGTAAATGCAGAGGGAAATCAGGCCGGCGATGTCCTCGCCCAGCCTCTCCTTTTGTTTCTCGACTCCGACTTCCGCGGCCTGCTGCAGCAGCGCATCTCGAGTCAGCGCTGGCACGAGTGCAGCGGGACCGGATAGGCTTTCCGGCTCCTTACCCGCTTTGTTGCAGGCTTGCTCATAAAGCTTGCGGGCTTGCTGTTTCACTTCGACGGCCTTAAACACCAGATCCTGGATGTGTTCCGCGTCGAAATCGACGTTGGTGACGGTTGTGAACAACGCCTCGATCACGAACACGTCGACCTCCCTATCCACAGCCCCTAATTCCCGTGCCCTGTGGGCATACATCGAGATACCCTTTGTGACGTGCAGCAGCAGGTCCTGCATCGCCGCGGTAGTATCGTCCTTGCCACAGACGCCCTTGATGGTGCAGCCGAGACCTTTTGCCGTTTGCTCGCATTGGTAACAAAACATGCTCATCGTCGTCCCTCGTCCTGGTTATCGATTACCGACAGACACCAGTTTAGGCGCCGGCCCAGAGCCGGGTATTTGACCAAAGTCAAGAGGATGGTTACCTTTATATATACTCTTTCCGGGAGAAAAGTCATTAGGTCTTCGTGCATTTGACTTAAATCAAGTCCCCGGTCGACCTGTGTCCGCTAGGATATTAAGCAAGTAGCCAAACCAGATTATTTCATTTCACCGGGAGCCGCGTCGAGGCAAGCCAGGACAAGATGGATGAAGGACGAAAGCGTGCGGAGCGGGCGAGCGCCTGGCTGACTGATCGTTGGATAACCTAAAACTTGGGGACGGCTTCCGCGCCGTCCTTTTTCGCCGTGAGGACTATTCCGATTCGATCATATCCCGCAGGCCGTCGGCGTCGAGGATTGTGATAAGCGAGCCGTCGACCTCGATCAGGCCGTGGACCTGCATCTTCTTCAGCGTCCTCGAGAAGGTTTCGGGGATCGTCCCGAGATAGGAAGCAAGCAGTGACTTCTCGACACCGAGGTCGATCTTCCGGCTCGAGTCGAGACCACCGTGCTCCTGGCGGCACTGTTGCACCAAGTAGGATGCCAGCCGCACCTCGACGTCCCTGAAAGCCAGCGAGTAGATGATGTCGGTCAGCCTGCGCAGCCAGACGGAGAGTTCCTTGAACATCTTGCGGCAAAGTTGAGGCTTGCTGTCTAGCAGCGAGATGAATCCGTCGGCGGGAATCAGCAGCACCTCCGACGGCTCCACCGCCTCGGCGCTGGCGGGATAGCCCGTGAACTCGAAAAGCGCGCCTTCGGCGAAGGTCTGCCCGGGCGGAACCAGGTGAAGAACATGCTCCTTGCCGTCGGCCGAGACTTTGTAGATTTTGAGCAGGCCTTCGAGGACGAGGAAGAAACCTATCACCCTCTCGCCTTCCAGAAAAAGTTGTTCCTTTCGCCCGAGCTTCCGGGCTGAAGCAGACGCGGCGAGGCGCTCGATATCCTTAATGTCGAGGCCGCTGAGCAACGGCGTGCGTTTTAAGGCTTTTGTAAAACGTTCGATCATGGCGATTGCCGATTATAACCGATGTGCGCAGTTAACGATTATCCAGTCTTTAACGTTGCGGATGAATCCGGTGGCGAAGCGTTGTGAGAAAATGGATCGAAAACAGGGATCCATCCGGTCCGGTGAAGGGGGATGGAACACGTTACCATCGTGCTCAGCAAGGCTCAAAGACCGCTCAAACAGGCTCTCAACAACCGGTATATTATTTGCTTGTATATCCAATCGTGCGCATGCATATTTTTTCGCAACGTCCGCTGGCATTGTGTCCCGGTGAAATGAAACACAATGGAAAAGGCGATCAGCTTATCCACCACCGCTCGAAGATATTCGGCAAGAGGCGCAAGATGAAGCAGAGAGGATACTCCAAGAGGATCGCGGGAATCTCGAGGTCCGCCATCCACGAGATGACACGGCTGTCCAGGGAAGTGGACGACGTGGTGTTGCTGTCGTGGGCGCGGCCGAGCTCCGACACCCCTGAACACATCAAGGAGGCGGCCGTCAAGGCGATCAAGGACCGCCTCGCGGCAGCCTACAGCGAAAGCTCCGGCCTCTACGAGCTTAGGGGAGAAATCGCCAAAAAGCTGATCAAGGTTAACGATATATGCGCTGAGCCATCCCAAGTGCTGGTGACGGTCGGCGCGATGGAGGGTTCCGCAGCGGCTGTGATGGCGTTAACCGATCCCGGCGATGAGGTAATCCTGCCCACTCCCACTTACTCCGCTCACATCTCGCAGATCGCCCTGGCAGCCGCACGACCGGTGCTCGTGCCCCTGGACGAAAAGGAGAATTACGCGCTCGATCTCGACGCGATAAAGCGAGCTGTCACAACGAAAACAAGGGCGATCTTCTATTGCTCACCTTCCAACCCGACCGGCGCGGTCTTTTCGGAAGAACAGCTGAGATCGTTAGCGGAAATCGCTATCGATCATGACCTGGCGATCATCACCGACGAAGCCTACGAACACTTCGTCTACGACGGAGCGCGGCACTTCAGCATCGCTTCGATTCCCGAGTTGAGCAAACGAGTTGTAAGTTGCTTCACCTTCACGAAAACGTACTCGATGACCGGCTGGCGTGTCGGCTACCTTCATGCTTACGAAGATATCGCGAGGCAGATTTCCAAGGCGCACATTCCCTTGGCTCTCTGCGCGCCGGTGGTATCGCAGTACGCGGCGCTTGCTGCAATCAGGGGACCGCAGGACTGCATCGGGCGGTTCAGGGAGAAATACAGGAAGAGCAGGGATCTATTGTGCTCGCGGCTCGACGGGCTCAGCGGCGTATTTTCATACCGGCGCCCGGAGGGGGCCTACCTGATGTTCCCCAAGATTTTGGCCCAGGACGGAGCCGACTCGACTGCATTCTGCCGCAGGCTATTGACAGAAGCGCGTGTCTCTTTTTCCCCGGGTGTGGAATTCGGGCCAAACGGCGAGGGCCACGCGAGGATCTCCTTCTGCGTGCCGGAGGAGGAAATCAACCGTGCCTTTGACCGGCTCGAGAAGTACTTCAAGGTCTGATTCCCCTGTCTTTTTTCGCAGGTGTAATATTCCCTCGTAGTGAAGAACCGAAATTCTCCGCCCACGGGATCAGGGAAAGTGAGTCAGTCCGGAACCGGGGAATCCATCGGGACTGCATCCAAACGGAATAGTAGTCGAATTCGACGGCCTTCAAAGAATCTGCCTAGGATTACTGCCGATCACATCACCCAGGAGTAACCCACCTTCACAAAGAAGGTACGGTCCTTCTGCGTCAAGCCGAATTCCTGATTGCCGAGATAGTTGTCGCTGTAGCCGAGGAAAAGCACCGTCCGGGGATTAAGCTTGTACGAGAAAAGAAGCTGGCTGAAAAGGTTCCTTTGTTCCTGATCGATATCGTATGTGTAATTCTCGACGTTGTAGCGGTAATCGACATACTGGAGGATGGCGCGGAAAAAGGTCTTCCTGTTGAATTGATAAATCGCAGTCGCCTGGCCGATGTGCGCCGTGTAGAGATGCCCGCCGCCCGAAGACATCCTTTCAAATGTGTGGTTATAGCTAAATTTCATATGCCGACCGGCGTTCACCGAGAGGGCTGGACTCAAAAGAATTCTGCTCCCAGAGCGCGTGTTGGCGTAGTCAATGCGCTCGCCCATCCGACCGAAGAGATACAACTCCAATCCAGCCTTGGGGACCATCATGCCGTTGAAGATAAATTCCGTCAGGTCAAATTCTTCACCGTTATATGCCTCACACCATTTGCTCGCGCGCGCTTGGAGGTAAGACTGCATCATGCCGTCGAAGTTGAGCCACACCGAAATATTTTTATTGAGGAGATTGCCGTCTTGGTCCTCGTAGTAATTTAGGTCGCTTCCGATCGTTACGTTTGACCACCACTTACCCGGCTGGGCACTCCACCAATAATACAGGCCGCCCTCGACATTGCGGTATCCAACCTGCGGCATGTATCCCAGGTCGGCACGGAAGTCCGGGCCGATCTCTTCGAAATTCGCCCACCAGCTTATGCTTCGGGTCACGTGTTCATATTTAAGCGAGAGAGCATAGTCCCCGAAGTCGTCCATCGGTTGATTGAAACCTTCGCTCACGACCGCCGGATACCTCGTTGTGGAACCAAGTGCCTGGAACGATATCCGGTCGGTATTTGTGACTCTCAGAATCCCGTCCACACCGAGCAAGCGGTTATAATACTCCTCGCCCTCCCGGTCCGTCAGGAGCGCACCGATGGTGTACTTACTGCCGATGTCGCGTTTGTATCTGAACACCGCCGCCTTAGAGTTCATCGACAGCGATGTTGCTTGCGAACTCTGGCTGCCCGGGAATATCAGGTTGGTCAGATCGTCTTCGACGAAGTAGGCGCCGACTGTGTTGCTCCCCTCTTTTCCCGTGAGCTTGATACCCCAAACAGGATCGCGCAGCGTGCGCGTATAGACAACGTTAAGCTTCGAGCGAAAGAAGTCGACGCCCTCGATGAAGAATGGCCGCTTCTCCGGGTACCAGAGCGCGAACGGCTCATTGATATCTAGTTGTCTCGAATCGGCCTCGACCTGGGAAAAGTCAGGATTTGCGGTGCCGCTCAGCGTGAAATTCGGCGTCACGCCCCATCTCGCAGTCACGCCCACATCGGCCTTTCCATCGCTCGTGCTGAAATCGGCGTCCGACAGCGAATCCCTGGAATCGGTTTTCAGCGCGGTCAAGGTGGGCACCAGTTCCAGGTTCGTGCCTGGAGTAATGCCGGCAAAGCCGCTTATCTTGATGAACTGGCTCTGGTAGGAATTGTTGTTGCGATCAAGCGGCACCAGGCCCAGGCGGTGCCTCACCGATCGCGGATACCAGCGCGAGATGTCCAGACCCCAGATCTGGGGACCGTTAACGCGCTGGAACTGCAGACTCGAAAAAGGTATCTCGAACTCGAGCACATAGCCGGTGTCGGTGATTTCACCCGCGCAATCCCAGATCGCATCCCACGTCGAATCGCCGTAGGTCGGCGTCTCGATGCCGTCGCGCTGGGCACCCAACGCATTACATCCCATGAAATAATTCCGCCGCTCGTCATTGAACGTGTCCAAGTTGATGTTCACCAGATCGTCGTTGCCTATGCGATCGCGATCGCTGAAATAAGCCCGTATCGCCGAGGGCTCCGGATCGTAGCAACGGAATCCGAAGTAAATACTCTTCGCGTCATGAAATACCAGCACTTCTGTCTTGACGATCGCCGGAACATTCTCCGCTGGCGAAGTCTCGTAGTCGAGCTCGAAGACAAGTGCTTGCGACCACGCCTCTTCATCAAGCCTTGCATCAACCGTGATTTCCGCATCGATCCGCGGCACGTGTTGCGGCGCTCGGGCGCTCTCCGTCTGCGCTGCAACAGGACTGAGAAAGCTTGATAAGATCAAGAAAACTAATGGAACCATTGGGTATTGAAGACGCTTCATAACATCTCTCCACTTGTGCTGTTTGTCTGCCGAACCTGTGTTTACAAAGTCTTCAGTGACCCGCGAAAAGCTGCTGTGTCTTATATTTATCCGAATTGATTTCCCCAAATAAATATTATGTGTCTTTTATCGCACTTCACGATGTAATAACGGTGACAATTAGACGTTCTCCACTCCGGCTTGGTTGCCAGGGCGCTAAACAAAGCTGGAAGCCGTACTTGTTTGGCTAAGGGGAAATGGGAAAGTGGGGTGAGAGATGGGATTCGAACCCACGACCTCCTGGGCCACAACCAGGCGCTCTAACCAACTGAGCTACTCCCACCACCGGAGGAAAATAAATCGTAGAACCGATTGGAGACCAAGTCAAGCGACAGCAGTATCTCAGCCAACAAGATCCGTACCTTGTTCCTTTATTGCCCTGGACTCGAAATCCGGCTGATTTGAGGATTATAATGCACAATGTTATGGTAAAAACCTGTAATGAAACTGAGTCTTTTTTATCTGCTCTCCGCCGCTTCCTCCATCAAGAGGTACAACCTTGAGTAACGCCGGAGATGTCGCCGAATATTTTCGCCAGAACTTCCACGGCGCTCGGTTGATCCTGGTGTCGAACAGGGAGCCATACATCCACCTCTATACAAAGTCCGGTGAGAAGATTCGCGAGCCTATCGGTGGCCTGACTAAGGCTCTTGATCCGGTGATGCAGGCTGTAGGAGGAACATGGGTCGCTTGGGGATCGGGCAATGCCGACCGCAAGTATTCCGATGAAAACGATCGTGAGCCGGTGCCGCCCTTCGCGCCCTGCTACACGCTGCGCCGAGTCTGGCTGGAGCGATCCGTAGTTCGCGGTTATTATTACGGCTTTTCCAACCAGGTCCTCTGGCCCCTATTTCACAACATGCTCGAAAAGGTTCGCCTTCGCCGCTGGTATTGGACCAGTTACGAGCGCGTTAACCGGGAATTTGCCCGGACAGTGGGTGAGGAGGTCAACGCCGGCCCATCTGTCGTCTGGTTTCAGGACTACCATCTTGCCACCTGCCCGCGCACTATCCGCCAGAACAATCCAGATGCCATCCTGACCCAGTTCTGGCATATCCCGTGGGTCGCCCCGGAGGTTTTGCAGGCCCTGCCGCAAGCGCGCGATCTGCTCGAAGGCTTGCTCGCCAATGATCTGCTGGCTTTTCACACGCCCCAGTTCAGCAACCATTTTCTTGAAGCCTGCGATCGAATGATTAATTGCAGGGTCGACTTCGACAAAGGAGAGGTGCTGCACGAAGATCGTATTTGCCACGTCTGTTCCGTCCCGATAAGCATCGATGTCGAAGACATGGAGAACTATGCCGCATCAGAACGCAGCAACCGCTTTATTAAGCGGTTCATTGAAAAATTCAAGCTGCAGGATAAAATCGTGGCGGTTTCCGTCGACAGGATCGATTACACCAAGGGTCTGCTGGAAAAGCTCGATGCTCTCGACCTATTCTTCCAGAATAATCCCGTCTGGCGCGGGCGGCTGTCGCTGGTCATGGTCTCGGCCAGTAGCAGGGACAATATCAGGGCCTACAGCGAGCTCAAGCGCGCGCTGATGAGAAAGATCGAGCAGCTCAATGAACGCTACGGTGACGGCGATTGGGAGCCGGTGATCTTCACCGGCGCACTCGACAAGTGGTCGCTCGCACCACTCTACCGGCTGTCAAACCTGGCGATCATCAGCTCGTTGAAGGACGGCATGAATCTCGTCGCAAAGGAATACATCGCCAGCCAGGTAGAGGAAAACGGCGTTTTATTGCTCAGCGAGTTCGCGGGGGCGGCGGAGGATATGGGCGACTCCTTGCCTGTCAACCCATACGACACCGAGGGCTTTGCCGATAAGATCCTCGAAGCCGTTCGAATGACCGAAGCGGAACGGAAAGAGAGGATGCAGCGCTTGCGGCGCAGGCTGCGTGAGCACAACATCTATCACTGGATGATGAAGGTCCTGCGCAAACTACGAGCAGTGACTGGCCCGACAACATGATTCTTCTTTCCGAAATCGCGGAAAAGCTGGCCACAGAGCTGGCTCGTGCCGACGTCCTGGCGATAGGCCTTGATTACGACGGCACGCTGACGAACATCCGCCCAACGCCTGCCGAGGCAGTGCCGACGGCGGCGGCACGGCAGGTGCTTCGTAAACTGAGGGCAACCGAAAAGATAAAATTGCTACTGATCACCGGCCGCTCGCCCGAAGACCTTGCCGCAATAATCGGTATCGAGGACATCGAAATCGCAGGCAACCACGGTCTCTCCCGCCTCTGTGGCGGCAACTTGACTCACCACCAGGATGCCAAGGCTTTCTTCGAGATTAAGGACGTGGCTAAAAGCCATCTTGAAGAGATCTTGGCTTCGATTGGCTGCCTGCGCTTGGAGGACAAAGGGCCGGGTCTGGCGATCCACTACCGGCAATGTCCCGAAGAAAGACATTCGGTTGTGCGACGGATGCTCCTGAGCGAATGTATGACTCTGAGCGAGTCGCTGGCCGTTACAGTGCGCGAGGGCAAAAAGGTTGTGGAACTTGTCCCATCTACTGAAGTCGACAAGGGCACGACGATGATCGATTGGGTGAGCGGGCTTCGAAGGAATCAAGCCGGCAAACACATCGGTATCGTCTTCGCGGGCGACGACATCACCGACGAGAACGTATTCAACTCCGCCGGCGACGATTGGGTAACCATCCAGGTTGGAGAACCGGAAGGATGGGATTCCACTGCGAAGTACCTTGCATCCTGCCCCGATGAGTTGATATGGTTTCTATACTTGTTGCTACAACGATTATCAACCGAAGAAAACTGACTGGAGACTAAATGGCGAAGCTCATACAACCTTTTGTCTTCTACTCGGAGTACCGCATCGTCGAGCTGACCGGCCTGACGGCGATCAACCTTGCGGAGTTCCTAAGCCACATCCGAAGCATCCACCGTGCGTCGATCTTCTATCACACGCATCAGTTTTACTTCGAGCACCACTTCGCCGAGGACGGCTTCAACAACGATTTCGCGAAGTGGACTCACCGCGCGCTGCACGAATACGAGCTCGCCGAGAAGCTGAACTACATCGACATCACCGCCTTCAAGTCGGTTAAGGGATTGCGAAAAGCCATCATCGAGATCATCGAGAGGCACTTGAGGAAGGAGCGCATTCTGCGTCAGGCACACGAGGACGAGGTCTTCCACTTCTGCAAGAGCAAGAGTTTCGTAATACCCTCAGGCCCCAACGCCCGCAGCCTCGTGGAGCTGATAGAAGCTCTGCACGTCATCCCCAACGCCTCGCTCTTCTTCCACCTGATCGAATCGAAGCTGCGCATCCACGAACAAACCTACGACAACGATTTCTCCGTCTGGATCGAGCAGCAGCTTGGCATGGATGACCTCGCTGCTGCGGTGGCTTCGATAGATCCGTATTTCAGGAGCCTCGAAAGGGTGCGGGAAGAGTTGTTGGAAACGCTCGAGAGGGCCGTCTGATGGGAGATCAGGAAAATACCAAAACCCTCAACGATTATGCCGACACCGTTTCCCCGGCCACGCTCGACGGCCTGCGCTTGCTCGGCTCCCGGCTCAGCGGCCTGCGGGTGCAGCATATCAACTCGACGAAGGTCGGCGGAGGCGTCGCTGAAATACTTCACAAGATAGTACCGCTGATGCAGGACCTAGGCATCGAGACCCGCTGGGACGTAATCGAAGGCGACGAGGAATTCTTCAAGTTCACCAAGAAGGTCCACAACGCCCTGCACGGGGAGCGGACGGTATTTGAGCAGGCCGAATTCGATCACTTCTTGGAAGTCAACCAGCGGAATGAGTCGGTCATCGATCCCGAGGCGGATGTGATCGTCGTGCACGACCCTCAGCCACTTGCCCTGATCGAAGTCGAGGAAAGGCTGAATTCACGAAGCTGGGTATGGCGTTGCCATATCGACCTCTCGCGCTCCGACGCGAAACTCTGGAACAGGTTGTCTCAACATGTCGAGAGGTACACGGCGTCAATCTTCAGCATGCCCGAGTTCTCGCGCCCGCTGGAGATACCTCAGCTTATGATCAGCCCATCGATCGACCCGATCAGCGACAAAAACAAGCCTCTCACGAAGCAGAAGGTCACGAAGGTGCTTGAGGGCTTCGGGATCGATCCCGGCCGGCCGATGCTGACACAGGTCTCGCGCTTCGACTGGCTTAAGGATCCGTTGGGCGTGATCGATGTCTATAACCTTGTAAAGCCACGCTCAAACCTTCAGCTGGTGCTTGCCGGTGGCGCCGCCGACGACGATCCCGAGGGCCAGGAGGTGCTCGCCGCTGTGCGCGAGAAGGCCGGCGACGATCCCGATATACACATCCTAAATCTGCCGCCGTTCAGCGATGTTGAGATCAACGCCCTTGTGCGCGGCTCGACAGTAGTGATCCAGAAATCAATCCGCGAGGGATTCGGGCTGACAGTCACAGAAGCGCTGTGGAAGAAAAAACCTGTCATAGCCTCACCTGTGGGCGGGATCAAACGCCAGATTCTCGACAAGATCACCGGCCTGGCGGCATTCTCGACGGAAGGCTGCGCATTCTACGTTCGCCAGATCCTCAACAATCCGCTGATGGGCAGGCGCCTCGGCCGCTCCGGCCACGCACACGCCAGGGCTAACTTCCTGATTACGCGCCATCTGCGCGATTATCTCTTGCTCTTCCTCAACCTTGGCTCCGGAGACGAGCCGATCATCTATCTGAAGTAAAACAAATAGCACCGGGTACCTTTTTCATACCGCTGCTTCCGGTACGGGATGAGGTAGGATAAGTGCATCTGTGTCTTGGCGGTAAAATGTTAGCGCGATTACATGTAGAATAAAAAAACATTCGGTATTCTCACCGATCTAAACTGCAAGCACGGCGGGGGATATCATTTTACTCAAACAGTCGAATCGATCCTTATCCGGCAAGGCAAGGGATTTCGAAGTTACGTTCCGTCGGTTTCTCCGGATCGTAGCGCTTATTATCCCAGCGACTCTATTTTTGATCGCGATTCAACTTCCATGCGCCACTCAGGACAGCTCCGCTACTCAGACCGAGCCCGAGGAGCTCTCCGGCTACCTTGCGAGCATGGTTCTTGTGGAAGGCAGCAGTTTCATGATGGGGGACGTCTTCGGAGAGGGCCGGGAGGACGAGATGCCGGCGCATCAGGTGACGGTGGACGATTTTTACCTCTCACCATACGAAATCACCGTGGCGGAATACCGCGAATTTGTTGAAGACAGCGGGTACGTGACTTCCGCGGAGGGCCCGAAGGACGTCGAGAAGCAAATGGAACTCATTCGCCAACTCATGGAGCGTCCGCCGGAAGAAGAAGCGCGCAGGATCGCGGACGAGGTACTCTCCTACAGCGGGTGCACATGGTGGGACAACGAGAATCTCCGCTTCGGCGGTGATCCTGATATTAATTGGAGAAAACACTTTTTCGAGCAAACGGACAGCGATCCGGTCGTCTGCCTTTCATGGAATGACTCCATTCACTACTGCAACTGGCTGAGCGAGAAGGAAGGCCTGCCGGCGGCATATGATCTCAAGACGGGAGAGCTATTGGATGAAAACGGGAATCCCACCCGGGATTTGATCCTGGTCAGGGGCTACCGCCTGCCGACCGAGGCCGAGTGGGAATACGCCGCCAGGGAGGGCGGAAAGAGGGTGCGGTTCGGCAACGGGAAGAATATCGCTGAGTCGAATGAGATCAACTTCCGGGCCGACGCTGAGGGTGTACCCTTCTCCGTAGTGGGCGAGTATCGCAAGGCAACTACACCCGTCGGCAGCTTCGCTCCCAACGCTTTGGGCCTCTACGACATGAGCGGCAACTCCTGGGAGTGGGTCCACGACTATTACGGCCCCTATTCAGTGGAGCAGTCTGTCAACCCGATCTGCTCCGAAGGCTACAAGCGGGTGCTCAGGAGCGGTCGCTGGGGCGGCGACGCCTCGGAGATCCGAGCTGCCCGACGCGACGAATACGAAGCAGCCAACCGCTGCGACGCGTCGGGATTCCGCATTGCCCGATCGAAATAATCAGATTTACATAATAAAGCGGCCCGACCGGAACCGGACGGGCCGCTTTTCTCTTTAATTAAATCGCTTTCACCAGCGGACACGGATACCACTGAAGTCCTCGGTCGCCTACTTGATCCCCCTCAGCTCCCGCATCAGAAAATCGTAGATCAAGCGAGTGTTGTAGCCGCGGCGGTGGCTTTGGCGGATGCCGTGGCGTTCACGCGGATAGAGCATCAGCTCGAACCGCTTGCCCGCCTTGACCAACTCCTCAATCATCAGTATCGAGTTCTGCACGTGGACGTTGTTGTCCATCGTGCCGTGGATCAGCAGCAGCTTGCCCTCGAGGTTTGCGGCAAAGTTCAGCGGCGCGCTGACCTTGTAGACCTCGGGATTATCGGCAGGCGTGTCCATGTAGCGTTCGGTGTAAATCGTATCGTAGAGGCGCCAGTCGGTGACCGGATAGGCCGAGACGCCCACTTTGAAGTGCTCCGGCGCCTTGACCATCGCCAACAGCGTCGTGTAGCCGCCGTAGGAGCCGCCGTAGATACCGATTTTATCGCCGTCGATGTAGGGCAGCGTCTTGAGGTACTTCACGCCCTCGGCATGGTCGCGAATTTCCCAGTCGCCGAGGTTGCGGTGGACGATTCGGCACCAGTCGCGCCCGCGGGCGGCGGTTCCGCGGTTGTCGATCCTGAATAGAATGATGCCTTCCTGCGCCAGTAGCTGGTTGAACATGCCGCGGTTCTGCCAGCTCTTGGTTACCGCCTGGCTTTCCGGACCTCCGTATATCAGCACCAGCACCGGGTACTTCTTGTTAGGATCGAAATCGGGCGGCTTGGTCATAACAGCATGCAGGGTGGCGCCGTCCTCCGCGGTCACGGTGAAGTACTCCGGCGTTGCCAGATCATAGTCATCGAGCGCGGGAATACGGCCGTCGTCGAAGACATGCAGCACCTCGCCCTCCAGGTTGCAAATTTCGATGCGAGGCGGCGTGGTCGGGCTCGAGAAGTTACGGATGAAATACGCGCCGGTTGCATGCATATCCGCTCGGTGAATCCCCTCCTCCGTCGTCAGCTGTCTGAAGCCGCCGCCGTCGAGGCCTACGCTGTAAATGTGGCGCTCGAGCGGGCTGACCTCGGACGTCTGCAAAATTAAAAAGCTCCACGTGGGGTCAAAGCCGCAGATGTCGGTGACCTCCCATTCGCCTTTGGTGATCTGCCCCAGGCGTTTGCCCTCGATATCGAAGAGGTAGAGGTGCTGCCAGCCGTCCCACTCCGCCGCCCAGATGAAGCGCTCGCCGTCGACCCAGGTAAGTTTATCGACGCGCATGCCGACCCATGCGGGATCCTCGTCGACAACAACAGTGCGGAAGTTGCCGCTGACGGGGCAGGCAAAGCGCAACTCGAGGCGGGTCTGGTCGCGGTTGAGCCACATGTACCAGATCTTCGAGCCATCGGGCAGCCAGCCGACGCGTGTGATGTAGATGTCGGTGTCGACGCCGGTGTTTATCCAGCCCGCCTCGCCGGTTTCGCTGTCGATCACGCCCAGCCGTACGATAGAGTTGGGCTCGCCCGCCTTCGGATACTTCTGCAACTCGAGGTCGGCGACGGGCGATGTCAGCTCGTCGGTGATCGGGAAGGTCTTGATCGGCGAGGTATCGAACTGCAGGAAAGCGATACGGCGCGAATCGGGAGCCCACCAGAAAGACTGCCTCAAGCCCAATTCCTCCTCGTAGACCCAGTCGGAGACGCCGTTGAGGATGTGGCAGCCGGGGCGCTCTGTCAGGCGCTTCTCCTCCCCGGAGGCCAAGTCGACATAGTAAAGATCGCCGCCGCGGGCGTAGGCTATCTTCTTCCTGTCGGGACTGAATGAGGGGAAGATCTCCCCGACAAGGTCATCAGTGATAAAGCGCGCTTCGCGTGCAGCAACATCGAAGACGTAAAGATCGAAATTCAGCGAGCCGACCAGCATCGACCCGTCGTCCGACATCACCAATCTCGTTCGCGCGAAACGCCCGGTGGAGTTGACGTCGTTCATCGGCGGCTCTTCCCTGCCCGGCCGTTGGGCCTCCAGGCCCTCCTCGATCTCGGTCCAGTTCGCCACCTTTTGCTTGCCGCCGGAGGCGCAGTCATAGCGCCAAAGCCAGTTCTTGTCTTCATCCCTGAAGAAATAGAGGAAACTACCGCCGTCTGGCAGCCACATGAAGCCCCTCGGCGACGGCCTGGAGAATTTCATCGGATTGAGGACGTCGTCGATTGTGAACTTCGCCTTTTCCTGGGCGCGTAAAATCGACGGCGACGCGGCAAGAAAGATCAAAGCCGCAATCGAAACCACTACGACTCGCAAACACAACCCCCTGCTGGCCATTTTTTTCCCTCCGGTATTTTAGATAGCCGTCACCCCTGAATCGCTCGATGATAGCAGCAAATAGTGTTAACGCGAAACGGCCCGGCCGTCGCTGGCCGAGCCGTTTATCTTTCCGAGTGAACCTATGTTTATATCAGCCGACTATTTCCGCGTGGCACTATTCAGTCGTCGCCTCTTCCTTAGGTGTCTCCATGCCAAGCTGCCAGATGAGGAACAGCATCGTCTCGGTCGTATTATCGATCCGCTCACTCAGCGGCTGGCCACCGGAATGGCCTGCCTTGGTGTGGTAGCGAAGCATGATCGGATTGGTGGAGCCGGTGGCCGACTGCATCAGCGCCGTCATCTTGCGCGCGTGCAACGGCGCGACGCGGGTGTCGGCGTCGCCGGTGATGAACAGCACGGCAGGATATTCCTCATCCTTGCGCACGTGTTGGTAGGGCGAGTACTCGTAGATGTATTTGAACTGCTCCGGATCGTCGGCGCTGCCGTACTCTGTGATCCACGTCGAGCCGACGAGGAACTTATGGTAACGAATCATGTCGATCAACGGGTAGGTGCAGATGACCGCCCCGTAGAGATCGGGCCGCTGAGTCACCACAGCGGTGACCAGCAAACCTCCATTGCTGCCGCCGCGTATCAACAGTTTCTCCGGCTTGGTGTAGCCCTCGGCTATCAGGTACTCGGCCGCGGCGATGAAGTCGTCGAAAACATTCTGCTTGTTTTCCAGCATACCCATGCGATGCCACTTCTCGCCAAACTCGCCGCCTCCGCGCATGTTGGCCAAGGCGTAAACACCCCCCAGCTCGAGCCAGATTGCGGAGCGGGCGGAGAAGCCCGGGGTTGAGCTGGCGCCGAAGCCGCCGTAACCGGTGAGGAAAACCGGATTCTCACCATTGAGTTCGATCCCCTTGGCATGGGCGACGAACATCGGCACCTGTGTGCCGTCCTTAGACTCGTACCAGACCTGCTTGACCTCATACTTCTCGCTGTCAAACGGCACATCGATTTTAGCCCAAACCTCACTCTCGCCCGTTGAAACCGTGTAGCGATAGATTGTGAAAGGCATATGGAATGAGCTGAAGCCGTAGAATGCAATATCGCTATCCCAATTGCCCACCATATTGGTCACCGAGCCGATCGAGTCGAACTTGATCTCACCCTGCTCGGCGCCTTCGGTATCGTAAATCACGATGCGCGATTGGACATTCTCCAGATAACGTGCGAAGAGTTTTCCGCCATTGAAGGAAACGCCTTCGAGCACTGCGTTCTCGCGTTCCGGGATAATCTCCTGCCATTGCTTAAGGTCGATCCCTGCCGGATCGGCGACCATCATCTTCCAGTTCGGTGCCTCCCAGTTAGTGAAGATGTAAAGTCTGCCGTCTTCATAGGACGGATGGAAAAGGGCATCTACTCCCTCAATCAGGGGTACAATACCGGCATTACGGCGGGTAAGATCCTTGATAAAGACATCGCTGTGGTTCCAGCCGTAGCCGATCGTGATCAACAGGTAACGGCCATCATCCGTCACTTCGTTGTAAATGAAGTAACGCGGATCGACGTCCTCGCCGAAGACCATCTCCTCGCTCTCTGGTGCAGAGCCCATGACGCGGTAAAAAAGGCGCGGCCCTTCCGGATCACGGCGAGTGTAGTAGTAACCGCTCTTGTCGGGCATCAACGACACGCCGTAGTAGCGCGCCGTCCCGAGGGTGTCGGGCAGGTGCTCGCCAGTGTCGACGTCCAGGAAACATATCTCGGTTTCGTCGACTCCTCCCTGTCTGACTGAATACAACACCACTTTCCCATCGGGCGAAACGTCGGCAAGCCTTGTGCTGACGGTATGGTCTTCGCTCATCGGGTGCGGATCGATCAGCACCTTCTCTTCGCCTTCCAGGCCCTCTCGCCAGTAGATCACATCGAGATCTTGATCGGCGGCGCGCTTGGAGTAGAAGAAACGCCCATTGCGCTCCCTGGGGGTGGAAATATCATCGACCTTCATCAGCCTCTCGATCTTGTTTCTCAATGCTTCGCGACCGGGCAATTGGCCCATGATGGAGTCGGTGTACTCGTTCTGAGCATCGATCCAGGCCCTCGTCTCAGCGCTCTCCTGGTCCTCGAGCCAGCGGTAGGGATCGACGATCTCCACGCCGTGAAGCTCGTCTCTGACCAAGTCGACCTTGGTTTCCGGCGGCGCCGGTACCTCAACCGCAGGCTGTCCGCACTGCACCAATAACAAGACCGGTACAGCAAGGACTAAAGCCCAAAAGAAGCGAGACAATCTACCCTCTACTATTCTCATCATGACAGAATTCCTCCCTTCCTTTCAGTCCTCGTGGTGAACACACAAGTATACTCCTTATATAAGGAAATAATAAATGGCCGGCCCTCATGATGAGAGAACCGGCCCGAAATTAAGCGAAGCAGACACAGATCAGCGGACGGGATTCTTCTTCGGCTGATCAGGAATCGGCTTCTTCGTCAGGTTGTTAAGGTCTTCCAGGATCAGCTCGATTGCCTTCTCCAGAGACGGATCACGCCCGGCGATCATCAGGTTGGGAAGATCGTCGACCTCGACGTCGGGATCGACACCGTGGCCCTCGACGTCCCATTCGCCTTCGGGATTGTAGAAGGAAAAGTCGGCGATGTTTACGCCTCCGTTATCCATCAGCGGGGGATTTCCGCTGAGGCCGATGAGACCGCCCCAGGTGCGCGTGCCGATCAGCTTGCCGAGATTCATCTTCTTGAAGTAATAGGGGAAGGCGTCGCCGCCGGAGCCGGCATAACCGTTGGCGATGCAGATCTTCGGCCCGTAATGCGCGGCGAACGGAGTGAGGAACCCGTTGGTGTAGCGCGTCGCCCACCCACTGAGCAGTTGGCGGCTGAGGTGGTGCATGTAGAGGCTGGGGATGAAGCCGCCGGAGTTGTAGCGCACATCGATTATCAACGCCTCCTTGCGGACCTGCGGGTAGAGCATGCGGTTGAAGAACTCCATGCCTCCGCCCGCGGTGTCGGGCAGGTGGATGTAACCGACGCGGCCGTTGGTGGCTTCCTCAACCTTGAGGCGGTTGGTCTCAATCCAGTCGAGATAGCGGTGCATGCGGTCGTTGCCGACCGGCGTGACCTCAATCTCAACGGCGCCTTCAGCCTTCGGCTCGGTGTTGACTTTGAGCTTAACCACCCTACCAACGGTATTGATGAACGGTGCGTACGGATTGGCGGGGTAGCGCAGCTCCTCCCCGTTGACAGCGATCAGGTAATCGCCCTCTTTCACCTTCAGCCCGGGTTGGGCCAATGGGCCGCGGCGTTGTGGATTCCAGTTGTGCCCGGTGAATATCTTAGTGATCTTGTAGTATCCACTTTCTTTGTCCGGTTCGAGGTCGCAGCCGAGCAAGCCTACGTTGATTCGCCTTACATCCGGGTAGTCGCCGCCGCCACGGTAGGTGTGAGAGCTGTTGAGCTCTGCGATCAGCTCGCCGATCAGGTAGTTGAGGTCGTCGCGGTGGGCGATGTAGGGCACCATCTGGCCGTAGCGCTGCTTCATCTTGTTCCAGTCGACGCCATGGTAGTTGGGATCGTAGAACCAGTCGCGTCCCTGGCGCCAGGCGTCGTTAAAGATCTGTCTCCATTCGGCCTTGGGGTCGACCGTCATCTGCAAGCCGGAGAGATCCAGCCTGCCATCGCCGGGTTTGACACCTGGGGCGGCGTCGACGTTGAAGTAATTCGAGCCCTGCCTGTAGAGCAGTTTCTTGCCGTCGGACGAAAAGGCGGCGCCCCGGATGCCGCTGACGACTTCCTTGACTTCGCGCTTCTTCATGTCGAAGACATGCAGTGTGAAACCCTGGCCGAAGCCGCCGAGAGAGGGCAGCTCGACTACGAAGACCTTGTCGCTGGCCGCCACCAGGCCGAGATAGTTGCCGTCGGGCATCGGAATGTCGATGATCCGATTCTCTATCCCCTCGATATCAATCTCGAGGGCTTTTTCCTCTTCAGCTTTTTCTTCGCCAGCTTTCTTCTCGCCTTCGGCTTTCTTCTCCTCGTCCTTCTTCTCTTCGCCTTCCTTCTTCTCCTCCTTTACCTTCTCCTCGTCGCTTTCAGGCAGGAATGGCGAAGCCGTATCGGCCTTCAGCGTGGCCACAACCACACGTCCGGCGCGGGCGAGGATGTAGTCTTCGTCGAAGTAACCCCTGACGAAATTGATCTCGCGGTTGGCGATCCAGTAGAGATACTTGCCGTCGGGATCGAAGACGGGTCCTGTGTCGTCGGTCATGTCGCTCGTAATCTTGTGGCTCTTGTTCTCATCCAGCGAGTAGAGATAGATAGAGTCGAATCCGTTGTAGGAGGAAAGGTCGTAGGCAATCCATTTGCTGTCGGGGCTCCAGACGCCGCCGATGAAGTTGGATGTGGCCTCGTTCTGACCGTGGGCGACCTTGGTAACCTTCTTCGTCTCGATATCGATGTAGTAAAGGTTCACGCCGACGTCGGAGAACATGATTTTCTTGCTGTCGGGGCTCCAGACAGGCGCGTCGTACCAGATAGCCGAGCCCTCTGTGAGCTGCTTCACCTCGCCGTTGCCGTTGGCGGTCCTGATATATAGCTCGTACTCGCCGCCGGCGTCGGAGAAGTAAGCGATCCACTTGCCGTCTGGGCTCCACGCGGGTACGCGGTCGCGGACGCCGGGGGTCTTGGTCAAGTTACGGATGTCGCCCTTCTTGGCCGGCACGGTGAAGATGTCGCCTCGGGCTTCGAATACTGCACGCACACCGCTTGGTGACAGGTCGAAATTGTGGATGTAACCCTGCACGTTTTCGATCGTCTTGCGGGCGAGGATCTTGTCGTCGTAGATCTCGACGTTGAGCTTGCTGCTTTGCTCGGTCGCGAGGTCGAGCACGTAGAGCCAGCCACCGTTCATGTAGACGATCTTGCCTGTGCCGAGGCTCGGAAACTGTACGTCGTACTCGTTGTAGCGCGTGATCTGCTTCACCTCTTTCGTGTTGAGGTCATAGCTGTAGATGTTCATCACGCTGTTGGGGCCGCGGTCGGAAACGAAATAGATCTTGTCGCCGTTCCACATCGGGAAGGCGTCGTTGCCGTCGAAATCGGTGATCTGCTCGATTTCGTTCGCGGCGAAGTCGTAAATCCAGATGTCGGGAGCCATGCCGCCGCGGTAGCGCTTCCAGGTGCGCGTCTCGCGGCTCATGCGATTGTAGGCGATCTTGCTGGCGTCGGCATTGAAGCTGGTCAACTCGCCCGTCGGCAGCGGTAACGCCTCGACGTAACCGCCTTCCGCGGGAACCTTGAACAGGCGGTTGTAACGAGGGATCTGCAATTGGGTGAGCCTGATAGAGCGGAACAGTATCGACTTGCCGTCGGGATACCAATCCACAATTGTATCGGGATCGGGATGGTAAGTGACGCGCAACGGCTCACCGCCTACCGCTGGGATGACGAACACATCCTGGTTGCCGTCATAATCGCTCGTGAAGGCAATTTTCGAGCCGTCCGGCGAGAATTTCGGGCCGCCCTCCATTCCCGAATGGGTTGTGAGCTTGCGCGCAATTCCGCCGTTGGCGGAAACTGTCCAGATGTCGCCGGCGTAGACGAAGACCACCTGATCGCCGTGGATATCCGGGTAGCGCAGCAGGCGCGCTTCGTCGGCGCCGGCAAGGGCCGAGACGAATAGACACACCAACCCTGCTATCAACAGTTTTCTCATAAGTGGAAACCCTCCTTTAACATTGTCCGGGGAAGATAGCCCCCCTACTCTCACTAATTTAGTCCTGAAAGACATCCATCAGGTTTACAAGGATTTCGGTCAATTTTTGGTTTTCGCTCAAGCGGTGACACCTTACCCATAAATCAATACGGAATCCAAGACCCCTTGTTCGGGCGAATGATCATTTTTGCCTTGTATAATCCTGCATGGGATTACGCGATCAATATTATGATATTTTCCTCGACAGTGCTCCCTGCGGTTTGATGGAGAACCATCATTCGATAGATGATAGATTGATTGGGAGCGGCAAATCATCCCGGGAAGGTGAAATGAAGAAATACCACTTGAGGCGGCAGGACAAAGCGTTAAGTGACGAGGCGGAGATGGAGCGCATCCTCGGCTCGGCGCGATATATCACCCTGGCCATGTGCGCCGAAGGCGAGCCTTACCTTGTCGTGCTTAATCACGGGTATGACCCGGCCCAACGCCGGATCTACTTCCACTGCGCCCGCGAGGGCAGGAAAATCGACATCCTGCGCGCCAACCCGCGGGTCTGGGGCGTTGCTTTCGAGGACCTTGGTTACCTCGACGGCAAATGTGACCACGCTTATCGCAGCGTGATGTTCGGCGGCAAGGCCAGGTTCGCAGAAAACGAAGACGAGAAACGAACGGCGCTGGAGGTGATGATCCGTCAGCAGGAAAGCGACCCGGAGAAGGTAATCACCGAGCAGTTGGCTCCCGAAAGCATCCGCAATATCACGATCGGCGTCGTCGAGATCGAAGAGACGAGCGGCAAGGAAGCCGTGCGCAATTGATCGCACATCTCTGTAAAGCCTCTGTTAAAATAAGATTCTAATCGGTGACCGGGGGATATGAAGGCACTTCGTTTATCGTTTGCCGTCTGCGTGGCTGCTCTGCTCGCTGCCGCTGCGGGCTGTTGCGAGATGACGCAACACGGTGACAAGCTCGTGGTTACGCTGGTAACCGATACCTCCGGCGTCGGCGACAAGGGCTTCAACGAGATCTGCTGGAACGGCATGCAATGCGCCAAGCGCGAACTGGGGATCGTGGTCAAGAAGATCGAGTCGTCCGACCCCGCCAACTATGTCAAGAATCTCTCCATCGGCGCGCGTTACAGCGACCTGACTGTCGCCAACGGCTTTCTGCTGCTCGACGCGATGACCGACGTCAGCGGCCGCTACCCAGAAAGCCGTTTCGTATTCATCGACGGCCACATCCCGAATCGCAGTAACGTCGCTTCATACGTCTTCCGTTCCGAAGAGATCGGCTTCCTCGCCGGGATTCTTGCCGGAGGGATGAGCGAGAGTCATAAAGTGGGTGTGCTCAAGGGGATGAACATCCCCAGCGTCGAGACGTTCGATATCGGCTTCCGCACGGGGTTGCTCTGCGCCGATGCCACCTGGAACTTTAATACCGACGTCCGCTCCCTCACCGCCGGCAGCTTCAACGATCCCAAAAAGGGCAACCTGATCACGCGCCAAATGATCAATGACGGCCGCGACATAGTCTTCCAGCTTTCGGGAGCCACCGGCCTGGGAGCGATCACAGCGGTACGCAACAGCAGGCGTCGGGCGTTCCTGATCGGCGTCGACCTCGATCAGGACGACGAGGTCCCGGGCAAGGTGCTCACCTCGGCGCTCAAGCGCATCGACGTCGTCGTCTATGACGCAGTCAAGGATCTGCTGGAAGGCAGGTTCAAGGGAGGCATGCACACCATCGGCATCGCCGAGGACGCACTCTCTTTTACCGACATGCGCCATACGAGGGTCTTGATCCCGCAGGAAATCCACGCCGCCATCGCACAAGCACGGCTGTTGATCATAGAGCAAGAAATCAAGCTGCCGCAGAGCTATAAGAAAGTTGACACCTTTCAACCCATATCGCTGCTGACACAATGAGTCTGCCTGAAACTGGACCACGGCCGGTCGTCAGGATGACCGGAATCCGAAAGCGCTTTGGTGAAACAGAAGCCCTGCGCGGCGTCGATTTCACTGCATACAAGGGGTTCATCAATGCGGTGATCGGCGAGAACGGCGCCGGCAAGACTACCCTGATGAAGGTTCTCTTCGGGCTGCTGCATTCCGACGCGGGAGAGTTGGAAGTCAACGGCAACAGGATCGCCGGAAGCCACTCGGCCCGCAGGGCGATCGCCCTCGGAATCGGGATGCTTCAACAGCACTTCAGCCTGGTACCCGCTTTCCCGGCACTGGAGAATATCATTCTCGGCTGCGAGCCGGTCAGGGGAATACAAATCGACAGGCGTCAGGCGCTACAGCGGCTCGACGAGATCTTCGCTGAGCTGGGGGGTGGAGTTGACCCCAACAGGCCGATTGCCGAACTCTCGGTCTCCGAACGCCAGCTCGTGGAAATCGCGCGCATGCTCTTCACCGGCGCCGAAATACTCATCTTCGACGAGCCCACAGCCACGCTCGCGCCCCAGGAAATCGAGAACCTTTACCGCCTGTTGCGGCGGCTCGCCGACGAAGGCAGGACAGTCATCCTGATCACCCATCGGCTACGCGAAGTCATTAAACACGCCGATATGGTGACTGTTCTCCGGCGCGGCATTGTCACCGCCGGTTTCGAACGCGAGGAGATGAACGAGGAGCGCCTGATCGGCGCCATCGTGCCCGAGGCTGCGGATCTGCTGGCCGTAAAAGAGCGCGAGCTTCCCAACGTCGATGAACGGGCGGAGCCGGTCGTCGAACTGAGGGGTGTCGACTGCACTGACAAAGAGAGCAGGACCACCTTGTCAGGAGTCTCGTTGCGCCTGCGTCCCGGCGAAATCCTTGGTATCGCCGGCGTGACCGGCAGCGGACAAAAGGAACTCGCCGAGGCGGTCATCGGCCTTCACCCGCCGGCAGCGGGATCAATTCTTCTCTCGGGCCGGGATGTCAGCCGCCTCGGGGCAAAGGACCGCAGGAAGCTGGGAGTGGTGTACATTCCCGAGGACCGCTTCGCCGACGGCGTAATACCGCCTTTCTCACTCGTTTTGAATCGGCTGCTTGGCGACCACCGAGTGCCCCGCCTCCGCTGCCGCGGCTCCTACAGAATGAATCTGCTGCGAGAGGATGTGAAAGACAAGGTTGGGAAATACCACATCGACGCGGGAGATCCCGATGCATCGCTCGCGTCGCTCAGCGGTGGCAACCAGCAGAAGCTTATGCTCGCGCGCGAGCTCGATCGCGAGCCGCGATTGATCGTGGCCCACGGCCCGACCAGGGGTCTCGACGTCGTTGCGGCGCGCCGTTGCTATGAGAGGATGCTCGAGTTGGCATCACAAGGCGACGCGGTGCTGCTGATCAGCACCGAGCTTGAGGACTTACTCACCTACGCTCATCGCATCGCCGTGCTGTTTGCCGGAATGCTGATCGACGCCGGTGCAAGCAGCGAGCTCGACGCACGAAAAATCGGCCTCCTGATGACAAGGGGGAGCGCGGCATGAGGGGAATCCTGCAGCAGCTGCGAAGCGGACCGTTGATCGACTCACTAATCGCGGTGCTGCTCGCCGCGGCTGTGCTCAGCATTGTCGTGGCTTTGATCGGCCACAACCCGATTACCGTGCTCTCGTTGTTCATCTGCGGCGGGCTGGGGGATCTCGAGAGCGTCTACGGCACGCTGATGTCGAGCATGCCGCTGATCTTCTCAGGACTCAGCCTTGCACTGGCCTTCCGCGCGGGGCTGTTCAACATCGGCGGGGAGGGGCAACTCTTCGTCGGCGGCTTCGCGGCGGCGCTGGCTGGGCATTATCTCAACCTCGGCCCGATGACTGCCGTGTTGATGATGGTCGTGGCAGCAGCAGCAGGTTACGCCTGGGCGATGGTTCCGATCGCCATTCGTTTGTATCGCGGTGCGCATGAGGTCATCGGCTGCATCATGATGAACTACATCGCCATCAACCTCTGCATGTGGCTGGTGAGAGGACCGTTCCGCGCGGAAGCCTCTACAGAGAAAACTCCGCCGATCCAGCCGGGGGGCTGGTGGCCGACACTTGATACGGTGGGAGCGACCGATTTCAACGCCGCGTTTTTCATCTCGCTGATCGTGGCGGCGCTGCTTTACTGGCTGCTCTTTCGATTGCCTTTCGGCTTCGAGCTGCGTGCAGCCGGCGCGAATCAGGGAGCAGCGGCGGCGGCGGGCATTAATGTGCGCGGCACGCTGATACTGACGTTCGGCCTTTCCGGAGCTCTGGCCGGCCTGGGAGGGGCGGCGGAGGTCAGCGGCGTGTTCGGCAGCTTCTACAGCCAGTTCTCGCCCGGGTATGGTTTTGACGGTATCACTGTGGCGCTCCTGGGCCGGAATCATCCGGCAGGAGTCGTCGCGGCGGCGCTGCTTTTCGGTTTGATGCGCAACGCGTCCAAGCTGTTGCAGTTTGAGGCGGAAATCAGCTCCGACATCATCTTTCTGTTCCAGGGAATCGTTATCTTCGCGCTGCTGGCAGCACGACCGATAAGGCGGACCATCGCTGCGCGGATGTCGAGGAAAGCGTGATGGACTGGGCAGGTTTCATCCAGATCGGCCTGGCGAGCGCCACTCCCCTCGCCCTGGCTGCCCTCGGTGGACTGTTCAGCGAACGCAGCGGAATTGTTAACATCGCCCTCGAAGGAAAGATGCTCTTCGGTGCGCTCTGCGCGGTGCTGGCAACGTTCTGGACCGGCGATCCCTGGATTGGCTGCGGGCTGGCGATAATCGGCGGCATCGCGCTCGCTACTGCTCACTTTATCAACTGCCAGGTTTTCGACGCTGATCACGTTGTCAGCGGCGCGGCAATCAACATCCTAGCCCTAGGTATCACCGGCTTCATCGTGTTCGGAGTCTTCACAAGCAAATCCTCAGTCCAGGTGGCAACTCTTCCGTTGTTCGATTTCAACGCCGCAGCAGGAATCCCGGTTCTGGGCCCGCTTTCTGACTTTATTTTCACCGGAATGGCTCCGCTGTTCTTGTTCGTCCTGCTGGCAGCCGTGGCAACCTCATGGTTGCTACGGAACACACCGTTCGGCTTGCGAGTGCGCGCAGCAGGCGAGGACCCCGCGGTGGCAACCGCCCGTGGGATTAACGTTGCCGGGACAAGATTCATCTGCCTGCTTATGAGCGGTGCACTGGCCGGATTGGCGGGTGCCCAACTTGCGCTTGGCGATGTCGGTTTTTTTACTGAGAGGATGAGCGCTGGACGCGGGTTCATCGCACTGGCAGCTGTGATCTTCGGGCGATGGCGCCCGTTGCCCGTGCTGGCCGCATGCCTTTTCTTTGGTTTCGCCGAGGCATCGGCGGTCAGGCTCAAGCTCTGGTGGCAGGCGATGCCCGACGAACTCGCCTTGATCATTCCATTCGTGCTGACGCTGGCCATTCTGTTCGTGTCCAGGGGGGCAAGCGGCATGCCTCGGTCGCTTGGTAGAAAGAAAGAGGAAATCAAATTGCACCCTTGAGCGGCAAGATCGTTTAAAATTGTAACAGTTGATGTAGAATCAGGGGGACAATGTCCAAGCCATCCAGCGGACAAATATTGCTGATCCTGTTTGCGGGCCTTTGTACCCTTCACGCGGCGGCAACCGCTGCCCTCGCTGAGAGAGTGTCTGATTCGGAAGGAAACGTATCCATAGAAATACCGCCGGGCTGGCAGGTAGTTTCTCCGGAAAATATAAGGGAAACTCTCCTAAGACTCGACAAAGGCGATCTGAGGATAGTTGGTGTCGATCCCGAAAGGACCACAATTTTAACAATCAACGCTGTGGAGGCAAAGGACATCACCCCGCTGGTTTACGTCTTGAAAGCGGATTCCGGCGGCCTGACGCTCTCAGAGGAAGATGTCGATAACCTGCGGCGGCAGATCGAGTCGGTCTATTCCGAAGAGATGGACAGCCGCTTCAAGCTGTTGACGTTAGAGAAATCGGAGATCGGCGGATTGCAGGCAGTGCGCCTTACCGGAATCTTCCGCTGGCGCACAGTCAATATTAAAATGCTCCAGTTTCTAATTCCCGGCACAGACTACTTGTATGCGGTCACTTACACGGCGAAAGAGAGAGAATTCAACCGCTTCCTGTCCGTAGCTGAAAGTGCGCTGGGCACCGTGCAAATAACCGATCCCCAAATAATTCTCGATTGGCTCTGGGACGCTTTTCGTTGGATAGTGCTGGTAGGCCTGCTGATAGGGATTATCTGGCTGACGATGGTTGCAGCGAGCAACCGCGGCGGAGGCGAGGGTTCGTCGGTCAGCCCTTTCATGAGAAAAAAATAAATTACTCCGGGAAGTGGATTCGCCCGGTCGATCAGGAATCGCCCAGTTTCTCGTCGACGTCCGCTCGAAAAACAACCCACTCACTTGGATCGTCAGTCAGCTGGACCTTTACCAGCTCCCGCTGCGCTACGAACTTGCGGGCCGTTTCCTCTTCGACACCGAGATACATGGCAAGATCCTGAGGGGACAGAAAGGGTTTTTTGAGGCTCAGCGACAGCCTGCTGGAAACCTCGATGGCGTGAGCCAATGCCTCCAGCTTTCTGGATAGCGATTCCACCTGCAATCTGCGACCGGGCGTCTCCGAGGACGCAGGCACCCATGCAGTCACGGCGGCGCTTCGCTGATCGGGGAAGGAGACAACACGCCCCATCTCCCGCGTAGGGGATTCCGCAGTTGCGAGGCTCTCACGCAAGGGAAGCTTTAGCAGCTTACGCTTTCTGCCGAGGACAATCCTCTGCACCGATCTCACGAGCTTTTCAATCTCCGGCCAGAGAAATCCTGCGATCAGAATTCCTACAAAGACAGAAAACACTATCGGATCCAGCACCCGTATGACCTGCTGTACCTCAAGCGTCGGGCTTATCAATTTGATGGAGTCGCTTGTGACTGTGGCAATCCCGATCACCGACCAGGCGAGCAGCGGCGCGCTGCGAGAGCGGAGAGCGGTAGGCAACTCCAGCGCCAGGCCGATGGCAAAGACCTCCTGGGGTAGGTAAAAACGCGTGTAAGGATCTAAAGGCAGGAAGGGGACGAAAGTGAGCGATATCAGGGCCAGCCAGGGCCAAAGGGGCCTACGGTCGGCCTCTTTACGCAGAACTTCAACCACCACGCCCAGAGCCAGTAGCTCGCCTACGAGGCGTTTCATCACGCTGAATTCCGGCGTGTACTGCCAGACGAGGTATACTACCGAGAGGAGGAGTATAACCAGGGCGTAGAACGGAAACCATCTAATGTGCCTCCATCGGCGCGATACCAGAACAGCCACCCCCAGCAGGCCCAGAAGCGCCGTATTGCACCAGTAGAGAAGTTCTACGCCCCAGCTCATCTGATTTACACTATCCTCATGTTCCAGGCGGCCAAGGCGGCGGTCCTGTGGGATCCCCGCCCGGCTTGGCTCCGTCGATAATGTCTGCCCAGGCCCAGAACCAGCTGCAACCGGCAGCGATCATGTACATCGGTTGGAGATTTCCATCTTCATCCGGGAAGCTGACGACGGACCTGATCTCGCCCTTCAGCTCGATCACGTCACCGGGTTTATGCTTAGGCGTGTATGCCATAAAGCCACTCCTTGGTTAGCGGTTCACTCTCCGCGAAGCACAGGCTCCGCGACAATAGCGGCCCCCCTCAGGAGGCGCTTCAGGACAAGCGGGGGCAATATTATAACGAGACCTGCGGGGGCAGGATTATATTCTTATTCAAGTCTCTATCGGCAATTATATAAATAATAATTCCATTTCGGCGTTTTTTCAAGTGGAAATCATTCCTGTACTGATGAAAATAACAGGAAAATTGGCGTGAAATGTGAGCTCAAACGCGTATTTTCTGCTGAAAACAATAAAAAGTTAGACTGCCGGCATCATTCATTGCCTAATGCGCTGTCCACATCGGCACGAAATACGACCCATTCGTCAGGATTGTCGGTCAGGTCAACCCTTGTTACGTTATGTTTTTCAACAAACTTCTTTGCCGTTTCAACATCCGTTCCAAGATAAAGGGCCAAATCCTGCGGAGAGAGAAATGGTTTCTTCAAGCTGAGCGACAACATAGCGGCGGCCTCAACGGCTGCACCTAGCGTATCCAGCTTCTTTGATATCAACTCCAGCTGTTTATCCTTGCCAACGGAGTCGGTTTTCTGCAACTCCTCCCGATCGACATAAGGGGATTCTTGCTGCGGAAAATTCATTACGTTTTCGGCGTTCCCAACGGTTGATCTAGCTGCCATCGCGCGTCCCGTCGCCGGAGCAGGGCGCAGCCCCGGGCGTAAGCTCGCTAGAAAAGCCCGGATCCAACGGCCGATGCGAGAGAGTTCAGGCCAGAAAATGCCACCGAGCAGAATAAGCCCGAAGATTGTGAAGACCATCGGGTCGAGGACTCGAAGAATCTGGAAGACTACCTCCCAGGGATTAAAGTACTTTATTACGTCGCTTACCAGGGTCGCAGAACCTATCAATGCCCAGGCAAGCAGCGGAGCGCTCTTCACCCGCAACGCAGTGGGAAGCTCCAAAGCAAGCCCGATGGCAAAGATCTCTTGAGGCAGATAGAACTTCAGATTGCCGTCGATGGGGAGGAAATATACCGTCGAGAGAGAAATCAGCGCCAACCACGGCCATATGGGCCGCTTGTTCGCCTCTTTTCGCAGAACTTCCACGATAACTCCCAGAGCGAGCAGCTCGCCGGAGAGATGTTTGATCCAGTAGAAAGGAATGTTGTAGAGCCAGGAGAGATAGACAACATTCATCGCGAAGACGATTAAGGCGTAGAAAGGAAACCACCTCAGGTGGCGCCATCGCCTGGTAAGGAGCACGGCGATCCCCATTATCCCGGGTAGCACCGTGTTGAACCAGTAAAGAATCTCTATGCTCAAATCAAGCATGTTAGTTTCTCCTCTGGAGTGGACTCACGCTCGAAACTCCGTAGCGGAGGATCAACGATCCCTATAACCCGCCATAAGAACATAGCTCCTGTCGGCAGTCGGCTCAACATCCTCAGCATTATACTGCCGCACACTTATATTGCTTTCCGCAACAATGGAATCACCTTTACACCAAATTAACTGAAGAGAACGCGAACAAATCGATCAACAAAGTGGATACAGAATAGAAATGAACAGAGCCAACGCTACAGCTTATCTAATATAGTACATTAAAATTAAAGAAATTTCAGTAGGAATGAGTTATCGCCTTTGCTGAATTCTGCTTCCGGAACCCAGCCGTTTCTGCATCCCCTGAACTACGAGCTGCTTTCCCTTCTCCGCTCGCCGGCGCGCCTTGTCGATATTCAATTCGAGCACGACGGCAATCTCCTCCCATTTAAGGAACTCACGGTAGCGCAGCAGAAAAACTTCCCTGATATGCGGATCCAAACGTCCTACGCATTCATTGAATGCCGTTTTCAACTGTTTATTATAAATCTCGTCTTCCGGCGTGCGGCAAATAACTCCGTCACAGTCGTGACACTCAAACAGGATCAGGCCATTGTCCATTTCTTTGGGGAAACAAACCTCCCTCTCCCGCCTTCTGAGGTAGCTGCGGATCTCGTTCCGAGTAATAGTGGTGACCCACGATTTGATGTTCTCGCTGTGTTTGAGGTTCTTAAGACCCTTGAGGATTTTGAGGAAGACCTGGTTGAACAAATCCTGGTGGCAATCGTCGGAAAGGCTGAACATATTAAGGATGTAGTGGATCAGCCGCCCGTACTGCCGATGCAGGTCTTCCCCGAGCTTCTGTTCCAGCTCGATTTCCCTAACTCCCAGACGGTCCGGCAACCCTAATCCTTTTCTTTTCGACTGTACCGACATCTCACCCGCTTGCTGCTATTGGTCAAACTGCAACGGATCATCCACCAGATGATCTTTTAATATGATTTTCTTAGGACAAACACCCTTTAGCCTATATATATTATCCACTTTTTCGCACAGATTTACAAGCTTCAGGCTTGATAATCACAACAACGGCATTACGGCTCGCTTTCGGGCGTCATGCGATTCCTGAGTTCATCCTCAACATTCCTGATAACACGGTAGACCATCACGAAGTTGAAAGCCACATATGCGACAAAGACGAGGCTCACGGCATAGACCGGCCAAATCCTCATTTCTTCTGTCATATTGGTGGAGTAGAGCGCTATTGAAGCTTGTAGGTAACTGATCACGAGAGCAACGAAGATGGCGGACACTAACCATATCTGATAGACGCGGTCAATCAGCGGCCCTCGGTAGTCCTCGGGTATGAAAGTCAGTTTCTTTCGACCGGGAAAGGGTATCAGCTGCCTGTAAGGGATCAAGCCGATAAACAACAATGCAATAACAGTCACCGCGGCTGGAAAAGCGTAGAAGACGTCTTTCGATGCTTTGATAGAGTAGGGTTTCTCACTAAAATTCAAGGGGAGTGTGGGGGGCAGGCGGTCGATGAAAAAGACCGTCAGCACCCAATTGAACAACACGATAAGGATAAGCACGCCGGCCAGGAAGACAATACGGTTCATTTGTCAGTCTCCGGATGCACTTGTCGACCTTTGAGGAAAGTGTATTCAACGCGGCTCTCCCGGATCTCATCGGGGCTGCTTCTGAAGATATCCCTGTCGAGAATGACGAAATCAGCATCCATGCCCGGCTGCAAAGCCCCCCAAGTGTTCTCGTTGGCCGTCGCGACCGCTGCAGCGCGGGAACTGGCTTCAATCGCCTCCTCCAGCGTTATCTTTTGCTCGGGAATCCAGCCGTTCGGATTAGCGTCGTCCCTCGTCCGCCGCGTGACCGCCGCCCAGATGGCATTTAGCGGCCCCATCGCCACGACGGGCCAGTCGGAGCCGAAAGCGAGCGCCGTGCCGTTGTCGAGCAACGAGCGAAAGGGATACGCGGTGCGGCAGCGATCGCGGCCGATCCTCTGCTCTGCATAGCACCCGTCGTCGAAGAGGTGGTGGGGCTGAACGGAGGCGATAAGCTCCAGGGCGGAAAAGCGCTGGATATCCGCGGGATCGAGGTGCTGCGCATGCTCCACTCTGTGCCGCAGGTAGGGATAGGGGCTTCCCTCCCTGACCTTCTCGAACAGATCGAGAAGGATCGTGTTGGCCGCATCGCCGATGGCGTGGACGGCCAGCTGGAAGCCGGCACGGTCGGCGCAGAGCATCATTGCCCCAAGCTCGCCGGGAGGATCTGCAAGGTCGCTGAGCATCCCATTGTTACCGGGGTCGTCGTCGTAAGGTTCGAGCATCAGCGCAGTGCGCGAGCCGAGCGAGCCGTCCACAAATGCTTTCATCCCTCCCAGGCGGACCAGATCGAGGCCCACGCCGCTGCGCAGGCCCGCTCGTGCGAAACGCTCCCAAAACTTCAAAGGCGCGTAGAGATCGAAGCGGCAGGTGAGCAAGCCTTCCCGCTCGAGATCGAGGTAAACACCGAACTCCTCCGGACCGCGGATCATATCGCAAATGTGAGTGATGCCGAGCGAGTTTGCATGCCGCATCCAGCGGCGCAGGGCGGCGCGCACGGCGGCGATCGATGGCTCCGGCACAGCTTCCTTGACTGGTTTCACCGCAGCCTCGATTAGTATGCCGGTTAGATAGCCGTTATCGTCCTTGAGAATCCTGCCGCCTTCGGGATTAGGCGTGGACCCATCGATCCTCCCGGCGGCGAGTGCCGCGGAATTGCATAGCGCAGTATGAAAATCCTGCCGGTGGAGAAGCACAGGATTGGCGGGGCTGATATCGTCAACCCAGCTCTTATCGGGAAGAACCCCTCCCCAGCGCTCCTCGTTCCAATAGCCGCCGATCAGCCACTCGCCCGCGGGCAGTTCCTCGAGCGCCGCCTTTACCCTCTCTCGGAAATCTTCCTTGGCGGTGGCATCGCTGAGATCGACTGCGTGGCTGAGCGCACCCTCAAAAAAATGCGTGTGGCTGTCACTGAAGCCAGGCATAACTACAGCGCCCTCGAGAAAGATGAACCGGGTCTCCGGGCCGCGCAGTGATTCTATCTCGTCAGGATCGCCAACAGCTATTATCTTACCGGCCTCGACTGCCAGGGCGCCGAGCCGGACCGGATCACCGGCGCCCGAATAAATCTTCCCGCGGGAGACAATCAGCTCCGGACCGGATGGCGCGATCATTTATAGCTACTCTCCGGTTAATTTCTTCTTGTTTTCAATAAACGAACTGTAAACCTCCGGTGGAGAGGGCTTGGTAAGCAGGCTGACAACGATCAGGGCCAGAATGCTCGCACCGGCGGCAGGATAGATGATGAAGTCGTAATCTATGTCGATAACGCCGCCGATCTTCATCGCGACGAAGACCGACCAGGTAACGAGACCCGCGGCAACGCTGCTCACACCTCCGGCCGGGGTCACCCGCTTCCACAGGAAGGCCGCCAGGATCACCGGCGTCAGGCCCGCGCCGATGAGCGTATAGGCGGCCAGAGCCATCTGCCAGACCGTTTCTCTAAGCAGTGTGAGCTGTAAAACTGCGAAAACCGCCAGAGCAACCATTGTCAGGCGTTGAACCCAGACGATCTCCTTCTGGCCAGCCCCCGGCCGGAGGAACCGCTGCCAGATGTCACGCACGAAGGCTGTGCTTGCCACCATCAGGAAGCTGTTGCCGGTGCTTAGGATGATCGCCATCCCGCCCATCAGCAGCAGCACTCCCGCCCAGGGGGGAAGCAGCTGGAAGGCGGCGAAAAGGTTGATCGAATCGGTGCGCGTCTGGTAGAGGGCTGTCGCCTCCTGAATGTAGAAATTAGAGTTGTCTGGGTCCGGCTCGGGCTGGGCCGTTTTGTCACCATGCTGAATGACCGCGACAAATTCGTCCCAGTTCGCCGCACGCTGCTCGCCAACCCACTTGCGCGTACCTTCGATCACTCCGGCTTCGTCAGCGGTCAGGCCTCCCGCCGAGATGGTGGCCGCAATTTCTTTTTCTTGCTCGATCAGAACGAGCTCGGACGAGCAGAATTTGTCGTAGCTGACGCGCCAGGCGTCAGCATCGGGATGGGCGCTGCTATAGAGCGCGAAAACCGCCAGCGCAATCTCAATTACGACAACTCCCACGAGGAAGTAAACCACCGCCCGCTTGGCGTTGGCCTCGTCCTTGGCACTATAGAACTTCTGGTAGATGCTGCTCTCGCCCAGGAGCAGGAAAAACGTGGGGAAGAAAACCCCCAAGGCCCAGAACAGCCCGAGAAGCCAGTTGGAATCTGGCTCGCCGGATTCGGCCTCTGCCGCCTCGATCGCCTCGCGCGACTGCGGTGTCCAACCACCCCGGGCGGCCACAACTTCATCCGTCACCACCTGATCCTGCGAGCCAAATACCTCGTAATGTGTCTTGGGCGCCGTATTTACGGCGTGGTCAAGCCCGCTCCCGATGTCGCCTCCGCCCAAAATCATTAGAATCAGCGGCAGCCCGATGAAGATGGCAAGGATGATGAGTATGCCGTTGAGCATGTCTACAGCCACGATGCTGCGCAAGCCGGCAAGCGATGTAAACGCGATGATCACGAAAGCTGTGAAGACGATCCCCCACACCTGCGGCATACCCATCATGTATTCGAGGACGAACGCCCCACCTCTGAGCTGGTAGGAAAAGATCGTTGTCGAACCCAGGATGACAACAATCGCGCCTAATACTCGAGCGAGTGGGTGGTAGCGTTTCTCCAGCAAGTCCTGAACCGTGTATTGGGCTATGCGGCGAACCCTCGCGGCGAGGAAAAAGATGATGATTATACCCAGCCAGGCACCAGCGCTCATCCACAGCTGGCTTATGCCGTCGCGAAAGACTCGTCCGCCTCCGCCCAGCAGCGAGCCCGCCCCGATCCAGGTGCAGATCAACGTCCCGGCTAGCAGCCAGGCCGAGACCGAGCGGCCGGCGACCATGAAGTCTTCCTGCCCCCTGACCCCCCGGCTGCGCCACACACTGATCGCAATTATCGCAATAATATAAGCGATGATTGTGTAAAAATAGATGTTGAACATCCTTGCTTCCCCCCCACTGAAAGAACGCTGTGCGCGCCCTCGGCGCATTCGGGTAAGACTAACAGATTGTAATCTGGTGTGAAAGCACAGGCGGGGTTAATCCGCCCCCCCCGCGGGCTGAAACTTCATAGTGGCGATCATCTGCTCGAACACGGGGACAAGCTCGTCCTGGCGGCTTGCCGGGCAGGCGAAAGTGATCACGACCAGCTCCTGCTCAAGCGCGATCGCAACCAGGCTGCGGCGCCAGCTGCGATCGGGGCCATAGGAGTCGACGCGGTAGCGTAAGCGGCCTTCAGCCGAACCGCATTCCATGTGGGCTACCTCCGAACCCTCAGCCTCCAGTCTCGCGCGCGCAGCACGTGCCTGGGGGCAAGGTTGCCAGCGGTCGGGCAGGGCGCGCCCGGTAATCATCACCGAGGCATTCGACTCTCCGCAAATCGATTGCACTGCGAAGCTGTATTCGCGGTTGGGAACCTCCTCTACCGACCAGCCATGAGGAAAAAGAATCGTGAAGCGGTCGCCGGGTGCGGTGAACAGGGGTTCTCCTCGAGCATCCTCTCCTGAGCCCTGACTCGAGAAGAGTGTGCCAACAGCGGGCAGCTTGTCGAGATTCGCAGCCAGCAATGCGGCAGCAGCGATCACTACGGCAAGATGAAACAGAACCGGAAGGGAAGTCCTGCGGGGCAGGTCATGAAAGCTGTCTTTGCGGTTGACGCGCTCCGCCGTCCGTAACGCGTCGATTACGCCCCCGATCCAAGGCAGGATTGTCCAGCAGGTGGCTGCAATCAGTAGGCCCTTAAGCGACTGCCCGTTGTATGCCTGGCCGAGACCGGGGACGACGGCGCTGAGCACTGCGGCAAGGTCGGGGCGCCGCCGCGGTAGCTGCCACTCCTCCTCGACAAGCGTTGTTGCGGGATACATCGTACCGCACGACGCGCATTGCCACCTTCCCAGTTCCGATTCCTCGCCGCACTCGGGGCACGCGGGGAGCGGAAGGCGTGAGGGATCGCTGTTCCCAAGCAGGTAACCGTCGATGAGGTACCACTCGCCATCGATTAGACGGAAACGCTTGGCGTCGGAAAAAAACCTTCGCTGATAGGATCCATCCGCAGCCGGCTTGCGCGACAACACTTCAACCTTGAAACGGATTACTGCGTAGCCAGCACCCTCCTGAAGCAACGTGATGCTCGAGGAATCGATCCGGCGAGGCAGAACCACTTTTTTGGAGAGAGAACGAAGATAGGCTGTCGCATCGGCTCTGGAGCCGGCGGACAGGTTGCGCGATCCATCGCGGCCTGCCAGGCACTGCAAAGCTTTGCTCCAATTGCGGTCGTTGATGGCACGGAGATAGCTGATGAAAGTACTCTCAGGAGAATTCTGAAGCGACCGGGACATCAGGCGCACGAGTGCCGGAAGCCTAAAGACGGTTGCCGTTATCAGGACGAAAAAACCGAGCGCTACAGCCGACCATCCCACCGCGCTGAGAATCTCCGGGGGAGCGCCAGGGCCGATGAGCAATGGCGCCATCAGCGCGATGGCAAGACCGGCAGCCGCAATTAGAACGCTGAGCAGCATTCCCGCAGCCAGGATTGACAGGATCCCGCGCCAGGCATCCTTGATAAACCACCGCTGAGCCGGGCTGGCGCTGAAAGGCTTCTCTCCACCCTCCCAGGTCCACGGCCGGGTTGTAGCGGAGCAAACCTCAGCATCAGCCCCAAGCGACTCCAGAAAACGCCTGTGGCGCACAGCCGCCTCGGCATCCATCCCGCTGCCGATGACAAAGGGGGTTCGCTTCATCCGCTCGAGCGCTTCCTCCATCGAAAAGGATGAGCGGAAAGCAAGCTGGTCGGCTATCTGCCTGGCTTTTCCGGAGTCCTCATCCACAGAGGGACCCCGATAAATGACATTGTAGGAAGTCATTCCCCCGTTCCTCGTAGCCCGATTGTATCACGTAAACGGCGGTTTAATCTGCTCCATTGGGCGCGCAGGCAGCACGATGGAAAACACTACCATGGGCGAGTCTATTCAACTTCGAAATCGACTATTTCAAGCTCCGTGCCGTTTATCATCTCCGTCCGTGCTTCTCCGCAATGAGGACAGGCACGTGAAAATCGCCCCGGCGAGAACTCGTTATCGCACTTGGGACAATGGCAAAGCAGCGGCACGTGCTCTATCTCCAGGCAGGAACCCTCGAGCATCGTTTGCGGCACCGAGGCGTCGTAGCAAAAAGCGAGCGATTCGGGCTCCACGCCGCTCCACTCACCGATTTTAAGCCTGACCCTCAGTACGCGGCCTCCCCCACAACGCACCAGTTCCTTCTCAATCACGTTGATGATGTTCTGTGCTATGCCCAGCTCATGCACGGTGTGGCAAACCGGAGAAAGGATGGGTTTATTTCGCTACGCGGCCGGCTTTCAGGTTCTTATCACTCTTGGCCGTCCATGTTCAGCACCTTCTTGGCTGCTTTGGCGAGATCGGGTCGGGGGCCGATGTGCTGTTTTGTGCCTCCCTGCTGCGGAGAACCGGTTTTAATCAATAATTTCCGCAACTTTTTGGGGGCTAGCGGCACACCCAGAGCTTTCTTGGCTATCCCCTGCAGGCAGGCCGCCACCCCGCACACCGTCGCCGATGCGCTCGAGGTGCCGTTGAACGTTTCGGTGTAGAAGCAGTTGTTGCCGCCTTTGCTGTAGAGATCGCCATAACCCGTAGAGGTCACCATATTGCCCCACCCCTGAACGTCGAGACGGGATCCGAAGTTGCTGAAAGACAATCGGCTGCGATCTTCGCGATAGCTTTTCGGCGGGGCGCCCGCTCCCACCATTATGGCGCCCGAGTCGCCGCGTAAGCTACGGTTGAAGGCATTCTTGTACATGGCATGATCGAGGTTCTGCGAGCCGTTGGCGGCCGCCTCCACAACAACGATCCCCTTGGCAGTTGCAGCCTTGATCGCTTCGAAATCGGGCAGATAATACTCTACGGGTATGTAATCCGAGTCGCTCTTCAATCCGCTGTACTGGACCTCAATCAAAATGACGTCGCCTCGATCCAGCGCAGCCGCGGCACGATTTATCGCATCGGGAACGTTATCATAGACCGCGCTGGGACTGCCCCCCGTGCGGCCGATGGAGAACATCTTAATCCTGGCACGATGCGAGATGCCGGTGACACCGAAGCCGTTACGCGTACCCGCAACAATGCCGAGAACTGCCGTGCCATGCTGATACCAGATTCCGCCCATTAGTATCCCATTAACGCACTTCTGCTTGGCGCGCGTGAGATCCTCGTGATTATAATTCCAATCGCCCTCTACGTCGGCAATCTTAACGCCGAATCCCTTGCCCCCCTTAATCTTCCAAGCAGCTTTGATACCCATTCCGCCCGGAGCATCCTCGAGGTAGCCTTGATGTTGAACAAACGATGGAGTTGCCTTGTCGGCGCCCTCCGAGGCCGGAACGGCTCGAGGAGCCGCGTAGGCGGTCTCGACGGAGGGTAGCGCCCGCAGCCTGGCGAGCGTTTCCTCCATGCCAACGCCTTCAGGAAGCTCGAAACGAAGCCACCGTGTCAGGCGAGGAGGCTCTTCGCCGAAGCCCGAAGCTACAGCAGCGATACGCTCGGCCTCCAATTCCGGACGCGGCCGACTGAAAAGTGGTTTCAGGCCCATTCTCATGCTGCGAAGCGCGACGATGTCATCACTCTCCCGCCTGGTTGCTTCGGGAAGGGCAGCGATACCCGTGGAGTCCATCCTGAAAGGAACGCCGGGTTTCAACCCGATGACGCCCCAGGAACGGGAACTGGAAGGAGGCACCCCTTGAATATCGGCATTGTAATTAGCATCGGAATCAGCCGGAGCCGAGGCGTAACCTATTGCCCACAAAGAGATTAACGTTACAGCCATGCAAGCAGCGATTAGTGCGGTTCGACGGAAAATCATCACGGTTCTGTCCTGTACCTCATCTCATATGCATAGCATAACAGATTTTTTCAGACGCTGAAGTGCTGCGGCTTCCAATTAACAAAGTTGTTCAAGATCACGCGAAATCGTTCATAATAAAAGAAAGCGTAACAGGTTTGGCCTTGAAAGAGCAGGAACAGATCAGTTGCATGGCAATATGCGCCGCTTTGAGGACCGCCGGCTTGCCTGGTGAAAAGATAAGTCTGCTCGAGGAGCAGAGCGGCCTGCATTGCGGGCAGATGCTGGACCCGAGTTGTTGGCTCGACTGGGAAAGCTGGGATCGAGCCGCTGAGGCTGTTGAGGAGATCTGCGAATGCGGCAAGGATCTCTTCCTTAATGCGGGCAGGAAGCTCAGCGAACTCGGCCTGATGGGCGCGATAGAATTTCTACCCTGGTTTCTCTCGAGCCCTCAACTGGTATTGCGCAATCTCGCCATGTTCAAATCTCGTCTCGACCGGATTTTCGATGTCTCGATAGACTACGTAACCGAAAACAGTTGCCGGATCTGCTTCCAGTCCACTTTCGAAGGAAAACCGTCGACGCGCTACCTGACATTTCTGCAGGGATACCTCGAAGCGGTTATCGGCTTGTGGGACTGCAAAGCCAAGTACTCGACTGGATCCTGGGCGGAGAGCGACAACGACTGGTTTGTCCACATCGAATGGACGGCCCCCCAGATCAG
>CBFCZO010000004.1:0-77667 GCA_965602675.1 uncultured bacterium | reverse complement strand
CTGTTCTCGCCGACCTTCTGTGCCGAAGCCGGGATGTGGATCAGCTTTGTCTGCTCGACGCCGGGATCGATCTCCACGGTATCGAGCGGCTGCCCCTCGGCTGAGATCTCGACGGCCTGGTGATCGAGGCTGCCGTATTTGCCCGCCAGACCGATGGTGAATTCGAACCAGCGATCGGCCGGTTTCACAACGCTGTAGCGCAGGATGCTCTCGCGTTTGACGGCGGCGGTCAACCGAGGCGCGCCCTCTTCGTCGGATAGTTTGTAGGGTGTCGCCCAGCCCCCCGCGAGGCAGAAATAACGGTGGTCGTCGTTATCGAGATCTATTTCTCCGGTTTCCTCGACCTGGCGCGCAACGCTCTGCAGGTCGATCAGGTTGAGAACAACATCCCTGTCGCCCGCGGATTCCGGTCCCGAACAGGAGGCCAGTGCCGGCAGCATCACTGCCGCCATAATTAGCAAATATCTATAGTGCATGCTTTTTCCTTCCCTGATGACCCTACGATAGAGCGCCCAATTCTAGCACCGCGAATTCTTAAAACAAGGCTACGGATTCAGTCTCGTTCCGTGAGCATGTCATTCCTGATCAGGGATATCGGGATGGCGCCGTAGTCGAGCAGAGAATCGTGAAAGCGCTTGAGATCAAAACTCTCGCCCTCGCGCGATTTTACTTCATCGCGCAGGCGTAAAATCTCGCGCTTGCCGATCAGGTAGCTCATCGGCTGCGTGGGTGTCATTGTGTAGCGACGGACCTCGGCCTCGGCGTTGGCGCGCTCGAGCTTGGCGATCCCGACCATCATCTCGACCGCCTCGTCGAATCCCATGCCGAAGCAGTGGAGGCCGACGTCGACCACAACCCTGCAGGCGCGCCAGAGCTGGTCCTTGAGGCGGATCAACACATTGCGCGGATCGCTGACGAATCCCTGCTCCTGCATCATCTCTTCGCAGTAGAGCGCCCAGCCCTCGACATAGACCGTGGTCATCAGCTGGCGCCTGACCGCCGAATCGATGGTGTTGGCGCGGCAGAACTGCAGGTGGTGGCCGGGAAAACCTTCGTGCAGCGACGTCACGGGGATGCCCCAGTTACTGTGGCCGCGGAGTTGATCCTGCCGCCGCGGGCCGTCTTGCTCGTCGACCGGCGTCACCCAGAAGAAGCCCTCCTGCCGCTCCTCGTAAGCCGCGGGTGGCACGTAGGCGGCGTAGGGCAGGGTCGCGCGCTCGAACTCGGGGGTTTCGACGACCTGAAGGTTCTGTCCGGCGGGGATGGTGACGAGATCTTTTTCCTCGACGAATTCTCTCGCGTGTTCCATCTCGCGGCGGTAGGTGTCGAGTATCGCGTCGGCCGCCGGGTGGTCGTCCTTGAGGCTCTCGACGATCTCCGGCCACGATTTGTTCTTATCGATTTTCGCGGCGGTTTTTTCAAGCAGGCGTTGCGTCTCTTCGATCATCTGCCCGCCGATTTCACGAAGCTGTCCGGCGTCGTATGGCAGGCCATGCTTTCGCCCGAGCAGGTAATCGAAGGCTTCGCGCCCGATGGCGAAATTTCCGCTGCTGCGTTGCAGCAGCTCGCGCTCGAGGAATTTGATATAACTTCCAAGCGAGTCGAGCGCATCCTTCGCCGCCTCGTTGACTTCCTTTTCCAGAGAGGGGACCTGCGCGGCGAGCTGCGGGATCACGCCGCCATAGAGCGCTTCCCCGCCACGGGCGGTCTGGATGCCCGTCTCCGTCCAGATGCGCGGAATATTTTCACCACCGAGGAGGTTTTCCACGCCTTCCCGCAGGAAGCGCGGAGTGTCGCGCAGGCGGTCGCGGATGGCCGCCATCCGCTCCTCCATGGGGGCGAACCGCCTCATCGCCAGCAGGTAAACGCCGAACAGCGCGTTGGAGGGATACATATCGGCGCGCCGCTCCGGAAGCCTGAACTCTTCATCGGCACGAAGGGATACCTCGAGCTCGGCTTCGAGTAAGCCAAGATCGATTCTGCGCGGGGTGTCGAGCTCGCTCTCCCGGTTGCGGAATTCCTCCAGCGAATTTAGAAAGCCCTTGCGCTGCTTGGAGTAATCGGCGCGTCGCGCGGCGTCGGCCCGAGGCAACACGCAGTCGTAGGCGTGCACCCCCAGATAGGTGGCCTCGACCGGATCCTCCTCCCACAGGCCGTTGAAGATCTGAGAAACGAGATCGTCGAATCTTTCTTTCATTCTTTCCCTCTATTTCCGGGTGTTATGCCTAGTTGCCTTCGCTCGGAAGGGCGTAAAGGATAATGCCGTTCTCCTGGAATTTGCGCTCGAGGCGGGAACCGAGCACCTCGATCTGTTTGCTGCTGAGCCGTCCGATCCCGCCGGCCTTTGTATTGACCAGCAGATGCGAGTAATCCCTGCGGCGCAGCCATTTCATTGCCTTTTCGACGTCCCCATTCTCCGACAGGAGCGGGGCGATCGATCCCAACTCCGACTGGCCGGCCAGCGTCATTTCCCGCTCGATATAGAGCAAGCCCAGTTTCCCAAGACCCAGTATGCGGGCGTTGCCGGGCAGCATGGCGTTGATGTAGCGCGCCGAAGGATAGTAATCGACTCCCCGATGGAGGAATTCCTCAGACGATTCCAGTCCGAGCAGCATTCTGTGGGGGCTCGAGTAGACGGTTTCAACCATCGCCGTGGCGTGGAAAATCTGCCAGCCGATGAGGCAATAGAGCATGCCGATGGCAAATTTCTTGCGCCAGCCGGTATCGAGGAACCTGTGAGCGGCGAGCGCCGCCGGCACCGCGAGCAGCATCAGACCCGAGAGGCGGTAGGTGAGGTCGAGGCCGAAGATTTCGCCGAAGCCGAGGAAGGCCATGCCTGTGGCCACGGCGAGGCCGCTGGCGGGATTCTTGCGATAGGTTATGAAAAAGAAGGGCACGAAGACGAGGAAGATCGGGCCGATCACCTCCCAGGGCGGCAGCGAGAACGTCGGAAAGGAGATTTTGATCGGCAGTAAAAGCATCCGCAGGTGGCCCTCGACGATCGGGGGGCGGCTCAGCGACATCAGCGGTTCGGCCCAGGTCATCGCGGAACCGAAGAGATATGAGCTCATCGCCGGCCAGGGAATCAGTGCAACAATCGCCGCAACCGCGGCCAGCAGCATGTTCAGCAGATATTCGATCCCGCGCTTGCGGATCAACGCCCAGATGAAAGCTGTGGCGAGCAGCGGCGGCAGGAAGAGCAGGCTTGTAGCCGAAACGCCGAGGCTGAGGCCGAAGAAGATACCAGCCAGGACCGACCAGCGCTTGCGCTTCTCGTCGTACCAGCGGAGGACGCAGAAGAAGGCGCAGAACTGGTAGAGGGCGAGCGCCATCCCCGCGTGAGGAGCGAGCATGGTGAACGCGAACAGCGGCAAGCTCGTGGCCGTCAGCAGTGTGGAGCGTGCGGCCAGAGGGCCGCAATAACGCTTTGCGAAGGTGTAAATAGCGCCGACAGCGAGCCCTCCCAGCAATCCGTTGATGAGGGTGACCAGGTGTGGGGAGCGCAAGGCAAGAGCCATCGCCCACAGTCCGCCCGGGATCGAGATCGCTTCCGGCGTGGTCTCCGGCCCGAAGCCGATCCCGTTTTTCAACACCCACTGCGATGCCGAGCCGACCGTGCCCGCCAGGCTTCCATCGAACACCGGAGGAAGGAAGCAGAAATTGGACAAGGCGATCATCCAGATGGCGATAACGATGTACTGCATCCAGGAGATCGGGTCGGGTGCCTCCTCGCCGAGATCCTCGGGACCAAAGAGGTATGTGGGCGGCGTCGCCAGGCCGATAATGCGATAGAAACCGGCGGCGATGGCGATAATCAGTCCCACGCCGATGGTCCACCATGTCAGTAGCCCCAGCAGGCCGACGACGGTTGTCAGAAAGGCAAGGCCCGCCATGCCGAGAGCCGTGGAGAGGACGAAGTCCTCGGCGGGGAGGAGGACGTCGTCGAGCTGGAGTTGCTGCGTGGCGAAGCTGCCGATTGAGTATGCCGCAGCGATGATCAGGGCCAGCAGGAGGAGATCGGGGAATAGAGCGATAAGCGCGATCGGCCTGCTGACGAAGAAAGCCGCAGCCAGCAGCAGGAACCAAACCACCAGCAGCACAAAGATGATGTTGTGAAATGCCGGCGACGGTTTTTTCATATCCTCTCGCTCGCTCCCTTTTCAGCCTACGACATTATAGAAGCGCGTGCGGAATTTCGCCCCGAGACTCTCCGCCAACCGCCTGATCGGCTCCGGGTCCCGACCCGGCAGCTCGACCGCGGAGGCCGTGGTTTCGAAACCGAGCTCGGCCGAGCGGCGAATAAAGCTTTTGACCGCCTCGAAAGCCTGTTCGCCATGATCGGGCAGGCAGAGGCGGACGTAATCCTCAGCATTCGCGGCATTGAGGCTGACCGAGATCAAGTCGACCAGCCCGAACAGCTCCGGCAGGATGTCGCGGCCGTGGATCAGCTCGCCGTGGCCGTTGGTGTTCAGCCTGATCACGGCGCCCCGCGCTTTGAGTTCTCGAGCAGTTTCCTTGAGCGTCTCGAGGCGGATGGTCGGCTCGCCGTAGCCGCAGAAAACGATCTGGCGGAAGCGTTTCGGGTCTCCGACAGCCGCTATCAACTCGGCCGCCTCCGGCTCGCGCCGCAGGCCGAGGTGGTAGCCGCTGACGGTGGCGCCCCGGGTCCGGTCGCAGAATGAGCAGTTGCATGTGCAGCGGTTTGTGAGGTTGAGATAGAGGTTTCCCCTGATCTCGTAAGCGATATTGTCCTCCTGCTGGGGGCCGCGCTCTCCCAGGCCGAAGAGCGTTTCGAAGTTGTAGGCGAGGATCCTGTCGAGGTCGGCGTGAGTGATGTTCTTTAGCTCCGTCACTTTTTGGGCTGTGTGCTCTATGAATGCGGGCTCGTTGCGCTTGCCTCGCTTGGGCACCGGTGCGAGGTAGGGGCAATCGGTTTCGACCAGCAGCTTGCGGTAGGGCAGCCGAGAAACCGCATCGCGCAGATCTTCCGCCTTGGGAAAGGTTACAACGCCGGGGATGGAGATCATGAGGCCGCGCTCGATGCATTGCATGGCGAAATCGTAGCCGCCCGTGAAGCAGTGCATAATCCCCTTGATTTTTGCGGGGCACTCCTCGTCGAGGATGCTGAAGAAGCGTTCGCGCGCCAGCGGCGGGCCGTCTTTCGGGTCGCGCAGGTGGATAATAACCGGCATGTCGAGTTCCAGGGCCAGCCGCAGGAAGTGCCTGAAAACCCTCTCCTGCTGCTCCCGCGGGCTGTTGTCGTAGTAGAAATCGAGCCCCGTCTCGCCGACGCCGATCATTTTCGGGTGGCTGTAAAATTCCCTGAAGGCGGCGAGGGCGCCGTTGTCGACCGAGGCGGCGTCGTGGGGATGGACTGCCGCCGCCGCGTAGATGAAATCGAAGCTTTCGGCCAGCGCGAGCGCCTTTTGGGCGCTTATCGGGTCGGTCCCGATTGTCAGCAGATACCGCAGCCCGGCTTCCGCTGCCCTGCGGATTACTTCATCCCGATCATCGTCGAAAGCGGGATCGTCGAGATGGCAATGGGAGTCGAGGAACATAGCCTCCAAGCCGGATTAGACGGCCGTGCGCCGGTCAGGTTATCGGCGTTCCGGGCGGGACTTCCTTATCGAAGGTGGCCAGGATCGGCTTGCCGTCGAGGTTGGCGGCCAGCAGCATGCCGTTGCTCTCGACGCCGCGGATCTTGGCGGGCTGCAGGTTGGCGACCACCATGATGTCCTTGCCGACCATCTCCTCGGGGGTGTAGTCCTGGGCGATACCGGCGACGATCTGGCGTTGCTCGCTGCCGAGATCGATCTGCATCTTCATCAGCTTGTCGGTCCCCTCGACCTTTTCGGCGCTGAGCACGCGGGCCGCGCGCAACTCGATATCCTGGAATTCCTTGAAAGAAATCGTATCCTTAGCCATTCTGCCCTCCTGAGAATCTGTTATTCGCTTCCGTTCCGCTCCATAAAGGCTTGCATCGCGAGCTCCCGGACTTCTTTCAGCGGCCTGCCACTCGCCTCGGCCACCCGGCGCAGGTCCTCGAACTCCGGCATCACGTTGACGATGCCGCCGCCGCGCCGGGCCACCTTGACACCGATCTCACCGAGCGGGGTGGCGACTTTCACGATCTCCCTCTCCAGTTCCTCGCGCGCCGCGTGGTAATAGCGGTAGCCGATGGTAGTGGTCTCGCGGAAGATCAGGTCGGCGACCACGGGCCGGCTCCCGTGCTTGCAGATAACGGTAAGCAGAGAGCCGGGTCTGTTCTTTTTCATCTGAACCGGGGTGAGGTACCAGTCGAGTGCCCCGGCTGCGGGCAGTAGATCGTGGAGGTGGCCGAAGAGTTGGGGATTCATGTCGTCGATTTCGGCCTCGATCACCACCACTTGCCGCGGCTGCTCGTCCTCGACCTCTCCCAGAAAGACGCGAAGCAGGTTGGGCATGCTCTCCACAGAGCGTTTGCCCGCGCCGTAGCCGATGCGATGCACCTTCATGGCCGGCATGCTCCTGAAGTCGCTGCAGATGGAGGTGAGGATGGCCGCGCCGGTGGGGGTGGACCACTCTCCCTCCAGCTCGCCCGCGTAAACAGGGACGTCGCGCAGCAGCAGCGCAGTCGCAGGGGCGGGTATCGGGTAATCGCCGTGGGCGCAACGGACCGTGCCGAAGCCGGTCCGCACGGGCGAGCCGATGACGGCCTCGGCTCCGATCAAATCGAGAGCGACGGCCGCGCCGACGATATCGACGATGGCGTCGAGGGCCCCGACTTCGTGAAAGTGGATCTCTTCGATGTCGACACCGTGAATCTCGGCCTCCGCCTTCCCCAGGCGGGTGAAAATATCCTTTGCGAGCTGCCTGGCTTTGCCGCTGACGCCGCTGCCGTCGATGATGCTGATAATCTTGCTCAGGCCGCGGTGATGGTGATCCTCGTCGGTCTCGACAATCGCGTGCGTAGCCTCGATACCGTTTTTGTTGGCACGCTCGAACGAGAGCTTGAAGCCTTCGACCGGCAGCGTTTCCAGCGCGGCGAGGAGCGCGTCGCGATCGGCACCGAGGTCGACCAGCGCGCCCAGAACCATGTCACCGCTGATGCCGGCGAAGCAGTCGAAATAGAGAGTTTTCAACGCGAAAAATCCTTTCGTACAGGTGGGAAAGAGGCTACCACAGGGCGGATCGGCTATCAATTGTTGACTCCATCGGAGCGACTTCCTACAATTCTTTCATCTGGCGGAAGTTATGGGATCTGGATCGATAATATTTTCAGTCATCGCGTGGACTGGAGGGGTCGTCAGCACGGTATTGTGGGGGACGCTCTCCGTAATCGGCTCCCTCTTTTCCAAAACGGGCAGGTTCCAGCACTATTGCATGCGCACGTGGAGCCGCTGGTGCTGCCGGAGCAGCCGCACGAAGGTGGTGGTGGAGGGAGCGGAGAACGCCCTGCGGGACGGTCCGCAGATGTTCGCCGCCAACCACCAGGCGATCTACGACATCCTCATTTTGGGCGGCTGGATCCCCGTGCAGTTTCGCTGGATTGCCCGCAAGGAGTGGCTCCGCACACCGTTCATGGGATGGCACCTGAAGCGCTACGGCACGATCGCCGTCGACCGCAGCAATCCGCGCGCTTCGGCCAAGAGCCTGCTGGAGGCGGCCGACAGGATTCGCTCCGGCACCACCATCCTCTTCTTCCCCGAGGGCACCCGCCAGCCCGACGCTCTGCTGCAGGAGTTCAAGCAGGGTGGCTTCCTGCTGGCGATGAGGGCCGGAGTGCCGATATTGCCGGTCAGTATCGTCGGCACCAAGGACATCATCCGCAAGAACTCCTGGCGCGTGCACAAGGGCACGATCAAGCTGGTGATCGGCAAGCCGATCGACACAACGAAGTACGGCAAGCGCGATCGGGAAAAGCTGATGAGCGACGTGCGCGACGCGATCGCCATCCACCTGCCCGATGAATACCTGGTCAATTACCGCAAGAGCGGGGGCGAGGACGTTCCTGCCGCGGCATCCGATCTCGTTCAGGATTAGTTCCGACTCTGATACCTAATCGACTAACCATGATTTCTCAGGAAGCGATCTTTCTCTGCTATAATCTGCGTCAATTACATATTCATCCCTATTGGCGAGGGGGAAACTATGAGTGTGGAGGACAAATTCAGGGAGCTTGAGCGCCGCAACGAGGAAGCCCTGAAGGCCGGGGGGGAGGCGCGGGTCAAGCGTCAGCACGATGCCGGCAAGATGACTGCGCGCGAGCGTGTGGAGTACCTGCTCGATCCAGGAAGCTTCAACGAGATCGACCGCTATGTCACCCATCGCAGCACCGACTTCGGCATGGAGAAGAAGAAGTTCCCGGGCGACGGCGTGATCACCGGCTACGGGCGGATCAACGGGCGCCGGGTCTATTTCTTCGCGCAGGACTTCACGGTGTTCGGCGGTTCGCTGAGCGAGGCCTACGCCGAGAAGATCTGCAAGGTGATGGACCTGGCGATGAAGATGGGTGTGCCGATCATCGGCCTCAACGACTCGGGGGGCGCCCGAATCCAGGAGGGGGTGGTCAGCCTGGCGGGTTACGCAGACATCTTCCTGCGCAACACGATCGCCAGCGGCGTGGTGCCGCAGATCAGCGCGATTATGGGCCCCTGCGCCGGGGGCGCCGTTTACAGCCCGGCGATCACCGATTTCATCTTCATGGTGCAGCACACTTCGTATATGTTCATCACCGGCCCCGACGTGATCAAGACGGTCACGCACGAGGAGGTGACTAAGGAACAACTCGGCGGCGCGATGACGCACAACTCCACCTCCGGAGTGGCCCACTTCGCCTATCCCGACGACCAGCACTGCCTCGACGGCATCCGCGAGCTGCTCTCCTTCCTTCCCGGCAACAATCGCGAGGATCCGCCGTTCAAGGAGAGCGAGGACCCACCCGACCGTACCGAAGCCGCGCTCGACGCTGTCGTGCCCGACAACCCCAACCAGCCCTACGACATCAAGGGCATCATCACCCTGGTGGTCGACGAGGGCTATTTCTTCGAGGTCCATCAGCACTGGGGTCGCAACCTGGTGGTCGGCTTCGCCAGGCTCGGCGGCCACAGCGTCGGCATCGTCGCCAACCAGCCGGATCACCTGGCCGGCGTGCTGGACATCGACGCGTCGATCAAGGGGGCGCGGTTCGTGCGCTTCTGCGACGCCTTCAACATTCCGCTGATCACCTTCGAGGACGTGCCGGGCTTCCTGCCGGGCGTGAAACAGGAATTCGGCGGCATCATCCGTCACGGCGCCAAGCTGCTTTACGCATTTGCCGAGGCGACTGTGCCCAAGATTACCCTGATCACGCGCAAGAGTTACGGCGGGGCCTACTGCGTCATGGCCTCCAAGCAGATCCGCACCGACGTTAACTTCGCTTATCCGACCTCTGAGATCGCGGTGATGGGCTCGCGCGGGGCGGTGAACATCCTGATGCGTAACGAGATCGCGCAGGCTGAGGACAAGGAGGCGTTCATCGAGGAGCGCGTGGCGGAGTTCCGCGAGAAGTTTGCCAACCCCTACATCGCCGCCGAGCGCGGCTACATTGACGAGGTGATTTTGCCGCGCGAGACGCGGCCGAAGCTGATCGCCGCGCTGGAGATGATCGAGAGCAAGGTCGATTCCAATCCGCCGCGCAAGCACGGCAACATACCACTCTGAGGGGCTAACAGCACACCGGTCAGACCCGCTTCCGAGGCGTTGAAAGCAGGCGTCAGGGAACGCATCGTTCCCGCCCGGTCCATTCAGTGTGTGTAATATGAACTACTTCACCTTTGAGCCCTGTGTGCTAGATTTTGTATAACGGGGTCAGTTAGTGTCCATTGCGCGCAAGATAACCAGTTGGGTGCTACTGCTGTCGGCGATTCTTGTCATCGCCGAGGCGGCGTCAGTCTTCACGATCGTGCTCTGGCCCGATAGCGATGCTGGGAAGTGGCTAACGCGGAACGATCCCGTTTTTGCAATGCTCAAGATTCTTCCGGTAAAGACTCCTCCCCGTGAGGATTATGCGGGACCGCAACCCCGCCCTCATGTAAACGTGAGGTTTATTCAGGGCCCGCACTACGTGCTTGTCGGTGAGGGCCACCTGATATTCGCCAAGCCGGATATTCACAGCCCGATCATCGGCGAGGTCCGCAAACAGGCCAACCTGCTCTCCCTTGCGGAAAAGGACGGTTGGTTCCTGCTGGAATTCTCGATCGGCAAGGGCTGGGTGCACAGCTTTGTAAAAAGTGTTGGCCCTGCAGCCGGGGCAGCCTCGGTGCGCGGGGGCACGCCAGTGCTGGAGCCGGGTGAGGGCGTCAGCGAGGGCGGCAAGAAGCAGATGAAGGTGGAGATATTTGTCGGGGTCGATCCGCCCGACGCCGTCTCCATCGACAAGGCCCTCCTGGATCCATCCGCTGCGGGGGACCTATTCACCCACTACAGTTCTTCCGATCTCGCCGCGTTGCCGCTGGGTGTGGAACCCGGGCGGCTGCTATTGGCTACGAGGCTGATGGGCGATGAGGTGGGGGAGATCCGCATCGGCGAGTTCATCATCCGCTTTAAAGACAGGGGGTGGGCCGGTGAGGCCGAGCGAATCCTGAGGAACCTGAGAACCACTTATCTCGAAACATTTGCCCCGCTGATTACCGAGGAAACCAGCGAGAGGAAGGTTTTCGTGCTGCTGATGCCCTCGTTCGATGCCTATCAGGAGTTCTATCCGGAGGCGAGGTCCGGAAACGGCGACGCAGTACGCACGGCGGGGCATTACGAGAGCGGTATCATCGCTCTGTATCCCGACCCCAACCGCGGTAAAGGCACTCTGCGGACGCTGATTCATGAGGCCACGCATCACTACAACCACACAATTCTCGGCTTTCCGCGCGACCGATCGCTGTTGTGGCTGGACGAGGGGATTGCCAACTATTTCGGCAACTCGGCGATCGACAGGGACGGGAAGCTGCAACTCGGAAGGATTTTCGTCGGAGCGAGGCCAATGCGCGGCGCCGGGGACACGCCCATCTATCGGCTGCCGCTCAGCATCAGAGCCGATAATCCGCCTCTCGCGCGTATTCTCTGGCTGCAGCAAACAATGCGCCACGGCTGGCGCTTCCGCTTCGAGGACTTCCTCTCGAAGGAAGGACGGGAGCAGTTCTACAGCGGCAACCTCGTGCGCAACTACTCGATAGCCTGGATGCTCGTACATTTCTTGATGGAAGGAAAAGACGGTAGCTACCGCGCGCCATTTATGAGATATATCAAGGAAGAAGTAAACGGCCGCGGCGGCGTCTCGACCCTCGAGAGGGTATTCGGAGTGCCGTGCGAGCAACTTGAGGAGGAGTTGCGCGCATATGTCTTCAGACAATAGGCTTCCTTTCAGAAAGATACTCATAGCAAATCGGGGAGAGATAGCGGTCAGGATAATCCGCGCCTGCCATGAGCTGGGCATCGAGGCGGTGGCCGTGTTCTCCGATATCGACGAGACAGCGCTGCACGTGCAGCTGGCCGACGAGGCTGCGCACATCGGCCCGCCACCATCTACAGAGAGTTACCTGCGGACGGACCGAATCATCGACGCGGCGCTCAACCACGGCGCCGAAGCGATTCATCCCGGCTACGGGTTTCTGAGCGAGCAGGCGACGTTCGCCGAGGCGTGCGAGGAGGCGGGCCTGGTTTTCGTCGGCCCGACGCCCGGAGCGATGCGGATGATGGGGGACAAGCTGTCGGCGCGGCGGATCGCCATCGACGCGGGCGTGCCGGTGGTCCCCGGTAGCGAAGGCCCCGTCGCCAGCCTGGATGAGGCGAAAGCGCTGGCGAAGGGTCTTGGATTTCCGCTGATGATCAAAGCTTCAGCGGGCGGCGGGGGCAAGGGGATGAGGCTGGTGCGCAAGTCATCGGAGCTGGCGAGCAGCCTCAAGTTGGCCGCCAGCGAGGCCGGTTCCGCTTTTGGCGACGCGACGATCTTCATAGAGAAGTACATTGAGAGGCCGCGGCACATCGAGATTCAGATCCTGGCCGACTCGCACGGCAACGTCGTCTACCTCGGGGAACGCGAGTGCTCGGTGCAGCGGCGCCACCAGAAGCTTGTGGAGGAGACCCCCTCCCCGGCAGTTGACGCGGCGATGCGGGCCAGGCTGGGCGAGGCGGCTGTGCAGGCGGCCAAAGCCTGCAGTTATGTCAACGCCGGGACCGTGGAATTCATGCTGGACCCGGACGGTCATTTCTATTTCCTGGAAGTCAATGCTCGCCTGCAGGTCGAGCACCCGATAACAGAGCTGGTCACGGGCATCGACCTCGTGCGCGAGCAGTTGTTCATCGCCGCGGGCGCCGAGCTGTCCTTCAGCCAGGAGGACATCCACCCGCGCGGCGCCGCAGTGGAGTGCCGCATCATCGCCGAAGACGCCGACCGCAATTTCATCCCCTGCCCGGGTGTCGTGAGCCACATTCTTTGGCCGGGGGGGCCGGGGGTGCGGATTGATTCCGGCATCTATGCCGGTTGCACCGTGCCCGTGGAGTATGATCCGCTGCTCGCCAAGCTTTGCACCTGGGGCAGGGATCGCGAGGCGGCGATCAGGCGCATGCGGCGTGCGCTGCGAGAGCTGCGGATTGGCGGAGTTATCACCACGGCAACATTCCTCGACCGCGTGATGTATCACGCGGAATTCGTCTCAGGGGACTATGACACCCATATCCTGACGGAGGAGAGGGAAGTGCTGGCCCCCTACAAGGAGCATGATTCGGTGATTGGAGCCGCTCTGGGGATGGAGGCAGTCAAGGAATCGTCGGCCGAGGTGCCGAGGGGGCGCGGCGAGAAGACCTGTGAGTGGAAAAAGATGGGGCGCTTCTCCAACCTCTTCAAGAAGCTCTGAGGCAGATTGCCGCAGGTATCGGTAATAAACCTTGAAGCGGATAATGTGAAGTATAGACGTTGCCATTTTTCCTGCGTTTTTTTCTCATTTTGTCCTCAAAAAATGTTGCATATTGGTTTGAAAGGGGCCAGAATCTTTTTGTAAAACACTTATCAGCATAATGATACGGATCCGAACCGGTGAAGAGAGAGATCCTGATAGATGGGAAACCGTTCAAGTTTGCGCTGGAACGCGCATCGGACAAGGAGAGTGTTTCCGCCGACGGCAAGGAGCACAGCGTGCGCTACGTGCAGCTGCCCGACGGCCGCCGGCAGTGCATCGTCGACGGCCGCGTGGTCGAATGGAACGGGCCCAACGGCGACAACGTGCGGTTTGTCCGAAGCGGAGGGAGGCTGCATCATCTGCAGGTGCAGGATCCACGGCGTATGCGGGGAACGGGTCTGACGCCCGGCGCGGTGGGCGGGACGGCTGAGCTCGTTGCGCCGATGCCCGGGAGAGTGGTGGCGGTGCTGAAGGAAGCTGGTGAGGAGATCGAGGCCGGGACGGGGATTGTCGTGCTGGAAGCGATGAAGATGGAGAATGAGCTCCGTTCCCCCATTTCGGGAATTGTGACAGTGCTGAAAGTCAAATCCGGGCAATCAGTCGAGACGGGTCAGCTCGTGGCAGTGGTTGAGCCGCCCAAGCAGGATTAATGGTGTAGGGGAAGCCCGGCGCGGAGGGTCTATGCGCAAGAAAGGCCTAATCTGGGGAGAGAAGTATCAGAAACTGGTGGTGGAAAGCTACGCGGGGGGCATGTTCATTTCAGATATTCTGAAGCTCCCTGAAATAACCAAGCTGTCGCCGTCGGAGTACACAATCCGCAACATCCTCAAGGCCAACGGTATCAGCGCGAATTGGCGGAAGAAGAAGAGGAAGCCCGAGTTCTGGGAACTGGAGCTGGTTGACAAGATCGTCGCGCTGCGCAACGAGGGCAAATCGATCCGCGCGATCCGGGATTCGGTTAATTCCGAGGTGGGCGACTGCAGGACGTCCAAGTCGACGATAGTGAGGATACTGGAGGCCAACGCGGGCAAGGTCAAATTCCGCCCGTCCCGCCGGCGCGACATCTGGAAGCCGCAGATCGTGCGCAAGATCGTCAGGATGTACGAGAGCGGCATGCTGATCAATGACATCAGGAAAAGCGAGTTGCTGAAGGAGTACCGGCCGAGCGGCTACGTCATCCGCGACATCCTTAAAAGCCAAGGAGTGAAGCTGACCTGGAAGAAGGGAGAACTTCGACGCTGGCCGCGTGAGGCGCAGCAGAAGATAGTCGAGCTCTATCGCTCGGGATGCAAGTTTTCGGACATTCTCAACCACGTCGAGCTCAAGAAACACAAGCCGACCAATTACGCTATCCGTAAGATACTCAAGAAGCACGGCGTAAAAACAAAAGGAGAAACGCGCTACAAACAGCCGGTATCAGAGAATCGGTTCCGGCGTTACCGAGTGGGCGATTTGAGTCTGAAGGATGAGGCGATCGTTCACAAGCATCTTGCAGTCAACGAGGCCGGACGCAAGCTGATGGTCGAGCGGATGGCCCTGGGGCTTGCTGTAAAGGTGCCGGCGAAAGGCAGGGGGGCCGAGAAGGTTCGGAACCTGCGCGAGAACGCGAAGAGCTGGGCCGATTTTTTCTCATGGGTGATGAAAAACCTGAGCGATGAGACGGTAAAGAGAAATATCATAATGCTCGGCCTGGAATTCGGTTCGACATTGCGCGCTCTGCAAACAGCCTATAAGAGCGGAGACGAGTCGAAGCGGAAGAAGGCTTGGGCGCGAGCCAACCAGATATCGACCCGGATGTCAGAGCTCTACAAGGATGTTCTGCTCAAACCAGCGAGCAAGTTCACGATCAAGGCAAGCCTATGAGAGAGGCCCAGGCCATCTCATGCTCGCAGTGGCTTGCTATCTGAAGCCCAGCTCACAGCTTTTGCTTGTGCTTTGTGTTATATCTCCATCCTAAGATGTCGAAAGAGAAAAAGAAAAATAAAAGCGGTCCCGGAGCTTTCTTCCGGGTGCTGGCGGCAGTAGTCGGCAGGATTCTGCTTTACGGCCTGCTGGCGGCCGCCATGGTTGCCGCATTTGCCAGCCTCTATCTCCAATCGCTCGATTTCGAGTTGATGCTGATGGGTTTGATCACCGACGGTGCCGAGGAGGCACTCGGCAGGCCGGTGACGCTGCAGTCGCTGCGCTTTGATCTGCTCGGCGGCCGAGTCCTGATCAAGGGTTTGAGGGTCGGCTCGGGCAAGCCCGACCTTCCCGATCCGCTCTACATCGATTATGTCTTGTTGCAGGTAGATCACCGCTCGATCCTTCAAGGTGTGATTGATATCAAGCAGCTGATTCTGCTTCAGCCGATAGTGGATATCGTTTACACGGCAGACGGGGAGAACAACCTTCCTGAATTCATGCTGACGGAGCCCGCCGGGGGCGGGGAGGTCAGAATCGGGAGCCTCGATGTTTACAACGGTGAGTTGCTTTTCAGCGGTCAGGCGATTGGCTGGGGCATGGATTCCGGCCAGGTCACTTTCAGCCTGAAGCAGACCGGTCGCGACGCCTTCCGCGGCGATGCCGAGCTCAAACGTCTGCGGTTGACGCTTCCAGGCTTGAAGCCTGTCTCAACGGATATCGGATTGAGCTTCGCGGCGGCCGGCAATGTGCTTTCAGGTGCGGCGAGACTCAGGGGCGATTACGGCTCGAGGCTGTTCGTGAATGAGGGCAGCTATGACTTTACGACGGGTAACGCGACGGCGGAGGTAGAGCTCGAAGCCGACCTGGGACTGTTGAGCCTTGAGGGTCAGGGTGTTATATCCGGTTGGCTCGAGGCCTCCGGCAGCCTGAGATATGCCGACGGCCGGTTGCAGGCCGAAGCGGAAACGCTGGTTCCGAGGTTGCGTGTCGGCGACCTTCTGATTGAAAGGCTGCGCAACAGGCTGGTGTTTTCCGGAGACGAGCTCCGTAGCGAGGAGCTTGAGGCGGATGTGCTCGACGGCCATGTCAGCGGCTCCGTCGAGGTGGCGCGGATTTTTGATAATCCCGTTGTCACAGCCCGCATGAATGCCGAGCAGCTCGACATCCCTAAGGTTCTCAGAGCAGCCGGCCTGGAGAAGATCCAGGTCAGGGGCCGGCTGGACGGCTCTTTCTCCCTATCCCTCGATCTGCAGAGGCCCGAGGAGTTGTTTGTCTCAGGCGATATTTCCACGACCTGGAAGGAGGGCAGTGAGCGCCCGTACAGGGAGGCGGTGGCTGCTGTCGGCGCCGGCAGGGACTTTGAGATATTCAGCCAAACATATATCCCGGTAGCCTTATCCGGGCATTTTGAGTTCAGCGATAACGCACTGCTCCTTGGAGAGAATTTTATTGCCCGCACGCCTCTCTCTGAAATCAGGATCAACGGGGCGGTGGATTCCAAGAGTCTCAATCTCGTGCTCCGTTCCCGTTCCGTCGGCACCGAGGAGGTGGCGTTGGCGCTGACCAACCTTGGCCGTGTTCTCGGGCTCGACCAGGGATCGCCGGAGGAGCAGTACCCGATCGCGTCGATCGTCCGCTCTTTCGAGGCAAGCGGCCAGGCGGTATTGAGGTTGAGCGGCAGGCTCGATGATCCGGCAGTCGATCTGAGAGTCAGGTCCTCGAGCGTGCGTTACATGGGCCGCAGTCTCGGCAACGGCACGATGCGGTTGGAGTGGGCCGGAGGGGAGCTTCGGTTTCCGCAGATTCGCCTTCGCGATGGGCTGAGCGCCATGGATATTCAGGGCAAGGTCAGCTTCCCGCCGGGTCAGGCGGCGGAAGCCGAGTTCAATCTCGAGTTTGCCGAGCTCGATCTTGCCGGCCTGGAAAGCCTTGCCGGCATGGAGCCAATCGGCCTCACCGGGATCGGCGAGGGGCAGCTCTCTCTTAACATCGGCAATGAGTTCGTCGGCGGCGGCAAGGTCAAGGTGCGCTCGCTCACGTTTCGCGACATCAGCTTCGATCACGCGGAGGCGGAGGTCGCATTCGGCGAGCGATTGGCGCTTCGCGATCTGGATGCCGTGGGTCCCGGGGGCGTACGGATACAGGGCAGCGTCGATTACGACACGGTGAGCGAGGACTGGCGCGCTTCGCTTCGGGCAAGCGGTATTCAGTTGGAAAACTATGTCGAGCTGCTTGCGCCGGGGTCGCAGCTCAAGGGAACCGTCGATGTAAACATCGACGCAAACGGTCATCGGCTGGCCGCCAACGGGCTGTTCGATTTCTCGATTGCGGGAGCAGGAGCGGGCGGCCTGGCGTTGGGCGACATCACGGGCCAGTTGCGCGCAGACGGCAGCAAAGCGGCGCTCTCGATCACATCGGGCGGACAGGATTACAAGATTAATGCGGAATTGCTGGGAGACCGCCACGATGAGATAAGTCTCGAGCTGGAGAACGATTCAATTGATCTTTCGGCGTTGGCGCAGGAATTCATGCCAGACGCAAGGCTTTATCTCCAGGTCAGCAACGGAGCGAGCGCCCGCCTGAAGCTGGCAGATACCGGATTTGAGGCCGAGCTGAGGCTCGGGAGGGTGCAAGCCGGCCTGGAGCAGTTTTCAGCCGGAAGCGAGGGGCCGGTTACAATCCGCTATGCCGGAGACCGCGTTTATCTCAACGACATCAGCATTGACCAAGGCATCTACAAGCTGAATGTGGGGGGATCGGTGGGCCTCTCCGCCCCCCTAAGTCTCAATTTCAAGCTGGACGGCAGCGTGAACCTCGTGGCTCTGAGTGATTTCCTCCCCGACTTCAGTTTCGGCGGCGGCGCGGTGTTCGAAGAGCTGAACATCAGAGGCAGCATTGAGAAACCTCTGATAAACGGCTTGGTGCGAGTGACCGACGGCTTCGTGCGCCACAAGGAGTCGAACCTGTCGCTGTCGAACATGCAGGGCGAGCTGCGAATCGAGAACGAGCGTGTGGAAATCGGGCGTGCGAGGGCCTTCTTCTCCGGGGGCGTAGTCAACCTCGACGGCTTTGTTCTGCTCGATTTCGCGGCGCTTCAGCCCTCCGACTTCCAGTTCAACATCGAAGGCACAGGCGTGGAACTGTCGATCCCGAAGGAACTGGATGCTGTGGTCGACTCCTCCCTGATCCTGCGTGGCAACCTGCAGGACTCCATCCTGACGGGGGAGATAGATGTCCGCAGCGCTCTCTATACCAGGCGCTTCGATCCCGAGGCGGAGATACTGCGGGCGCAGCAGCAGCCCCTGCAGGTCGCCGCCGAGGAATTGCGCAATTTGCGCCTGGACCTCGCTTTGCGCGGCGAGGAGGACATCAGGATGGATAACAACTTCGCTGACATGGAGGTTATCCTTGATCTTCAGATAGTCGGCACCGCCGCCGAGCCGGTTATCACGGGCCGTGCGGAGGTTAAGGAGGGGCAGGTATTCTACCGCGACCGGCGGTATACGATCACCAGCGGCGTGATCGATTTCGTCAATCCGTATCGGATCGAACCCCATTTCGACTTCCGTGCGGAAACGCAGATCAAGGAGTACCGGGTATTCCTGGAGTTCCACGGGACACCCGACCGTCTTTATCCGACGCTGACATCGGATCCCTCGGAGAGCACGATCGACATTCTGCATCTGCTGGCGGTCGGCAAGGTGCGTCAGAATCCGTTTCCTTCCGACACCGAGCGCCTTCAGGAGCAGCTGTTAGGCCTGGCGCTCAGCGGATTCATCACCCGCCAGGTCACGGGCCAGCTCGAGCGGCGCGCCGAGCAGCTGTTCGGGATAGACCGCTTCCGCATCGACCCGTTCTTTGCCGGAGGCAGCAACAACCTCTCGCCGCGGATGACGGTTGGCGAGCAGATTACCGACCGGTTGTCCGTGATATACTCGCGCAACCTTTCGAAGAGCGCGAACCAGGTGCTGGTGCTCGAGTATCAGCTGAGTCCGACGATGATGATTGTCGGCAGCCGTGAAGAAGATGGTTCCTATGCGATCGACATTCACCTCAAACACAGCTTCAGGTGAGGCGATGCGTTTTGCGGCATCGATACTGTTGTTGTTGACGGCCGCGTTGCCGCTGGCTGCCCAGGAGGAGGCCCTGCCGCCGCCGGGCGCGGAGGTGAAGTCGATAACCTTTCTGCCCCAGGCGGGCGAATCGTTGTTCGAGCTACTGGAGATGAAAGTTGGGGAGCCGTTCTCGCCCGACGCACTGAGAACATCACTCAAGAATATCTTCCGGCTCGGAGTTTACAGCGACGTGCGGGCTCTGTGGGAGCCGCTGGAGGGTGGCATCGCGTTGACGATCGAGCTGGAGGAGATTCCGCTTGTCGAAGGCGTGACGATTCTTGGCGCCGGCCCGCTGAGCAGGCGCGCCGTGGTCAGCGCTGCGAGGCTGGACCGGAACCCTCGCTTCGGCTCCGACCGCGGCCGGGCGATCGCGGCGGCGATAGAAGAGCGCTACCGGGAGGCGGGCTACTGGAACGCCAATATCCAGCTCTACCATATGACCAACCTCGAGACCGGCGGAGTCCGCCTGGAGATAAACATCGCCCCCGGCGGGCAGACAATGCTGAGGAAACTGGAACTTGAGGGATTTCCAGTGATGTCGGAGGAGGAGATTCTTGCGATATTCAGCTCCACAAGCATCAGAAAGCCGTTCAGAGAGAAGGCTTTTGCGGATGATCTGGGGAGGCTAAGAAAACATTACATTGAGCATGGCTATCTGACGATCGACATCATCTCCGGCGAGCCGGAATTCGACCGGCAGGACAACGCCGTCGATATTCGGCTGACTGTGAACGCTGGCCCGCTGATCGAGCTTTCTTTCGAACCCTCCGAAGAGGTGGTAAGGGATTGGCGGGAGTTGATTCCCTTCCAGGATCGCAATGTTCCTCTAGACAGGATAGTGGAGAACGGGCGCGGCAACATCGAGCGCCATCTGCAGACATTGGGCCACATAGACGCGGCTGTGAAGTCGAATGTGGAGGTGGATTTCGAGCTGGGCTCCGTCAATGTCACCCTCTCTGTAGCAAGAGGTACCGGTTTCAAGGTCGGACGTCTGGAAATCGAGGGGCTCGATAAAGAAACAGAGAGCCGGATCAGGCCACAGCTGTCGCTGACCAAGCAGGGTTGGTTCGCAACGGCCACCTTCAGTCGCGAGAACCTGGAGGCTGACGTCAGGCGTGTGCTGCAGTTAGTCGGCAACGAGGGCTACCGCCAAGCGGTCCTGATCGACCGGGAGGTGGAGCGCCATGATGGTGACCGGCGCGTCGACGTGCGGCTTATCTTCGACACCGGCCCGTTGACACGGGCGCGCAGCATCGTGTTTAGCGGCAACGAGTCGATAAGCGCGGATGTGCTGGCGGAAAAAGCCGGCTTCGAAGCGGGCGATGTTTTATCGTCCACCGCGGTAGCCCGGGCCATGGAAAACCTCATTAGTTTTTATGATGCAGAGGGTTATGCCGAGGCCCGTATCGCCACCAGTATTGTGGGCAGCGCCGAAACGCGCGACCTGGTTTTCGAAATCGACGAAGGCAGAGCCAGCCGGATCGCCAAAGTAATCATCGCGGGCAACGATATCACACACGACGGCGTGATCCGCCGCGCCCTGACATTCGGCGAGGGCGATCCCTTCAGCCGCAGGGAACTTGCCGAGAGCCAGCGGTCGCTTTACAGGCTGGGTGTGTTCAACCGCGTGGTTGTTGGCGGAGTGGATGACCAGCTCGGGCGCCGCGACCGCCGCGTCGTGGTCAGGGTTCGTGAAACCTCGCCTTATTCCTTGCTCTACGGCATCGGCGTGGACAGCGAGGAGAAGCTCCGTTTTTCCTTCGGCGTCTCCAACACCAACATCGCTGGGCGCAATGCCGAGGTTTCCTTCAGCACGCGGGTCTCCAGCCTGCAACAGCGCTACCAGATCTCCTTCCGCGCTCCGAGGATCTTCCGCGGCCGCATCGATAATATTCTGCGTTTTTTCTACGAGGAGGTCAGGGAGCAAGGTTTCAGCGCACGGCGCAAGGGTGTGATGGTCGAGTCGTCGGGATTCCGCATCGCCGGGTGGGACATCATCGGGCGCTACCAGTATAAATGGATTGACCTGTTCGACGAGGCCGAGGGATTCTTCATCAGCAGGTTCGATCGGAGCATCAGGCTCTCGCTGGTGTCGGCCATCCTGACGCGCGACCGGCGCGACGACATCGTCGATCCGACCCGCGGCTACCTCGCCAACGCGATTTTCCAGTATTCTCCCGGCTGGCTGAGGAGCGAAGCCGATTACTTCAAGAGCCAATTCCAGTTCTACACTTTCAAGCCGCTTCCCGCCGGCTCCGTCCTTGCCGCCGGCGCGCGGCTGGGCCTGGCTTGGCCGTTCGCGGGTAGCGAGGATTTGCCGCTGAGCGAGCAGTTCTTCTTCAACGGGATCACGACGATGCGCGGATTCGAGCTGAGCGAGCCGCGCCCCGAAGACATAGGACAGATGCCGTTCACCGTCTATGGCAACTCTCTGCTGATCAGCAATCTCGAATTCCGTTTCCCGCTTTGGTGGGAGCTGGGAGGAGTGGTGTTTTATGATTCCGGCTCCGCTTTTCCTTACGTGAGCGATTTCAGCTTCAGCAAACTGGTGCACGCGGCGGGCATGGGCTTGCGTTATGCGACACCGCTGGGACCGCTGCGCGTCGACTACAGCTGGGATCTCAGCGGTTACGACGAAACCCTGGTTTTCAGTTTCGGTCATGCGTTTTAGTCTGATATTACTGATTTTTGTGTTACTGCCTCAGCAGCAGGTGGCCGACCGCGTTGTCGCCATCGTCAATGACGAGCCGATCATGCTGAGCGAGCTGCGCCAGACCCTGCCCGAGCAAGCAGCGGCCGAAGAGGATCTTCCCCAATTGATGAGGACCAATCTCGAGGCTCTGATCAACCAGGCTCTGATACTCGCCGAGATTCAAAGGCTGAAGATCTTCACGGTGAGCGAGAGTGAGGTGGATACCGCTCTGGGCACTCTTGCCGAGCGCTTCGGGTCGTTAAGCGAGATGGAGAGGGAATTAGGCTCCCGGGGTATGACCCTGGCCGGCTTGCGTGAATCGCTGCGCAAGCGGCTGCTGGTGCTGAAATTCGTCGATTATCGGTTCAGGCGTTATAATGAGGTAGCAGAAGACGAAATCCGCGAGTTTTATGAGGGGGACTGGTCCGCGCAGTTCCGGGCGCAGTATCCCGAGGAACCGCTGCCTCCGTTCGAGGAGGTCAAGGGGCAACTCGAACAGCTTTTGATCGAGCGCGACGTCAACAACCGGCTGGATGTCTGGCTCCAGAGTGCGCGTGCCGAGGCGCGGATCATCATTACGATCTGAAGAGAGGAGGGGACTGGTGATCAGGCCACCTGCCGTCGCCGGGCAGTTTTACCCGGCGAGCAGCGAGGAACTCGCCCGCGAAGTCGGCTCGTATATGCTCACCGACAGCGAGCGTCGGGAAGCCCTTGCCGTCGTCAGCCCGCATGCCGGGTACGTGTATTCCGGTCACGTGGCCGGCGCCGTCTTTTCGAGCGTAGTCGTGCCCGAGCGCTTTATCGTGCTCAGCCCAAACCACACCGGCCTCGGCGCGGCTGCTGCGATCATGAGCGAAGGGGCGTGGTCGATACCCGGCGCCGACGTGCCTATCGACGCTGAGCTGGCAGCCGCCATCACCTCTCGCTCGAAGCTGCTGGAAGAAGACCATCTCGCCCACATGCGCGAGCACTCTCTGGAAGTTCAACTGCCGTTCATCAGATGGTCATCCAAGGACCCCAAGTTCGTACCGATCTGCCTGCGGACCCACCGATATAACGATCTGGAGGAAATCGGCAAGGCGATGGCTGGAGCGATCAGGGAAGCGGGGGAGGGAGTACTGATTGTCGCCAGCACCGACATGAGCCACTTCCATGAGGACGAGCTGGCTCGCGAGATAGATCGCAAGGCGATAAATAAAATCCTCGAGCTCGATCCGCAGGGCCTGTTGCAGACCGTACTCGGCGAGCAGATCTCGATGTGCGGGGTGGCGCCGGTCACCGTCGCGCTTGTGGCCGCGCTCGAGCTGGGCGCGACAAAGGCGGATCTGATCAAGTATGCCACTTCCGGCGACATCTTCGGCGACCGCTCGCGCGTGGTCGGCTACGCAGGAATCAGAATCGGCTGAGTGTTTCTTTTTGAGTGCGCTTGGGAGCCCGGCCGCTGCCGGCGCGGCATCTGCAAAGTCGCATTGTTTATAATCAGCACAGCACAGGCATTCAAACAGTTTCCCTCTGAATTCGACATTTGAGTAAAAAAAATAACAGTTTGGGGCAACTCTTGACCGGTCTGTTGAGTCAAAACGGATAAAGGGGGAGGAGAATGTTTCTTGACCTGGTTTCCAAGGAAGTGCGCCAGCATCTGCTGACGTTCCGCTTCGCGGCCGCCCTGGTGACGATATTTGCCCTGGTGGTTGTGAGCGTCTGGGTGCTGGCTGACGACTACAAGCGGCGGAACGACTCCTATCTCAGCGCGGCGGAGATGAGCTCGCGGCACGAGGCGGAGGAGGTTTACGTCCCGACGCAGGTGAGCCCGACGGTGCACCGCCCCCCCACGCTTCTGAGTATATTTGCGGAGGGCGAGAACAGGCGGCTGGGTAACAGCGTCAGGATTTTGCGCTGGAGGGTTCCAAGCGAGGCGACCGGAAGCTTTACCGATAACATTCTGATGGCGGCACTGCCTCCCTTCGATCTACTGAGCATCTTCACGGTTGTGATCAGCCTCTTCAGTCTGTTGTTCACATACGACGCCGTCAGCGGCGAGCGCGAAGTGGGGACGCTGAAACTGCTGAGCATCGGCATCGTCCGGCGCGGGACGATATATGCGGCCAAGTTCACTGCGGGGCTGATATGCATTGCCATTCCCTTCCTGGTTTCGTCCGCATGCAGCCTGCTGGTGCTGTCTTTCGTTTTCGGCGTTCAGTTCACCTCGGTTCAGTGGGCTGCGCTCGCGCTGATGATTGTGGCCGGTTTGCTCTACGCCGCCGTGTTCATTGCGCTTGGGCTGCTGAGCTCGGTGCTGGTGAGGCGCTCGTCGACCGCGCTGGTGCTGGCGCTGCTGATCTGGGCTCTGGGTGTTCTAGTTATCCCGGGCGCCGCGCAGGAGGCATCGGGCTTGTTCGTGCCGCCGCCGTCACCGACGGAGATCACGAGGCTGGAAGACGAGATCCGCGAGGAGTACAGGGCGAAGTTGAGGGACTTCTATGAGTCCCATCCCAGGGCCACGTCGGGCTGGACGGGCGGCTACGGCAGTGAGGGCGGCTACTGGATGTTCGACGGCGGCCTCGAGAACTACCGCCAGACCGCCGATTACGTGCGCTTCATCGAACCGCTGATGTTTTCCAACGCCGACCGAACTTGGGCGGTTTTTAGGAGCCATGAGTCGCAGCGCGACCGCCAGGTTTCGCTCGCGGGCACCCTCTCGTTGATAGCGCCCGCCCACCATCTGCGCGACGCGTTTACCCTGCTTTCGGGAACCGACATCTCCGCCTATGAGAAATTCATGCGCTCGGCGCGCCGCTACCGCGAGCAGCTTATCGAGGGGTTCAGGAGCCGGGGTTATTTCGGCAGGAACGCGCTGCAGTTCTTCACCCGCAGAGATGAGGCGACTATCGGCGACGAGATGTATCAGCAGCGTGTGCGGCAGTACCGGCAGATGGCGATGCAGAATCCGATGCTTTACCGGGAGCAGGTCGGGCCACACACCTGGGGTCCGTTGCCCGCGGAGGAAACAACGCCGTACGGCGGGATCGAGGGCGGCTCGGATTTCAATGGGGCTCTTGTTCCGGTAGGCGCCCTGGCGTTCGGAGCTCTTGTTGTGTTTGCCGTGGGCTTTGTCGCCTTTATCCGATACGACGTACGTTGAGGTTGGAACGATGCTGTCAATTGCACGCCTGAAGATGTTGGATGGGTTGAAGGACGCGAAATTCCTCTTCCTCGCGGCGCTGGTGGTTTTGTCATTCCTTTTTAACGGGATAGTGGGCGCGGAGCGCTACCGCGTCGAGCGGGAAGGCTATCTGGAGTCGGTGGCTCAGAATACCAGGGGCCTGGAGAACAACAGTTCGAATCTCCAGCAGCTCTCATCGTTCCACCAGCATTTCCAGAAGCCTCCCTCTCCGCTTGCTTTCGTGGCAGAGGGCGGAAGCAGGATGCTGCCGAATACCGTGGTGATGAACGCCTTCGCGCGCCTGGAGTTGGGGCACGAGGGGCGGGGCAATTACAAGCTGCCATTGCTGAATTCGGTCGATTGGAATTTCATCGTCGGCGGCCTTATGGCGCTTCTTGCCATTGTTATCAGTTTCGGCTCGGTATCCGGCGAGAAGCGCGACGGGACGCTGCGCCAGGTGCTCGCCAATCCGGTTTCGAGGCTGAGCCTCTTCGCCGGTAACTATCTAGGCCTGCTGGCCGTGGCTTTGGCGGCGCTTGTGCTTGGATTAGTAGTCAACCTTGTGGCGTTGGAACTACTCGACGGTCCGCCCTTGTCCGGCGAGGTTCTGCTGCCGCTCGCCTGGTCCTTTTTCATCTCGATTTTTTACATCTCATTGTTCATCCTTGTGGGGATGGCGGCCAGCGCGATGACTTCGCGTCCGGCCGTCGCGCTGGTTATTCTGCTGGTTTTCTGGGTGCTGGCGGTCGTCGCCACTCCGGGCGTAAGCAGATTGGTGTCGGAGCAGATGGTGGACATTCCCCAGCAGCAGTGGGTTTCGGGGGAACAGGAGAGGTTGGGCGACGAGATCTGGGACAGCTACCCTCCGTACATCGGACGCTTCAGCGGCGATCCATTCTAGCCGCAAATGCCGATGAGGGCGGAAGCAAGTCAGCGAATTTGCTAGGGGCAACAGCGAGTGCGCGACGGCGCTTCAGGAGCGCGGGTGCAACAGGTGTTGCTGGCTCAGGGCGTCTCCTGGATTTCTCCTTACGGCCTGCTTTCGGACAGCCTGCAGACGTTGTGCGGCACCGGCATCCACGGATTCAGCCTGCTGCGCGAAAGCGCTGAGCGCTACCGGCGCATACTGCATGACTTCGTGGTCGAGCGCGACGGGCGGGACAGCGAGAGCGCTCATCTGGTTTACGGCAACAGGTCAATAGAGCGAAACACTTTTTCGACGAAGGAAGTGCCCCTGGATTCAGTACCCCGTGGGACGGCGGTATGGTCGGCGTCTGGAGCGGCGAATCGGCAGGAAACGCCCTGGTGGCAGCTGATCTGGCTTGTGCTCTACAACCTTGCCGCCGGGCTGATCTCGTTTGCGGCGTTGATGCGCTACGATCCCCGCTGAGCAAGACATCGCGGGAAAATCAGTTCAGCAGCTCCATCAATTTCACAGGCCAGGTCGTGACCAGAGCGTCGGGGTGCGTCTCGATTGCTTTTTCGAACCAGGTGGGCGGTTCGTTTTCCTCCTCGACAGTGCACCAGGCCACCAGCCCCAACCCGGCCGAGCGCACCTGCCCGGCACGCTTGGGCGTGAGCACCGAGTGGTGGCAAGAGAGGCCGTCGGCATCGACGCGCCTTATAGCTGCCAGCGGAAAGGATTCGCGCCAGCGGACGATGGGATTGGGATTGCGCGAACCGGTTATCAGCAATGTAGGCACTTCCGGCCACAACTCCTTGCATGCTCGCAGCGCTTTGGGGAGGAAGCTGCAGAACATCAGGCCTCCGGCGTGGTGGCTCTTGAGCGCCGCGATCGACGGCGCCACCGCCTGGACTTCCTTGTATTCAAGGCAAAGCAGCGCCTTGCCGCGGCAAAGATCAGCGGTTTCCGCGAGCGTGGGTATCGACTCCCCCCCGCCCGCGTCGAGCAGGCGCAACTGATTCAGCGTGCGGGATCCGACCTTGCCCCGGACGCCGGCTGTGCGTTGGAGGCTGGAGTCGTGGATCACTACCGGCACGCCGTCGGCGCTGAGCCGCGAATCGCACTCGATGCCGTCGGCGCCCGTGGCCAGCGCCGCCTCGAAAGCGGCCAAGGTGTTTTCGGGGTGTGAGGATGCCTGCCCGCGATGGGCGATCACCAGCGGGCGCGGAATCGGTCGCGGGCTTTCTGCCGACATATAGGTTCGGAAATGCCTCCGCCGCAACTATATACATATTTCCGTTGATTCCACAATGGACAGGTGGCGCCGGGTCGGTGGGAAAGGACGTAGATTCTTTCTGTTACTTGTCGCGAATTCTGGAACGATTTATACTCTAGTTGCCCAGCATGAGGAGAGAAGTTATGAAACCGATTAAACCATCATCCCGGGTGGACGGCGTGCGCTACGCCATCCGCGATATAGTTCTTCTTTCAGATCAGGTCAGGAAAAGCGGAAAGCAGATTCTATCGCTCAATATCGGCGATCCCTGCCAGTTCGACTTCGACGTTCCCGAGCTGTTAAAGGAAGCCACTTTGGACGCGCTGCACCGCGGGCTCAGCGGCTACTCACCTGCGTCGGGAATCCCCGAAGCGGTGGATGCCATCAGGAGTGAAGCCGAGGAGCTCTACGGCATCAAGACGATCAGGAATGTCTTTGTGTCGACCGGCGGCAGCGAGGCCATAGATTTATGCCTGACGGCTCTACTGGAGCCCGGCGAGAATGTTCTGATCCCGGCGCCGGGGTATCCGCTCTACTCCGCGATCCTGTCGAAGCTTCAAGCTACCGAAAACTACTACTATCTCGACGAGGATGACGGCTGGCAGCCGAACATCGACGATATAGTGTCGAGGATCAACAACCGCACCCGGGCGCTTGTGATCATCAATCCCAACAATCCCACCGGATCGGTCTGCACGCGCGAGAAGCTGTTGCAGTTGGCCGAGGTGGCCCGCGATCACAACCTGCTCGTCTTCATGGATGAGATTTACAGCAAGCTGATCCTCGACGATCTGCCGCATCACTCTCTGGCCTCCCTGGACACCGAGCTTCCGGTGGTGACGTTCAACGGCCTCAGCAAGAATTACATGGCGCCGGGCTGGCGGATTGGTTGGGCAATTTTCAGCGGCGCCCCGGAGTTGATCGACAATTATGCCGAGAACGTCAACAAGATTGTCAGGGCTCGTCTGTGCGCGAATCACCCCGAACAGTACGCCATCAAGCCCGCGCTGTTGGGCGACAACAGCCACCTGGCGGGAGCGGTCGAGAAGTTACGGCAGCGGCGCGATCTGACTTTCAAGCGGCTCAACGAAATCAAGCACATCTCCTGCGTGAAGCCGCTCGGGGCTTTCTACGCATTCCCGCGCCTGGAGATCGATGACACCGACGAGGAGTGGGTGAAAGGGCTGCTGTTCGAGACCGGCGTTCTTGTAGTGCATGGGTCCGGATTCGGGGAGAAGGAGGGCACGCGCCACTGCCGCGTGGTCTTCCTGCCGGACCTCGATACTCTTAACAGCGCCTACGACAAGATCGAGCAGTACATGGAGAAACATTACTGACCGGCCGTTTGACGCGCCGGCCGTATTTCTGAATTCCGGTTAAATCGAACCACAAAAAGTTGAGGGTCCCGATGCCCGGCATCGGGACCCTTTAATGTCTTTTAACGGCAGCCGGCTGCAAGAATGTTTCTACTGAAGCTCGGCCTGCGCGGCCTCGATCATCGCCTTCACTTCCTCGGCGTCTTCCGCGTCCGGTTTGAGCTCGAGGTACTTGGTGAGGCACTCGATCGCCCGCTCGTATTTGACCTCTGACATCAGCTTATCGCCCTTGTCCCGATAGATCTTGGCAAGTGCTTCCCTGGCCTTGCCGGCTTCTGCTGAGCCGGGCATCAGCTCGAGGTATTTCTCCAGGTGGGGAATCGCTTCGTCGGGGCGTTGCAATTCGACGAGCGTGAAACCTTTCATGATGTGCGAATCGGCGTAGTCGGGATTCAGCTCCAGTGCTTTGTTAAAATTCTCCAGGGCCTTCTCGCGGTTGCCCTGGAAGTTGTAGAGCTGTCCGACCGTGTGCCAGATCTCGAGGTCGTCGGCCTTTAATTGGAGATATTTCTCATAGAGTTCGATTGCCGTTGGAACTTCGCGAAGCTGTGTATGCGCTTGCGCGGAGAAAATCATTGCATTTGTATTTTGCGGTTCCAGCTTGATAGTCTCGTCGAACGCCTCTGCCGCTCCCGGGAAGTCTTGCAATGCATAGCTGCAGATGCCGAGGTTGAACCAGGCGGCAGCCAGTTCGGGGAACGCATCGATGAACTGGATGAATATTTCCCTGGCTTCGGCGTATTGGCGGTTCTGCAGCATTTCGGCGGCCCTGGCGAAGTCCTCGTTTGTCGGCTTGCCGGCGCCCGGATCAGGCAGCAGGTGCATGATCAGCGGCATCGTATTGCTGGGCATGAGCTGTATCTCAGCATTGTGGCCGATGTAGCCTTCCTTGGTAACGGTAAAGACGTAGCGGCCCTCGAACAGGCGCCGGAAGGTGAATCGTCCGTTCTTGTCGGTGGTTGTTTCCTGGGATCTATTGGTTCGCATATTGGTCGCGACGACTTTGGCGCCCTCGATCGGGTTGTCATCCTGGTCGAGAACCCTGCCCGCCTGCCTTACGGCAGTCTGGGCGGCAGCGGCGGCCGGAATAATCAAGCAGAAGATAAGGGTGGTCAGCACTGCGAATTGAAGTGATTTCATTACTAATTCTCCTTGTTTAACAAAGGGGCCTCGCGGCGATCCTTGGACGGGCGATTCTATCAGAACAGCTACAGTTGGCTCAAGGCGGATTGTTTGTTTGAGTGTGGAACAAGCAGCACCCGAAAGTCGTCAATCTGCCAGCCGCGCAAGTCATCTGACAGCGCGTATCGACCGGCGGTTCCCGCGCGGGATGCAGCACAGATTAATTGACCGCGGGTCTGCCCTGTGCTATTTTTCCCGGCGGGTAGGAACCATTCCTTCCGGTGGGGCGGCGGTTGCCGTCATCCGGCCGGATCAAAAGGCTAACCGGCATGATGCTTCACAGCATACTACAAGGGAGACACACCCCGGCGGAGTTAAGGAGCCCTGTATCCAACCTCCGCCGGTGTTCGATTTAGCGCCCGGTTACTCCGGCCCTTAGTTTCTCACACTTCCCTACGTTATAATAACCAACGAGATTCATGGTACGACCGATGAAGAACATGAAAGACACATTGAACCTGCCCGCCACATCGTTTCCGATGAAGGCCAATCTCGCTCAGCGGGAGCCGGAAATCCTTGCCCGCTGGGGTGAAGAGGACATATACGGTCAGATCCGCAAAGCAAGAGCCGAGAGCCCCTCTTTCGTGCTGCACGACGGCCCACCCTACGCCAACGGCCACATCCACCACGGCCACGTGCTTAACAAGATCCTCAAGGACATAGTGGTCAAGAGCAAGACGATGGCCGGCTTCAACTCGCCCTACCTTCCCGGTTGGGACTGCCACGGCCTGCCGATCGAGCACGGCGTCGACAAACTTCTGGGCGAGAAAAAGAAACAGATGACCACGGCGCAGGTGATCGAGGAGTGCCGCAAGTACGCGCGCAAGTTCATCGATTTTCAGCGCGTGGAATTCCGCCGGCTGGGCATCCTGGGCGAATGGGACGATCCGTATTTCACGATGAAGTTCAGCTATGAAGCGGAGATAGCCCGCCAGTTCGCGGCCTTCGTGCGCGGCGGTTATGTTTACAATGGTCTCAAGCCAGTCCACTGGGATCCGGTGTCCAAGACGGCGTTGGCGGAGGCGGAGGTCGAGTATCACGACCACACGTCGCCTTCCGTCTACGTGGCCTTCCCGCTGGGTGTTGATCCGGCCGAGATCGATCCCTCGCTTGCTGGGAAAGACGCCGAGGTGATCATCTGGACCACGACTCCCTGGACGCTGCCTGCGAACATGGCGATCGCCTTCCATCCCGATTTCACCTATGTCGCCTACGAGCACGGGGAGAAGGTTTACATCTTCGCCGAGGGTCTGATGTTCGCCGTGCAGAACGCCTGCGGCTTCGAGGGCGGCAGCGAGAAGATACTGGCCCGCTTCAAGGGGCGTAAGATGGAGGGCCTCAAGGCACGGCACCCGTGGATCGATCGCGACAGCGTGTTCGTGCTTGCCGATTACGTCACTTTGGAGGCCGGCACGGGCTGCGTGCATACGGCGCCCGGCCACGGCGCGGACGACTATTTCACGGGCGTGGCCTACGGCATCCCTGTTTACAGCCCGCTCGACGACGCCGGCTGTTTCACCGATGACGTGGAGCACTGGGCCGGGGTGAACGTATTCGATGCCAATCCGCTGATCGTGGAGTTCATGCGCGGGCATGGCTGCCTGCTGCACGATGAGGAGTTCGAGCACACCTACCCCTTTGGCTGGCGCTCGAAGTCTCCGGTGATCTTCAGGGCCACGGAGCAGTGGTTCTTCAGGGTCGACCACAATCGGCTGCGGGAGCGCGCAATCGAGGCGATCAAGGAGACGAAGTGGATCCCCGCCTGGGGCGAGGAGCGGATGGAGCGCATGCTTGTGGGCAGGCCCGACTGGTGCATCAGCCGCCAGCGCGTCTGGGGCGTGCCGATCATCGCTTTCCATTGCGAGGATTGCGGTGAGGCGATCCTCGATGCCGAGCTGGTTGAGCGAGCTGCCGACAAGTTCGAAGACGGCGGCGCCGCATGCTGGTACGAGCTTGCGGTGGAGGAATTTCTCCCGGACGGTTTCAAATGTCCCAAGTGCGGCGGCACGGAGTTGCGCAAAGAGACCGACACGCTGGATGTGTGGTTCGACAGCGGCGTCAGCCACGCCGCCGTGCTCGGCAAACGCGACGACCTGCCCTGGCCGTGCGATCTCTATCTCGAGGGCCAGGACCAGTATCGCGGTTGGTTCCAGAGCTCGCTGCTCTGCGGCCTGGCAGCGAAGGGCGGCAAGCCCTACCGCCAGGTGCTGACCCACGGTTTCGTGCTCGACGCCGAGGGCAAGGCGATGAGCAAGAGCCTCGGCAACATCATTGACATGAATGACTACATGGCGAAGAACGGGGCGGAGGTGTTGCGGCTGTGGGTGGCGATGACCGACTACCGCGACGACGTGCGGGTCAGCGAAGAGATCCTCAAGCGCAACGCCGAGGCCTACCGCAAGTTCCGCAACACCTGCCGGTTCCTGCTCGGCAACTTGTTCGACTACGACGCGGACCACGACGCGATGCCGGCGGAACAGATGGAAGAAATAGATCGCTACGCTGTGGCGATGTTCGAGCGGCTGCGCAAGCGGATCATGCGCGCTTACGAAAATTACGAGTTCCACACCGTCTACCATGCGATCAACGGATTCGTGACGGTCGATCTCAGCGCCTTCTACCTCGACATATTGAAGGACTATCTCTACTGCGAGCTGCCTGACGATCGCAAGCGCCGCAGCGCACAGACGGCATTCTTCACGATTCTCGACGGCCTCGTACGGTTGGCGGCGCCGATCATCAGTTTCACCACCGACGAGATCTGGGCTCACATGCCGTCGTGGGAGGGCAAGGAGTCCAGCGTGCACGTTGCCGCCTTCCCAGAGGCGATCGATGCAGAAGACGGCGATCTGCTCGAACGCTGGGAGAAGCTTCGCGACCTTCGGGAGCTTGTTCTCAAGGCGTTGGAGGAGGCGCGCGACGCCAAGATAATCGGCCAGAGCCTCGAAGCCCACGTGGTGCTGACGGTTCCGGAGAAGATGCGAGGGCTTGTCGAGCGCTACGGCGATTTCCTGACGCAGCTGTTCATAGTTTCCAAGGTGAGCGTTGAGGAGGGGGACAAGCCGGCAGCCTGGATCGAGAAGGCCCCCGGCGAGAAATGCGACCGCTGCTGGGCGTGGTCGCCCGCGGTTGGTGACGACAAGGAATTCCCCACGGTGTGCGAGCGCTGCGCCGGGGTGCTGCACGGTCTGGAGAGCGGAGTCGAGTGATGAGCCCATGGCGCAAGAGGCTGATCTGGCTGGTGGTGCCGGTGCTGCTGATAGTTGCGGACCAGTGGACCAAGACGCTCGTGCGTGACAACATCGATCAGTACGACCGTGTCGAGGTGATCGAGGGCTTTTTCCGGATTAATCACGTGCAGAACAAGGGGGCCGCCTTCGGCTTGTTCGCCGACGTGGAGGACGGAAATCGGGAGTTGCTGCTGAGCACCCTTGGCGGGATAGCCCTGATGCTGGTCATTTTCTACTCGTTGAGGTTGTCGCCGAACGAGTGGCTTTCGCAACTCGGGCTGCACATGATTCTTGCGGGAGCGATCGGCAACCATATCGACCGATTGAACATCGGGTGGGTTACCGATTTCCTTGAGTTTTACTGGGACCAGTTCCGCTTTCCGGCGTTCAACGTCGCCGATTCCTGTATTGTGTTGGGGGTATGCCTGCTGCTGCTCGACACGTTCAGACCGCACCGCAAGCCAGAGGCCGAGCAGTCGGAAGAGGGCGAACGGGAGGGCGAAACGGGGGAAGAAGCGGTGCTTTCCATGGGAACTAACAAGGAGATAGCAGAAGATCGGGAGGGTTCTGATGTTTCGTGAGCTATTCACGATTGGGGGATTCACAGTCTATACCTATGGGTTGATGCTTGCCCTGGCCTTTTTCATCGGGATATTGCTCGCCTATTTCAGGGCCAAGAAGGTGGGACTGCCTCCAATGATAATGATCGACACCGGCATTGTGGTGCTGATCGGCTCCGTTGTCGGCGCCAAGCTGTTCTATGTGCTGGGGCATCTGCCGGAATACATCGAGAATCCCGGCCGTCTCGGCGACGTTCTGCGCGCCGGCGGGGTTTTCCAGGGCGGGCTGATTGTGGCCGTGATCCTCTCGGTGGCCTACCTCTATTGGAAGAAGCAGCCGGTTTGGCTCGTAGCGGACGTGGCGGCACCGAGCATCGCTATCGGCCAGGCAATCGGCCGCATAGGCTGTTTCTGCGCGGGTTGCTGCTACGGCAAGCCGGTTGATCAGGCGGAGCTTCCCTGGGCGGTTAATTTTCCTCCCGATGCGATCGCGCCGTCCGGAGTTTTCCGCCATCCCGTCCAGCTCTACGAAATGCTGCTGATGGTAGTTGTGTTTGCCCTGCTTGTGCTGTTGTGGCGGTTCAGGAAATTCGACGGGCAGGTCTTCTGGGCTTACGTGATTCTCTACTCGGTGGTCCGCGGAGGCATCGTGGAATGGTTCCGTGGCGATCACGGGCCGGTTTTCCTCGGCCTTTCGGGCCAGCAGCTCATCTCGGTATTCACGCTGATTGTTGGTATAGTCATTTACGTATATCTCAGCCGCCGGGGACGCGCAAAGGAAATCGCCTGAGCGAATCGGACGCGGCTGGGAGTGCCCGCGGGATGTCTGCAGGGAGAACTTCCATGACCGACTTGTCTGTTCCGGCCGGAGTTGCGGGCCGGAGCCGAGGCGATGTTGCTCGAGACAATTCCACGGCAGATCGACGGGGAGGAGCCTCCGGCGTTGGTTGCGGCGGCGATGTATGCAGCCGAGGTGATACTCTGCCCCACGTTCCGCAGCCTGAGCCACACGACCGCCAGGATGGCAGCTAGGGAACGGGGCGCGCGGATCGCCACGCTGCCGGGGATTACCGAGGACACAATGCTGCGCGCGATGAGCGCCGACTACCGTAAGATCGATGAGCTGAGCCGCCAGATAGCCGATCTGCTCACTGAGGCTGACGTAGCCCACCTTACCGCCACCCGGAGGCACTGACCTGAGCTTCGGCCTTGGGGGGCGCGCCGGAAAGCCCGACACGGGCATTCTTCGCAACAGCGGCGATTTCGGCAATCTGCCGGCTGGTGAGGTTTATATAGCACCTCTGGAGGGGACGGCCGAGAGGGTGCTGGTGGTCGACGGTGCGATGGGCGACTCAAGGGTGCTGGTGGACGAGGTAATCGAGCTGGAAGTGCGGGAAGGTTACGCTGTGGGGATCCGCGGCGGGGAGGCTGCACTCCAGCTGGAGGCTTCGATCACCCCCTTCGGGAAGGAGGCGCGCAACATCGCCGAACTGGGAATCGGGACCAACGAGCGGGCGAAACTGGTCGGGAACATCCTGGAGGACGAGAAGGTCCTGGGGACCGTGCATATCGCGATCGGCAAGAACAGCGCTCTCGGGGGTGTGGTTGATGTGCCCCTGCATCTCAACGGCATCGTGAGGGAACCGACACTCGAAGTCGGCGGCGTGAGGGTGTTGGAAAAAGGCAGGCTGCTGATCGAATAGTGACTGCTTGATTATTCGGCGCGTTGGCGAAGATCGGTGCATGGGCCTGGTCGGCTCGGCGGAAGCGCCCGTGGGCGATGCCGCCTGATTCCTTGTAAAGCTTTACAAAAAAAGCCGTTTATGTTATTATTTTCTGCGTTAAAACGCTGTGCCGCTTGGTTTTATCTCGTTCATAAATCAATCGATTTGCAGCGGTAGACAGAGGGGTCCTGATGGATATTTCAACCATCCTCGGCTTTCTGGTCGGCTTCGGTCTGGTGCTCGGTTCAATCATACTCGGCAATGGTCTCGGTTTTTTCATCGATCCGATATCAATGATGATCGTCATGGGCGGAACCTTCGGCGCCACCCTGGTTGCATTTCCCGTGGCTGATGTCCAGAAGTTGATATCAGCCTTGAGCAAGGCATTCTTCCACAAGGCTGAGACGTTAAAGGAGCTGGTTCCGCGGATGGTCGAGTTCGCCAGGGTGGCGCGCCGCGACGGAGTGCTGGCCCTGGAGAACGTTGCAGGCGAGGCCTCGGATCCGTTCATGCATCAGGGGATCCAGCTGGTTGTCGACGGCACGGAGCCGGAGCTGACGCGTCAGATTATGGAGACGGAGCTGGAGAAGGTGGGCGAGCGGCATCGCATCGGCTCGGGCATTCTGGAGGCGATGGGGAACTTCTCCCCCGCGTTCGGTATGATCGGCACGCTTATCGGCCTGATCTTCATGCTGCAGAGCCTCGACGATCCCTCCTCCATCGGCCCTAAAATGTCTATCGCGCTGGTGACAACTTTTTATGGCGCGCTGCTTGCCAACCTCGTGTTCCTGCCGCTGGCCGAGAAGCTTAAGAAGCGATCCAGCGAGGAGTTGCTCTTCAAGGAGATGACGATGGCGGGTGTCCTCTCGATCCAGAGCGGGGACGTACCGCGCATTGTGGAGCAGAAACTTAACACCTTCCTACCGCCTGGGGAGAGAGCGTCGCAGTTCTAACGAGCCATGGTTGGAAACAACGAATCGAAGCCGATTATCATCAAGCAGCGCCCGAAGCTGCCCGTTCATGTCTCTCTTTTCACCAGCCTCTCAATCATTATCCTGGCTTTCTTCATCCTGCTGACTGCCTATTCGAGCTTCGACGTGGAGCGGGTTAAAATGGCGCTTACCTCGGTGCAGCTGGAGTTCGTGGGCATCTTCGAGAAGGCTGCGAGAATGTTCAGCGTCTTCGAGTCGGGAAGCACGGGTCAGGACCTGACCGCAGAGGCGTCCAAGCCGGGTGACGAGCTACTGTACGAGGTCGTAACGTCACATTACGAGGAGTTTCTCGCCCTTCAGCGCTATGCGCGCCAGGTGGGGCTGGAGGGTAACATCGGGATCGTTGTTACGCCTCGCGGATTGGTCGTGACCCTGGGTGAAGAGCTTTCTTTTGCTTCCGGAGATGACCAGCTCACGCCTCAGGGCCAACGTTTTCTCGACCGCCTGGTGGCGATAGTCGGGCCCTTTCGCAACGAGCTTGCAATCGAGGGTCACAGCGACACCAGCCAGCTCCCGGCCGGGGGAACGTGGCTCAACAACTGGGAGCTCTCGCAGGCGCGCGCGATGAGCGTGCTCAGATATCTGAATTCTCGAGGAGTCAGCATGGGCAGACTGTCTGCCAGCGGCGCCGGGGAGTACCGTCCTTTGGTCGCAAACGACACACCCGAAAACATGACGCTCAACCGGCGCGTGGAAGTGATAATTAAGCACCCGCGGCTCGACCGCTCGGGCGAGATGAGGTGAGGGGTGGCGCGTAGAGTCATAATTAAGGAAGAAGGAGCACCGTCAGGCAACTGGATGGTGACCTTCTCCGACATGTGCACGCTGCTGCTCACCTTCTTCGTGCTGCTATTCTCGATGTCGAGCATCTCCAGCGAGCGCTTCCAGGAGTTCTTCCGCTCGTTCTCGGGCGATGAACTCGGCCTGATGATGGAAGGTGACATGGTTCACTCCAGCGATTTCGTTTTCGATCCCCTTCCCGAGGTCGCGAAGAACCCTACGCGAGCGGCACTGGTCGACTTATCGAGCAGCGTTGAGGAAGGCCTGGGTTCGGGCAGCGTGGCCGACGCGGTCGAGTTTTACGTCGAGGACTCCCCCGATGGCGCGATCTCGATAGTTCTGGCCGAGAAGGTACTCTTCCGGGAGGGGAGCGCCGAGTTGACTGCCGAGTCCGGTGAGTTCCTCGAGCTGTTGAGGAATTTCCTGGCGAGAGTGCTGGAGGTGTCTGACAGGCGCGTGATTATCGAAGGTCACACCGATAACTCGCTTCCGCCGCGCGATGCCTATATACTCAGCGCACGGCGAGCAGTGGCCGTGCTTGATTTCCTTTTGTCGGAAACGGAAGAGCGGGGTGCCTGGCTTCCGCCGGAGAGGTTTATGGTAGCCGGTTACGGTTCGACCCGGCCCAAGGTTCCGAACGACACGCCGGAAAACCAGGCAGCGAACAGGCGCGTGCGAGTATTCTTGGAGCCGCCGGATGCGTCGATCTTTTCAAATGTTATACAATGAGGCTTAGCGATGGTTGATGATGCGGAAAACGCTCAGGCAGCTGAAACTGATGCGGAGCATGCGTCCGCGGAGAAGAAAGGCGGCGGCCTCATAAAGATAATCATAGTGCTTGTAGTGGTCGGCGTGGCCGTGGTGGCGGGTTGGCTAGTCGCGCAGATGATCCTGACGCCGCCTGTGGAGGACGTAGGGGAAGAGGCCACCCCGGTAGAAGAGGTCAGCGAATCCTTGGGGGATATCTACGATCCGGAGAATCCGCCCGGTGTTCTCGAGTTCTCCGATCCGTTCCTGATCCGCCTGCGCAAGCCGCCGGGGCTGATGCATGGCGATGTGTATCTGAAAATGAGCCTGACTCTGGAGGTGGCAAGCGAGGAGATCAAGACGGAGATGGAAGCCAATCAGGCGGTGATGTCCCGCATCAGCGACACGATAATCACCTTCATGGCCAGCAAGTTTCCCGAGGAGATCGAGACCCTCGCCTGGGGCAAGTTGAAGGATGACCTCCAGACGATGATCAACACCCAGTTCCCGGAAGCATACTATGTGACGCGGGTTAATTTCAGGGAATTCGTAGTGCAGTCGAGGTAGTGAATGGCGACGGAATCGGAAAGCGAGACTCCGAAGAAGCAGTTTCACCTGGGCGAGCTGCAGGACTTTGCCGACATCCCCTACGAGGTCACGATCCTCATCGGCAAGACGACGATGACGATCAACGATCTGCTGCGGCTCGACCGCGGGGCGATTATTGAGTTATCCAAGAGCGCGGGCGAGAGCTTCGATGTGCTCGCCAACGGGAAGCTTGTCGCGCGCGGAGATGTCACGGTGATAGACGACCGTTTCGCCATCCGCATAACGGATATCGTGGAGCCCGGGAGGAGGGAGAGGTGAGCTGCTGCCGACCGGCCTTCCTGATAGCCGTGATAAATGCTCTCGCTCACGCCGGTCAGCAGACAGATGGCCAGGACGGCCAGGCGGCCAAGCCTTTGGCAACCAATGATTTCGATATCTGGCCTTACGTAATCAACCTGGTTGTGGCTCTGGCAATAGTCATCGCCCTCATTCTACTAATCACCTGGTTGCTGAAGTTGACAATCGGCAGAAGATTTTCTTTCGGGAGCTCGGGGCTGCTGCAGGTGGTGGCGTCGGTGCCGCTCGGCGACCGCCGGTTCATTTCTGTGATAAGGGTTGGGGAGCGCTATTACCTGATCGGTATCAGCTCGGGAGAGATTTCCCTGCTTTCCACTCTTGATGCCGACGAGATAAAGCCGTATATCGAGAAGAGCGGAATCACTACGGAGGGCGGATTCGCCCGGTTGCTCCAACGGTTTAGGGGCGAAAAGCCGGGCGATAAGGAAGGTCAGCAGTCTTGAGCGGGAGGAACAATTGAAGCCGCTTCTGCAGGCCGACGGCAACCTGATCATCAGGCGACTTGGCCGCCGCAGCATAGTCTTCCTCGCTCTGCTGGCCGCCTACCTCGTTCTCTGCCTGCCGGGCGCACTCGCCGGCGGAGCGCCGCCCCAGGAACAACAGGGGATTCCCGACATCAACATCACGCTGGGCGAGGGCACCGAAGCCACCGATATCAGCCTGCCGCTGCAGCTCCTGATGCTGCTGACCGTGCTGTCGGTGCTGCCGTCGATTCTGATAATGCTCACCAGCTTCACCCGCATCGTCATCGTCTTTCACTTCCTGCGCCAGGCGATGGGCACGCAGACCGTGCCGCCGAACCAGGTGCTGATCGGCATGGCGCTGTTTCTGACGATGATGATCATGTGGCCGGTGGGTCAGGACATCTGGAATGATGCGATTGTGCCTTACAACGAAAGCGGGATCGGCGCCTTCGAGGCTGTTCAGGCAGCGGAGAGCCATATACGCAACTTTATGATGAAATTCATCCGCGAGAAGGATCTTAACCTGTTCATGGAAATCAGCGGGGTGCAGGCCACGACATTCGAGGAGGTGCCGACGTATGTAGTGGTGCCCTCCTTCATGCTCAGCGAAGTCAAGACGGCGTTCGAGATCGGCTTCCTGATCTTCCTGCCCTTTCTGGTGATCGATATGGTTGTCGCCTCGGTGCTGCTGTCGATGGGTATGATCATGCTGCCGCCGATCCTGATATCGATGCCGTTCAAGCTGCTGGTCTTTGTGCTGGTTGACGGCTGGTACCTGGTGATCGGCTCGCTTGTGCGCAGCTTTACTATGGGTTAGCGATGTCACAAGAACTGGTAATGGGAGTGGCCACGGAGGCGATCAGGGTGCTTCTGCTTGTGGCGGCGCCGATGCTGATCGCAGGGCTGGTGGTCGGTGTGCTGATCAGTATCTTCCAGACCGCGACTTCAATCCAGGATCAGACGCTGACATTCATCCCCAAGATCGTGGCGGTGCTCGTGGTGCTGCTGATCGCGCTGCCCTGGATGATGCAGTTGATGACTGACTTCACGGCTCGATTATTCTCTCAACTCCACCTATACGTGCGCTAGCGATGAGCCTGGCTGTCTCCATCCAGCAGATTCAGGGTTTCATCCTGATCCTGTTCCGGGTGGCGGGGATAATCGCCTTCGCGCCGATCTTCAGCGCGTCGTCCATACCTCCGATCATCAAGATTTCGCTGACGATTGCCGCCGCGGTGCTTTTTTTCCCGGCGGTCATCGCGATCATCCCGCCGATTCCCAACGATACTCCGACGCTGGTGCTGGCCATCGGCGGGGAATTGCTGATCGGCATCGCCATCGGCCTGGTGGGCAGAACCATCTCCTCGGCGGTCCAGTTCGCCGGCGAGCTGATCGGATTCCACATGGGCATGCGCATCGCTAATGTTTTCGATCCCTCCGCCGAGATCACCGTCTCGCTACTTGGGGCTTTCTACAACTTGGTGACGCTTCTGCTGCTGCTGAGCATGAATTTTCACATCATTCTCATGGGGGTCATCCGCCAGAGCTACGTGGCGATCGCGCCTCTGGGCATGAATCTAAGGCTGGAAGCCGCCGACGTTTTCCTCAGGCTGGGCTCGAACATCTTTCTGTTCGCCCTCCAGGTGGTCGCGCCTGTGCTGGCGGCGATCTTCTTCATCGAGGTCATCATAGCGGTGCTGGCCAAGACCGCCAGGCAGTTCAACATGCTGATGCTGCAATTCCCGCTAAAGATCCTGCTCGGCATGATGGTGCTGGCCGTGGCGTTCCGCGCGATGCCCCGGGGTGTAGAATACATGTTGGGCAAGGTTCTGGGCGAAATCAGCCGTCTGTTGAATTTTTTCGGGTAGAGCAAATTGGGCACTGAAGACAAAGCCGAAAAGACGATACCCGCGACTCCTCGCAAGAGGCGGAAATCTCGGGAAGAGGGCAAGCTGCCGCGCAGCAGGGAATTTCCCAACATCATGACCTTCGCCGTTGCGCTGCTGATTATTTTTCTGTTTGGCGGGCTGGGAACAGTTGCGCTGGGCAGGCTCGCCTCGAGGCTGCTGGCCGCGGCCGGCACGACTCAGATCTCTGAAGCCTCGGTAACGACGCTATTCTGGGAAATAGCCGGAAGCCTGGCGTTGATAGTGGGGCCGCTGTTTCTGGCCTTGCTCATCACCTCGATATTCGCCTCGACGTGGATGCAGGGCGGCTGGAATATATCTTTCAAGCCGTTCGAGTTCAAGCCCAACAAGTTCAATCCGGTCGAGGGCCTGAAGCGGATGCTGATGAGCCCATCGGCCGCGGTTAATTTCCTGCGTACGCTGCTGATCGTTCTGATAGTCGTTTGGATGACGTGGGATACGCTGATGGCGGAGCTTCCGCACCTTCCGGGGTTGATGATGGCGCCGTTGCCGCAGGCTGTCGAGTATGCGGCCAATTTCATCTTCGCGGCGTTGTTCAAGATCCTGTTGCTGTTCATCATCGTGGCGATAATAGATCTCGCCTGGACGCAACACCGCTTCTCAAAGGACCTCAAGATGACGCGCCGGGAGGTGAAGGACGAGATGAAGATGACCGAGGGTGATCCGATGATCAAGCGCCGGATCAGGACCCTCCAGTACCAGATGGCTCGCCGCCGGATGATGGCCGAGGTTCCTCGCGCCGACGTTGTGATAACCAATCCGACTCACTTTGCTGTGGCGCTGGCCTACAATGCTGAGGCAAAGCCTGCCCCAGAGGTGATCGCCAGGGGAAGGGGTCATCTGGCTGAGCGCATCAGGGAAATCGCGGAGGAGAACAAGGTTCCTCTGGTCGAGAATCAGGCTTTGGCTCAAGCCCTTTACCGCACCTGCGAGGTCGGCGATCTTGTCCCGCCCGATCTCTACAAGGCGGTCGCAGAGGTGCTGGCCTACGTCTACAAACTTCGCAACAAGGTCCCCGCATGAGGCCCCTCGAGGGACTCGCAAATCACGCCCCATAGAGTCGTTTTGAGAGCCTTCACAGAGATGTAAGAAGGGGAAAAATCTGTTATAATGAAGTACTTGCAGGTACCCCGTAGTTTCAGCGAAATCGGCCGCAACGGGAAAAAAAGATGCGGGTAAAGAAGTATACGGCTTCGACGATCAAGGATGCGTTGGCGCAGATTCGCCGCGAGATGGGTGAGAACGCTTTGATAATATCCACCCGGGAGATGAGCGGCCGGTTGGGGCGCCGGTTCGTGGAGGTCACCGCCGCCGCCGACGATGCCCCACCAGTGAAGAGGGCCGAGAGGACGGAGAAGGCGGAGAGGGCTTACACCGCCGGCGATATCGAGGAACAGATCGTCAAGAACCGGATGCTTCTCAGCCAGAGCATCGAGCCTTTGAAGCAGGAGTTGTTTGCCATCCGTTCGCTTGTCGACGAGATGCGCCGCAACCATGTGAGCTCCGACATCGAACCGCTGCGCGAGGAGATGCGCGATCTGAAGCGTATGTTCAACGTGCTCTCTCGCCGCGCGGGCCTGACCGAGGAACTTGATTTCGACGAGACCCTGCTGCACCTTTACCGCGACCTGGTGGGCAACGAACTGGAGGAGAGCATCAGCTACAACCTGATTGAGGCGTTGAACGGCCTTCTGCAGGAGGAGGAGCGGGCAGATATATCCCTTGCCCGGGAGCGCCTGGTGGGGCTAATTACTGACGTCATGCCAGCCGGCAAGCCGATCGCCCTCAACGGCGGCCGCCCCTCGGTGCTTGCCTTCATCGGTCCGACCGGGGTGGGCAAGACAACCACCATCGCCAAGCTCGCCGCCCGCTGCAGCCTTCAGATGAAGCGAAAGGTGTGCCTGATTACCATCGATACATACAGGATCGCCGCGGTCGAGCAGCTCAAGACTTACGCGCGCATCATGAACATACCGCTGTTTGTCAGTTACAGCCCCGAGGAGATGCGCAAGGCGATCGCCGACAACCACGACGCATCGCTCATCCTGATCGACACGGCCGGCCGCAGCCAGGCGGACGACGAGCAGGTAAAGGACCTCAAGTCTTACTTTGCCGACGATCCCGAGGTCGAGGTAATGCTTGTGCTTTCGGCGACCACGAAGAACCGGGATCTGTGTGAGATCACCGACCGCTTCTGCCCTATCGGCCCTAAAAAGCTGTTATTCACCAAGCTCGATGAGACGACGACGTACGGGCCGGTGGTCAACGAGACGGTGCGGACCAAGCTACCGATAGCCTACTTCACCACGGGCCAGAACGTGCCCGACGACATCGAGGCCGCCAACCCAACCAAGCTGGCCAGAATGCTTCTGGGATCGGCCTGATGAGCGCGAGGGATTTATGAGCATCGTGGACCAGGCATCGCGGCTCCGTCAGATGGTGGAGCAGGAGTCGACTCGGGAAGCCGGCGGCTTGGGCCGGGCGGTTTCGATCGCCATCACCGGTGGCAAAGGCGGGGTGGGCAAGACCAACGTAACAGCGAATCTCGCGATAGCGCTTTCTCTGCTTGGCAGGCGGGTGGCGGTGATCGACGCCGATTACGCCCTGGCCAACATCGACGTGCTGCTCGGGTTCAGCCCGCGCTTCACGATCGAGCACGTTCTCAGCGGCGAGCGCGGTATCGGCGAAATCATCGTGGAGGGACCTGGGGGGATCAAGGTAGTGCCCGCCGCTTCGGGGATGCAGGATCTCGCTCAGTTGTCGTCGGAGCAGCAGAACAAGCTGTTCAACGCGCTGCAGGTGATGGAGAAGCATTTCCAGCACCTGTTGATCGACACGGCGGCCGGTATCTCCGACAACGTGATCAACATCCTGCGCTCCGCCACTTATGTGATCGTGATAACCAACCCCGAGCCGCCTGCGTTCGTCGATTCATATGCGCTGATCAAGCATCTGCTCAGCGAGCAGCGTAATGCGCGCGTAAAGCTGGTGGTGAACTCGGTGCGGGACGAGGAGGAGGCGCTGGGCGTTTACGAGAGAATCTCCACGACGCTGCATCGCTTCCAGCGTGTGAAGATAGAGTATTTCGGGTATGTGATGGAAGATGACAGCGTTCGCAAAGCGGTACGCCGCCAGCGCCCATTTATCATTCAGTATCCGAACAGCCCCGCGAGCCGCTGCGTCTCCGCGCTGGCGCGCAAGCTGGTTTCAAGTTCCGGCGTCTCCAGCAAGTCTCCGAGCTTTTGGGAGCGTTTGATGAATGTGCTGGGCGGCTCCGCCGCCGGTTGAGGTGTGGGTAGTTGTTGGGCGAGCAATATCTCGAGCAGCAACGCGAGCAGCAGATCGTCAACTATCTGCCGCTGGTCAAGTACATCGCGATGCGCATCCTCAACCGCCTGCCCAGCCACGTCGAGCTCGATGACCTGATCAACTATGGTATCATCGGGTTAATGGATGCCGTCGATAAGTTCGACAAGAGCCGCGGCGTCAAGTTCAAGACTTACGCCGAGCTTCGCATCCGGGGTGCGATTCTCGACGGGTTGCGCGAGCTCGACTGGGTTCCGCGCTCTTATAGGCGGCGGCAGCGCGAGCTTGAGCGGGCTTATAGAAAGCTGGAGAGCGAGCTGGGACGCAGCGCGACCGACGAGGAGGTTGCGACCGAGCTGCAGATCGGCTTGAAGGCGTTCCATTCGCTGCTTGACAATTTGCGTGGGATTCAGATCGGTTCGATGGACGCGGTCACCAAGGATGGCGAAGAGAATCTGGTAGAATATATACCGGATCGCAAGGAAAACTCGCCTTCTTTCATCATGGAGAAGCTTGAGCTGCAGAGGCTGCTGGCCTCGGGCATCGACAAGCTGCCCGAGAAAGAGAGGCTTGTGTTGAGCCTGTATTATTACGAGGGCCTGACGATGAAGGAGGTCGGCGCGGTGCTGGGGATAACCGAGTCACGCGTAAGCCAGTTGCACTCGAAGGCTGTGCTGAGGCTGCGGGGCCGGATGGAGGCCGATTTGAGCGGGAAGTAGAGCCATGGCAAAGATATTAACGCAGGAAGAAGTTGATGCCTTATTGGAGGCTGTAGCCGACGGCGATGAAGGTGCGCTGCCGGAAGTCGAGGAGGACGTCCACGCTCCCGAGCGGGCAGCGCCGTCGAGAAAATTCATCATTTACAACTTCCGCCGCCCGGAGCGCATCAGTAAGGAGCAGCTGCGCTCGCTGCACTTCATGCACGACCGCTTTGCCCGCAACTTCAGCGCCTCGCTGTCTGCCTACCTCCGCACGATAACTGAGGTGAACCTGGTCAGCGTCGAGCAGCTTTCGTATGCCGAGTTCCTGCTCTCGCTACCCGATCCCACGTCGTTCAATGCGATCAGCATGAAGCCGCTGGAGGGCAATGCCGCGCTGGAGCTGAGCCCGTCACTGGCTTTTCCGATGATTGACAAGCTGCTTGGCGGCCCCGGCATGCCCCTGGAGATTGACCGCAGCATAACGGAGATCGAGCAGAACATCATCGAAGGGGTGATCAAGCTGGCGCTGGAAGACCTGATGGATATCTGGCTCCAGACGATCGAGGTGGAGATGAAGGTGGAGGCGCGTGAGACGAGCCCCCAGCTTGTGCAGATCGTGGCACCAAACGAGGTGGTGGTGCTGGTGGTGTTTGAAGTCAAGATCGGCGAAGTCTCGGGATTGATGAACTTCTGCGTGCCGACATCGCTAATCGAGCCGATCACCGGCAAGTTCGACCAAGAGTACTCCTCCGGAGGGCCTCGCAGCATTGATCCCGACGACATTATTCGCATGAAGCACCACCTGCTGGATGCGAAGCAGGATGTCAGCGCCGAGATCCCCGGCACGATGGTCAGCGTCAACGATCTGGTGAACCTCAGGAGGGGTGATCTTCTGATCCTGGAGTACGATCAAAAGAGCAATGCTTCTCTCTCAGTCAACGGGATACCCAAGCTTACCGGAGCGGTCGTGAACAAGGCCGGCCAGCGCTGCTTCGTGGTTAAGGAGAGGATCTCCGGCTCCGAGCGCGGCGAATAGCCCGCGGCGCGGGGAGGTTTAGATGGAAGATAAAGACAAAGAGTTGCTGACGGAGGTAGGTGGGCTGTTTCAGGAGAGCACGTCATCGGTGCTGCCGATGCTTCTACCGAAAGAGGTGGAGGTCGCCGTCGACGAGATCGAAGAGTGGTCTCCGATCGCCTATCCCGAGTCGATGGTTCTGATCACAACAACCTTTACGGAAGGGCCCAGCGGGTCGATGTACTTCGTGATAGCGGCAAAGCTGGTCAGCATATTAGTGGACATGATGCTCGGGGGCGAGGGCGCGGACGATCGTCCGATGAACGAGGAGTCGAAGGATGCCCTTAAAGAGGTGATCAACCAGTTACTCGGCGTTTCGGCAACCGGAATGAGGGAGCGTTACGAGGGCCCGGTGGGCTTCTCGCAGGTAGAGGTCCACGCACTTGAGCCCAATATCGATCTCAACCTCCTGCTTGGCGACGAGAAGCAGTTGCGCGTGGCCATGTCGCTGAAGTTCGGCGGCGAGGAAGCCGGTACGTTGGCGCTCTGCATTCCCGAGGAGACCTTTTCCTCGCTGAGGGAGGATCTGGTGGAGGCTGAGGCCGGCGCGTTCGAGGCGGCCCCCGCTGCCGTCGCAGTGGAGGAGGATCCAGTGGCGGCGGCGATGGCCGAGACGGCCGCCGAGGCTGAGCAGGAGGCTCAAAAGGCTGCTGCCCAGCAGCCTGAAGCCGCGGAAGCGGAGGCGGGGCCTGGCAATGTCGGGCTGATTCTCGATCTTGAGTTGCCGATAGTAATCAGGCTGGGCAAGGCGGAGATGACCCTCCAGGAGATCGTCAGGCTTGGGCCGGGATCGATAATCGAGCTCAACAAGTCGGTGGATGAGCCGGTGGAACTGCTGGTGAACAATAAAATGATCGCGTCGGGCGAGGTGGTTGTTGTGGAGGGTAATTTCGCCTTTCGCGTGACGGAAGTGCAAAGTAAGTCGGACCGAATTCAATCTCTCGGTTAGTCTTGTAATCCAGGGCGCAATCGCCTTGTTAGCCTTGAGATCTTCAGAAATCTGAGGGGATGGGATGAGCCAGGACGAGCTGGAAACGCTGATTGCGCGCGTGGGCGATTTGCCCGCGATGCCGATTGTCGCGGTCAGGATCATGGGCATGATCGGTGACCCCTCGACGTCTGCGAACCAGCTGCAGGATATGATCTCGCGCGACCAGGCTCTCACAGTGAAGGTGCTGAAGATTGCCAACTCCGCCATGTTCGGGGTCTCCCGCGACATCACAACGCTTTCCCATGCCATCGTGATTCTGGGATTCTCGACGATCAGGTCGATAGTGCTGGCGGCGTCGTCGAAGTCGATCTACTCCAGGGGGCCGAGCACGCAGATGTTCAGCACCAAGCTGTTGTGGGAGCATTCGCTCGCGAGCGCAGTGATCGCCCGCAGGAGCGCGGAGATACTGGGCGTGGCAGACGTTGAGAAGGCTTTTATCGCCGCGCTGCTGCATGACCTCGGCAAGAGTGTTCTCAACGTGAATTTCAGTCAGCAATACCAGACCATCATCGAAGAGGTCTATAATACAGGTAGCGACTTCATTCCGTACGAGCAGGAAGTCCTCGGCTTCGACCACACACAGGTGGGGGCGTTGGTGCTGCACAAATGGAATTTCTCTCCGGAGCTTGAAGAGGCTGTGCTGCATCACCACACGCCTTTTTACGCCGAGCACAACCAGTACCTCACGGCGGTGGTGTCTTTCGCCAACGCTATGTCCAATAAGCTGGGTATCGGTCCGATAAGGAGGCCGGCCCAGGAACTGAAAGAGACGGAGGCTGTCGAGATTCTGGAGCTTGGCGGGGACAAGCTGGATGAGATGGTTCAGTACGTCTCGGACCTGTTGGATGAGGACAGGGATATTTTCGAATTCTGAGCCGATGTCGCTTTCACGGGAGAAGCGATGGAAGAGGAACGCCTCAAGAAGGTCGACAAGTTCATCAGGGGGGTGCGGGACCTTTCCACGCTGCCCGAGGTGATCAAGAAGATCATCGAGCTTACCAGCGACCCCAACATCTCGATCGCCAAGGTCGAGGAGGCGATTTCCACCGACCCGGTGATCTCCACCCGGCTGCTGCGCATCGTCAACTCCGCGTATTATTCCTTCTTCCGCGAGATAAACTCGATCCGGCAGGCGATCGTGGTGCTTGGTCTGGATGCAACCAAGAATCTTGTTTATGGGACGTCGATCATCACCGCCTTCGGGCGGCACTCCAAGATCGAGCGCTTCCCCTTCGAGGGTTTCTGGCAGTTCTCCGTGGCCACGGGCAACATCAGCCGCACTCTCTCCTCCCTGCTCGATTACCAATTCTACCAGGAAGCCTTTCTGGCGGGGCTGGTGCACGACATCGGCAAGATAGTCCTGGCGAGTTACCGTCCTCTGCTCTTCGAGGAGGCGATCCACAATGCGCACGAGCGGGGGATACCTCTAAGCGAGGCGGAGGAAGAGGTTTTGGGTTTTACTCACACGGATGTCGGTCAGCGCCTAGCAGTGCGCTGGCGTCTGCCGCGCCTGCTCGAGGAGGTAATCGCCTTCAACGAGAATCCCAGGCAGGCCACCGAGTACGGCGAGGTGACGTGTGTTGTGCGGCTGGCGGCATTGCTCTGCCGCAAGCATGGTATCGGAATCAGCGGTGAGCCGGAGGTGGTTGTCGAGATGCGCTCCGACGAAGCCTGGCAGAAGCTGAGCGAGCACAACCATCTCCTGGAGACCCTCGATTTCGATCGCTTTTCCGCTTCTCTCGACGAGGAGGTTGAGAAGGTGGAAAGCTTCGTCAATGCGATGTTTGCCAGCTGATCGGTTCTAAATGCAGATCTTCCTGATTGTAATCTCCATGATACTGGCGGCGGGTTCCGCCGCGCTGGCGCTGGCGCTGTTGTGGCGCGTTCGCTCGCTGTCGGAGCGCCAGGAGGGTCTTTTACACGAGCTGGAGCAGATCGGCGCGGCGCAGCGCAGGGTGCTGGAGCAGTTTCACGGGCTCGCCCACCGCCAGCGCGTGCTTTCCGAGAGGCTGAGCGCCACGACCGATCGCGAGACCACGCGAGAACGCGCCAAGGACGGCGGGGTGCGCCTCGATCCGCAGAAAGTGAAGGAAGATATTTTGTTTCTGGCCCGCCAAGGGCTGAGCGCGGATACGATTGCGCGCGACCTTAATATTCCCTGCGGGGAAGTGGAGCTGATCCTCGACCTGGAGAGGTTCAGCGCCAAAAGCTGATTCATATTCACCGGGTAGTACGATGGGAGATTCCCTGATTATCGGCCAGATTGTGGCCTCGGTAGCGACGCAGCTGCAGACGCAGCAGGAAGGGGGGGGCGGCGCTCAGGGGCAGGAGGCGCAGATAGCGACATTTGTCCGGGGCCAGGTGTTGGGCGCCCGGGTGATCGAGTTGCTCTCTGGCGACAAAGCTCTGATCGAGATGGGCGGGGAGCGCTTCCTGGCCGAGGGCGCTCCGCCACTCCGCCCCGGGCAGATGATCACGGTGAGAATCAGCGAGCTGGGAGCCAACCTGCAGCTCGAGGTGCTCGCGGAGCGGACGGCCGCGGAGAAGAACCTGGCGTCGGCGCTGCGCTCGCTGTTCGTGGGAGCGGACACTGCTGAATCGGCGGCAAGCCTGGCGCGCCAGGTCAGCAGCATTCTCGAGGGCCGCGGCCTGTCGGTTCCCGAAGAGCTGCTCAGCAGGCTTGCGCAGCAGCTTGTTTTGCCGCAGGTAGGGGGAGAAACGGAGAATCTCGGCTCAGAGTTGCGGACGATCCTGCTCTCATTGGGATTAGGTCTGGAGGCCGCCCTGAGGGAAGGAGTGGCCGGTGAGCAATTTTCGCGGCCCGGCGCGGAGGCCGAGGGATTGAAGGGCCTCCTGGGCAGATTTATCGCGGCGCTGGGCCAGAGAAATATAACGAATATCATTCGCGAGGTTTCTACACTGCTGCAGGCCTTTCAAAACCGCTGGTCGCCCGTTCTCGGCGAAAGGGCGGCTGAGCTGACTCAGCTGACCGAAGAGCTAAGGCAGGCGTTGGAGACAACATTGCGCAGCGCCGAGGGCCGGCCTGCCCAGGAGACACTCGAGAGTTTCGCCGGTCGTCTCCGCGTTCTGGCCCAGACGCTCCAGGGGCGCGAGGCTGCGCCGTTTCAACGCGCGGTTGAAGAACTTTTCGAGCAGCTTTCGCGGAGGCTGGCCACAGATACCGCCCGTGAGCAATTGGGTAAAACGGCCTCGGAGCTTCGCGAGCGCCTGGAGAACCTGCAGTTGCTCAATGTTCATTTGCGGGACCGCGGCCTCTACCAGCACATCCTGTTTCCGGTGAGCATTCTGGGCGAGATGACGGAGGTGCAGATCAAGCAGTACCTTTCGCGAACCGGCAAGGGGAAGACGGGGGGGAGCCTCACGGCGGTGCTGCTGCTGAATCTCGAGACACTGGGCAAGATAAGGATCGATGCGCTGCTGCAAGATAAAACGCTGTATGTGAACCTCTTTGCCGAGAAGCGCGATGTGGCTGAGATGGCGTCCGGGATGGAGCAGGAGTTCGCCGAGCAGCTGGAGTCGAGAGGCTTCAGGCTGGCGCTGCTGAAGGCTGTGGCGGATGTTCGAAAGGTCGACGATTTTCACCGCTTCGACGCTGAAACCCTCTCCGGCGGTGACGGCCTTGTCAACCTGCAGGTGTGACGATGGCGGATAAGGGCAAGCGAAAGCGGGGAGAGAGGGAACGCCTGAGGGCGGCCGCACTGCGCTTCACCCCCGAGAAAGACGGCGCGCCCCGCCTGATAGCCAAGGGCGAGGGGAGAATAGCCGAGAAGATCATCGCCCTGGCCAAGGAGCACGACATCCCGATCACCGAGGACGCCGATCTTGTGTCGATCCTTTCGAAGATGGATCTTGGCGAAGAGATCGATCCCGCCCTCTACGAGGTGGTAGCCGAGCTGCTGGTATTCGTCTACCGGCTGAAGAAGAAGTACGTAGCGAGTCTGAAGTCAAAATAGCGGGGCGGGGATCAGACAAGCCTCTGTCGCAGGTCGATGAGGATCAATTTCGAGACGGCCTTGAGGCTCTGAAACACTCCCTTGCCTTCGGTGGCGACGGCTTCCAAAACCGGTTCGTTTTTGACATGAAGTGTCTTGGCGAGTTCCTCGCTCGAGACGACATTCTTGAGATCCCGCTTATTGAGCTGCAGAACGTAGGGGATGGTCTCCAGGTCGTAGCCGTGCTCGCGCAGGTTGTCCTGCAGGTTGTTTATACTCTCGATGTTCGCGTCGAGTCGCTCGACCTGGCTGTCGGCCACCTGCACGATGCCGTCAACGCCCTTGAGGATCAGCTTGCGGCTGGCGTTGTAGAAGACCTGCCCCGGGACGGTGTAGAGATGGAGGCGGGTGCGGAAGCCGCGGATGTTTCCCAGATCGAGGGGCATGAAGTCGAAGAAAAGCGTCCTGTCGGTCTCGGTGGCCAGGCTGATCAGCTTTCCCTGCTGCTTCGCGCCCGAGCTGTTGTAGATGAACTGCAGGTTGGTGGTCTTGCCGCCGAGTCCGGGACCGTAATAAACGATCTTGACGTTGATCTCCCTCGCGGAATAATTAACGTAAGTCACTTGCCCTGCGATCCCCCCGCCATCTCATCGGCGAATGTTAACGCCCCGCTCATCTGAAGAGGTTCTCTATCTCTTCATCCGTGATTTCCTGCAAGTCGGATTTTTTCTCCGCCTCGCCCGCCTGCTCCTTGACGGCCTGCTGGCGCTTCACAGCCTGCACCAGCACGCTTTCCAGGGCGTCGGTAGAGCGCTTCACGCGCAGGCGCACGAGCCCTACCGAGGTCCTATCGTCGAAGATAACAACAAGAATAGCCAGGTCTCCGACGATCGAAATGTGTATGTTATCCCGCTCGCCCTCGTGGAAAAGAATAGTGAAGCCCTGTTCGCCGAGCAGCCTTGCCAGGCCGTCGGTCGCCGCGACGTTGCCCGCAGCCAGCGTCGCCAGCGAGACGGTGTCTATGTCGCCGTAGTCCCCGGCGGCCATGAGCTGCTGACCGTTTTTGTCGATGAGGAAGACCGCTTTTGCCTCGCTCTCGCGGCAGAGTCGCTCCACTGCCTGCTTGAGCGCGATGTGATCTTCCTCATACAGAAAAAGGTCGAGGGCGGGCATGGCAGATCCTTTGTTTTAGCCGGCTCCCGAAGATCGATTAATGGTACTATGAAGCGGCAACATTTTCAATCTAAAGGAATTAATACTCGTAACCGTATTTTTTTCGGTGAGGTTTGGCACTATCCGGGTAAAAACCGAGCGGGAGTGATATATCCCATTGTCCGAGACGACCATAAGCAGATCCCGCCGCAAAGCATTCCCTCCATTCACAAAACGAGGATTAAAGTAATTATCAGCGCAAACACCATGAACATCAACAATCCGGCTCCGAAAAGAATACCGATGAACATGGTTACCGCAGTCTGATCGAGCAGTCCGATGAGCTGCTTTTCGGCCTCGATGTCTTTCTCAAGACCTCTCACTGTGGACACCGACAGGTCTGCCGCGCTGAACAGCGGTCCCAGTTCGGGCTCATCGGAGCGATTGCTCAGTAATTCTATTCCGAGGCCGCCATAAAGCGCCCGGCGTTCTTTGAGCAGAGGATTTCTCTGGTGTGCGGCATTGTTGCGAAGCTCGTGAAGCCTGGCACGTAACTCTTTCATTTGGTCCTGGAGCAGCCGGCGTTGTGCCCGGCTTGCCTCGAGATCCTCCAGGATTGCAGCGATGGTCTGCTCAAGGGGAGACATCGCCCGCTCGTTGTATCGCAACCTGTTCTGCAGGGCCTTGATCTGCCCGGCGACCTCCTTCGACTGATTATTCAGCGCTTCTTCCGTAGCCAGCAGCTCGGCGGCGCTCTCCCCCGCGCCGGATGCCTTGGGGCCGTTCGATTCGAGCTGGCGGTGTTTGTCGGAGCAGAACTTCAAATCATCTTTCAGGCGCTCCCGCTTGTCAGCGAGTTCCTGTAGCTTCTTTCTGATCTCCGATATGGTTTTCGCCCGCTGAGTTTTCTGGCCGATTGCGCCTTCGCGACGGGTGTCGATGTCGCGAAAGCGCTTTTCCTCCTCGAGTGCCTTGCCCTCGATTTCCCTGATCTGCGCGTCCAGGTTCCCCGTGTCGGAGTCCGTCCGCTGTTCCAGCTTGTCGATTTTTTTCTGTATCTTTCCCAGTTCCTTGCCCGTGGGAACGGATTCGCACGTTGAAATGCCAAGCTCCCACGCCTTGCGGCCCAGATCGCTGAGGAACCTCTCCAGCCTCTGACGTTCGTCGCTCAGGCGGGCTGTGAGGATCGTCCGCCTGAAGTTGCGCCGGATGAATTCCGCTCCGTCCCTGAAGATGTCATGCATCTGCGGCATCGCCTTATCCCGTCTGCCCGGTTGCAGCTATCAGGTTAGAAAGGCAACCGTGATAATCACAACCACCATCAGCAAAGCACCTGCGCCGATCGCCAGGCCCCAGAAGAATCGTACTGCGGCGGTATCCAGTTCGTTAAGGTCGGCCTTTGCGATCCCGAGCGCTGTGTGCAGCTTTTTCAACTCCTCCAACTGCGCGTCAAGATTGTTGTAGTGTTCGCTCAACGCTTCGTGTTCCACGCGCCTGCCGTTAAGCTCTTCGCCCAACTGAAAAAGCAGAGGCAGGATCGAATCCTCGAGCGCCCGCGCCTCCCGTTCCTGAGCATTCTTTCTCCGGCGCGCCTCATCGAGCTTTTCCTTCAGGCTGGATGTATGCGTTGATTCTTCCGTTTCCAACTCTTCCAGTTTGCTCCTCAATGCCTCGGTTGAGCGGGCGACCGATTCCACCTCCGGCCGGATTGCAGGCAATTCCACCTCTTCGATCTGCTTCATGCGGCTTTCGGAGTCGATGGCATCGCGCCGGCGTCTTTTAAGGTCGCTGCGCAATCGCGCCAGCCTTCCGTCCGTCGAACTCGAGGTCTCGATCTCGGCGATCCTGGCTTCGAGCTTTTCGGAGCTTTCGTGCAGGAGAGGGAGAGCGTGCTCGAGGCGCGTCTTTTCGTACTCCAGCCCTTCAAGCTGTTTGTTCAGCCTGTCGTAAGCTCCCTTCGCTTCACGAAAAGGTTGCGCGGCATCCCGGATCCGGATTGAGGATTCGCCGTCGGCCCGGGCGAACTCGGCATCCAGCTCTTCCGTAGCCTTACGGCTGGCTTCAAGCGATTCTTTGAGCGTTTTCAGGTCGTGACCAGTCTTCAACAGATCCGCTGCGGAGGTACTGAAGTCCGTGCCGAATGCGCCGGTTTCCCAGGCAGTTTTGGCTAACGAGATCAGCAGCTTTGGGCGCTCTTTCTGCAGGTGTTCGATGCCCGAGTTGATCTCCCGGCATCTCCTGCCGCAACCGATGCGACGGAATCCTTCCCGCCAGATCTTAGCTAACGAAGGCATTTGTTTCCCGTGTGTTCTGACGGCACAGTATCTCCCCGCATGATCCAGGCGTCAATGCTCACCCTGGCTGACAAATCGTTCCTGCAGGAACTATTGACAGTGCCTGGGCTATGATTAAGAATGGATTGCTGTTGCTTGACCGCGACGTAACATTGTTTATACCTTATTTATAAATCAACTCACAACGGTGAGCCGGAAATGGATATAAAAGAGAGAATTATCGAACGCGCCTGCGCCGACATGCAGCCAATAGTGTTGCCGGAGGGCGATGATGAGCGGACACTGACCGCGGCCGCTGCTCTCAAAGCGAGAGGCATAGCGGCGCCGATAGTATTGGGAAACCGTGATTCCGTGGCCGAATTAGCGAAGAATAGCGGGGCAGATTTAGGCGGCGTCGAGATAGTCGATCCAACCGATGCCGCGATGCTCGACCGTTACGCGCCGATAGTGTACGAAGCGCGCAAGCACAAGGGCATAACGCTGGACGAGGCGAGAAAGATTGCTTCCGATCCGCTCTTTTTCGGCGCCGCGATGGTGCGCAACGGCGACGCCGGCGGGTCGGTGGCCGGCGCCCAGAACACCACTGCTGCCACCGTGCGCGCCGCCATCCAAATCATCGGTCTGAAGCCGGGATTCAGCGTCGTAAGCAGCTTCTTCCTGATGGTGATTCCCAAGAAGGAATTCGGCCACAACGGCGCTTTCGTCTACACCGACGGGGCGGTGATGCCCGATCCCACCGCGCCGCAACTCGCGGAGATAGCCCTGTGCGGCGCCGATAGCTGCCGCCTGTTCCTGGAAACCGAGCCGGTGGTTGCGATGCTGAGTTTCAGCACCAGGGGCAGCGCCGAGCATCCGCTGATCGACAAGGTGCGGGAAGCGACCGCCATCGTGCGCGAGCGCGCCCCGAAGCTACGCGTCGACGGCGAGGTGCAGTTCGACACGGCGGTGATCCCGGACATCTGCGCGCGCAAGTGCAAGGATAACGACGTCATCAGGGGCCAGGCCAACACGATGGTCTTTCCCAACCTCGACGCCGGCAACATCGCCTACAAGATCACCGAGAGGCTGACGGGCGGCAACGCCTTCGGCCCGGTGCTTCAGGGCCTTGCGAAACCCTCCAACGACCTCAGCCGCGGCTGCACCGCCGAGGACATCGTCTTCACGGTAGCGATGACCGCGATCCAGGCGCAGGGCGCGAAGCGATAGCACGGTATTCCGAATAGAGTGCGACACGACGGGGCGGCAAGAAGCCCCCCCTTGTTCATGCGCGTGAGAATGAAGGAATTGATGCCTGCTCTCCGGAGATTTGCGGCGACCAGCCGGTTCTGAAGGAGGGTGATTATTTCAGCGGCGAAACCCGATAGTCTCCCTTCCGCATCGCCGCGATTCCCTCCACTGCCGCGGCCGCGGCGCTCAGCGTGGTGAGGCAGGGGATTTCCCGTGCGAGCGCTTCGATTCTGATGAAAGAGTCGTCCTGGAAGGAGGAGGAGCCCAGAGGCGTGTTGACGATCAAATTGACGTCGCCGTTTTTGATCGCGTCGAGAACGTTCGGTCGCCATTCGGAGATCTTGTAGAGTACGTTAGCCTCGATGCCGACCTCTTTCAGAGCTTCGGCTGTGCCGGCGGTGGCGAAAATGGTGAAGCCGAGGTCCGACAGATCCCTGGCGATTGTCGATGCCTTTTCCTTGTCGTGGTCGTGCACGCTGACAAAAACGGCCCCTTCGGTCGGCAGGCGAATCCCCGCCGCCGTGGTGCTTTTGGCGAAGGCCGCTCCGAAGCTTCTGTCGCGCCCCATCACCTCGCCGGTGCTCTTCATCTCCGGCCCGAGCAGCGGGTCCTCCCCCGGGAAGGACTTAAAGGGGAAGACCGGCGTTTTTACGTGGACGCCTTCCGGCACCGGTTCCTCCGTAAGTCCCTGCTCATCGAGTGTCAAGCCCATCATTGCCCTCATCGCCATCTTCGCGAAGGGCAGGCCTGTGGCCTTGGAGATGAACGGAACAGTCCTCGATGCCCTCGGGTTGACCTCGAGGATATATATGCGGTCGTCCTTGATCGCGAACTGGATGTTCATCAGCCCCATGACTTTTAGAGCCGAGGAGATGGTTCCGGTCAGCTCGCGGATTTCGTCGAGGATTTTCGGTGGGACCATGAAGCTGGGAAAGACCATGCTGCTGTCGCCGCTGTGTATTCCCGCCTGCTCGATGTGCTCGAGGATGCCCGCGATCACGGTTGAGCGGCCGTCGGAGATTGCGTCGACGTCGACCTCGAACGCGTCCTCGAGGAAGCGGTCGATGAGCACCGGGCTGCCCGGCGAGACATCGGTTGCGCGGCGGATGTAATGCCGCAATTCATCGTCGCCGTAAACGATCGCCATAGCGCGCCCGCCGAGGACATATGAAGGCCGCACGAGCACCGGGTAGCCCACCTTCTCAGCCTCCTCGAGCGCCTGCTCATCCGAGTGGGCGATACCCCAGGGCGGTAATCTGAGGCCCAGCTCTTCGGCGAGCGCACCGAAGCGCCCCCTGTCCTCGGCGATATCGATGCCCTCAGGCGACGTACCCAGGATGCGGACTCCCGCTTCGTCCAACGCTTTCGCCAGCTTCAGGGGAGTCTGGCCGCCGAACTGCAGCACCACTCCTTCGGGCTGTTCTATGCGGATGATGTTGAGCACGTCCTCGAGCGTGAGGGGTTCGAAGTAGAGGCGGTCGGAGGTGTCGTAATCGGTGCTCACCGTCTCGGGATTGCAGTTGACCATGATGCTCTCGATTCTCATGTCGCGGAGAGCTGCGCTTGCCTGGCAACAGCAGTAGTCGAATTCGATTCCCTGTCCGATCCGGTTGGGTCCTCCGCCGAGAATCATCACCTTTCGTTCATCGGTTGGGGAGGCTTCGTCCTCGGTCTCGTAGGTCGAGTAGAGATAGGGTGTGAAAGCCTCGAACTCGGCGGCGCAGGTGTCGACGCGCTTGTAGACGGGGTTCAGACCGGATTCCTGCCGCCGTTTTCGGACGTCGTGTTCTTCCGCGCTGAGCAGAGATGCGAGTTGCGCATCGGAGAAACCCCAGCGCTTGGCCTGCAACAGCAGCTCATCGGGAATGCTGTCGAGCGTATGCCGCACCAGCTCAGCTTCCAGCATCATCAGCTCGTTGATCTGGAGGATGAACCAGGGATCGATGCGCGTGAGCCTCTGCACGTCGATGACGTTCCAGCCGTGGCGCAGGGCGCTGGCAATGTAGAAGAGGCGGTCGGAATTCGGCTGCATCAGTTTCGCCCGCGTGTCGCCCAGCCTCTCGTCGTCACCGACCCATGTGACCAGTCCTGTCTTGCCGGTCTCGGTTGATCTCAAGCCCTTCTGCAGCGCTTCCTTGAAGGTCCTGCCGATCGCCATGGCCTCGCCGATGCTTTTCATCTGCGTGCCGAGGGCGGGGTCGGCCTTGGGGAATTTTTCGAATTCCCAACGCGGCACTTTCACCACGACGTAGTCAATAGTCGGCTCGAAGCAGGCGGGCGTGACGCGGGTGATATCGTTGGGAATCTCATCGAGCGTGTAGCCGACTGCGAGCTTGGCGGCCACCTTGGCGATCGGGTAGCCGGTTGCCTTTGAGGCGAGGGCGGAGCTGCGGCTGACGCGCGGGTTCATCTCGATCACCAGCATGCGGCCGTCGTCGGGATTGACGGCGAACTGGATATTGGAGCCGCCGGTCTCCACGCCGATTGCCTTGATCACGCGCTTGGCCCAGTCACGCATTTTCTGGTATTCGGCATCGGTGAGCGTCTGGGCTGGGGCGACGGTGATAGAGTCACCGGTGTGCACTCCCATGGGATCGAGGTTTTCGATCGAGCAGATGACGACGACGTTGTCGTTGATGTCGCGCATCACTTCCAGCTCGAATTCCTTCCAGCCGATGACCGATTGCTCGACCAGAATCTCGCCGATCATGCTGGCCACCAGCCCGCGCCGCGCCAGTTCCTGGAATTCTTCGATGTTGTAGGCGATTCCGCCGCCGATTCCCCCGAGAGTGTATGAGGGGCGAATGATAGCCGGGAAGCCGGTTTTGCCGACCTTGCTCACCGCCTCTCCCAGGTTCCGCGCGAAGCCTCCGAGGGGCATCGGCAGGCCCGCCTCGTCCATGGCCTTCTTGAAGAGCTCGCGGTCCTCAGCGCGAGCGATGGCGTCGACCCTCGCGCCGATGAGTTCGACGCCGTACCGCTCCAGGACGCCGGCCTTATCCAGTTCCACCGCAAGGTTGAGGGCGGTCTGCCCGCCGACAGTCGGCAAGAGCACGTCGGGCTTCTCGTTTTTTATAACTATCTCGGCGAACTCGACCGTGGGCGGCTCAATGTAAATGCTGTCGGCGATGCCGGGATCGGTCATGATCGTTGCGGGGTTGGAATTGAGCAGGATTACCCGGTAGCCCTCGTCCTTGAGCGCCTTGCAGGCCTGGGTGCCGGAGTAGTCGAATTCGCAGGCCTGGCCGATGATGATGGGCCCCGAGCCGATGATCAGAACGCTCTTTATATCGGTTCGCTTCGGCAAGGTTATATGGTTCCCTTCAATCCCGGCTTATCGGGTGTCCAATCATGTCTGCCCCCGCTCAGAAAGTTCCCGCGGCGATGGCTGAGACGAAGTCGTCGAAGATATATCCGCTGTCATGCGGCCCGGGCGCGGCCTCCGGATGGTATTGGACGCTGAACACCGGGAGATAGCGATGGCGGATGCCCTCGACCGTCCCGTCGTAGAGGCTGGTGTGGGTTACTTCCGCGTGATCGGGCAAGCTTTCGGGGTCGACCGCGAAGCCGTGGTTCTGCGCCGTGATTTCCACTTTTCCGGTGAGAATATTTTTTACGGGATGATTTCCGCCGTGATGGCCGAAGGGGAGTTTATAGGTGCCGGCGCCGAGGGCCAGCGCGAGCAATTGATGTCCGAGGCAGACTCCCAGAACGGGCAGCCTCTCAAGGAGTTTCCCTGTGGTATCGATAATGCCCGGCAGAGCGGCCGGATCGCCGGGGCCGTTGCTGAGCAGCAGCCCGTGCGGCTTGCGCTCGAGGACCTCCTCGCAGCCGGCGTCGGCGGGCACGATCTGAACGCGGCAGCCGCGGCGGGCCAGCGAGCGGAGAATGCTGAACTTGACGCCGAAATCGAAGGCTACGAGCTCGTATTGCGGCTCGGGCCAGCTTTCGGCGGCAGAGGAAGGCCCGGCCTTGCTCGCATCCCAGAGCCAGGGCTTGTCGCACGTGACTTCGGTGACGTAGTCCCGCCCGGTCATCTCCGGGGTTGCGCGGACTTTTGCCAGCAGGGAATCGTGGTCGAAATCCTCGGTGGAGATGATGCCGCTCATGGCGCCGTCGCGGCGGATCATGCGCGTGAGACAGCGGGTGTCGATCTCCGAGATACCGACCACTCCCCGGCGCTTGAGCAGGCTTTCGAGGCTGACGACGCCGCGCCAGTTGCTGTAGAACCTGGAGTACTCCCTGACGATGAGGCCGGAAAGAAAAAGGCCGTGGCTCTCGACGTCCTCCTCGTTGACCCCGTAATTACCGATCAACGGGTAGGTCATGGTCACGATCTGGCCGCGGTAGCTGGGATCGGTGAGGATCTCCTGGTATCCGGTCATGGAGGTGTTGAATACAACTTCTCCGACCGCGTCACCCTGCGCCCCAAAAGAACGACCCTCCAAAGCACGGCCGTTCCGGAGCATCAGGATGGCTTTCAAGCGAATCCCCAACTCTTGTATAAAATTCCAAGAAAGATACCAGTAGTTGTGGTTAATGGCAATGATATGATTTAAATAAATCAGCTACGTCGAGACTCGCGGGATATTTGCCGGATTTCGCAGGACAAGCGAAGCGCGGCCGCTTACTTGCTGATCAGGTCGAGTAGCGGTGGCAGCGTCTCGCCGGCCTTGCCGAGGAAGGTGTGATCGACGAAATCGCTGATTTCCGTCCAGTGCAGCGTGAATTCGAGCACCATGGCCCCGGAGCGCTTGGCGATGATCGGCAGGGAGGCTGCCGGCTGGACCACGGCCGAAGTGCCGACCACGAGGAAGACCTCGCAGTTTTCGGCTTCGCGGGCGGCGGCTTCCATGACGCCCGGGGGCAGCATCTCCCCGAACCACACCACGTTGGGCCGCAGCGTGTGCCCCTTATCGTTGCGGGGGGGTAATTCTTTGAGCGGCGCCTCGCGAAGGACAGTTATCTCGTCGGTCACCGTGTCCCTCACCTCCCAGATGTTGCCGTGCAGCTCGATGATGTTCTTCGATCCCGCGCGCTTGTGCAGTCCGTCGATGTTTTGTGTGATAAGCGCGAAGTGTGGGAAGTGCTGTTCCATCGCCGCGAGAGCGTAGTGAGCCGGGTTGGGCTCGATGCTCTTCAACTTGTCGCGCCGGAGGTCGTACCACTGCCAGACCTTAGCTGGATCGCGTTCGAACGCCTGCGGCGTGGCGACGTCCTCCACGTTGACCTTGCTCCAGGTTCCGTCCTCGCCGCGAAAGGTCTCGACCCCGCTTTCGGCGCTTACGCCCGCGCCCGTGAGCACGGCGAGGCGCTTTGCGGTAGCGAAGCGGTCGGCGACGTGCCGTGGGATTTTTTCGTCGGCCATGGATTGTCTCCCTCCTACCTGGCTAGTATAATTTACCCTCAACCAGCCTTAAACTCCACTTTCGATTCCACCGATCTTGAAGCCCGTAAGATTAGCGGATACACTTATTATTCATATAGTTAAGGCTGTTCTGTCGAAAGATGAAACAGGAGTAAGTTATGAAAAAGATTCCGTACCGCTACCTGATGATCTGCGTCGCAGTGTTAGCAGCGGTGGTGGTGATGATGCCCGCAGTGGGCGGCATCTCTCCGGAGGCCGAGTCTGAGGGCAAGCATCTGATCGTGATCGAGCGGTTCGACGATGCGGAGATTTTCTTCCAGAACCAGCCATACAGGTATAACGAGAAGACTCAGTGGTTGGGGCTGACTAAGGAGAATCTGCATCCAGGCACCTGGTTGCTGGTAAGCCTCGACGAAGGCGAGGTGGGCCGCCATCACACGATCAAGACGGTGGAACGAGCGCCTTCCGATGAGCTCGAGCTCACGGGCACGGTGGGTTCGCTGCTGAGATCGGAGGAGGGCGTTGTCGGCTTCACGATAAACAATCTCTCGGTTTTGCTGCCCGAGAGGCCTGCCGCGGAAGATGGCGAGGGCCATGCCGGTGAAGGCCATGGAGAGATGAAGGTGGGCTACGGCGTCAGGGTCAAGGCGACGCCGGAGCAGGGCTCGACGATCCTGCGCGCCCTGGAGGAGCCTGAGGTTATCCGCCATCACGACCTGCTGCACGCGATTACGTTGCTGATGTTACAGCTGGCGATAATCCTGCTGGTGGCGAAAGTGGGCGGGGAGATATTCGAGCGCTTCCTACATCAGCCGGGGGTGCTGGGCGAGTTGATCGGTGGCATTCTGATCAGCCCTTACGCGTTCGGCGGTTTAATCAACATCCCCGGCGTTGGGCAGCTCTTCCAGACGGTGAAGCTGTCGACGATCCTCAAGGCCTCGCCGCTGCAGCCTGACTTCGCAGTGAGCCCCGAGTTATGGGCCGTGGCGCAGATGGCTGCGATCGTGCTGCTGTTCATGGCCGGGTTGGAGACGGACCTGAGGCAGTTCCTGCGCTATGCCGGCCCGGCGACAGTGGTCGCCATCGGCGGCGTCGTCACTCCCTTCTTCCTCGGCGCACTGTCTACCTGGTGGTTCATCCCGGGAATCGAGTCGATGTGGGATCCGACAGCGATGTTCATGGGCGCGGTGATGGTGGCGACATCGGTGGGCATCACGGCCCGGGTGCTGAGCGACATCAACCGCCTCGACACGTCGGAGGGCGTGACGATTCTGGCCGGCGCGGTTATCGACGACGTGCTCGGGATCCTGGTGCTGGCGATCGTCAATGCCATCGCCATAGTCGAGATGGCCGGCGGAACGCTGGACGTCAACACGATAATCGGGATAGCGCTGAAGGCTGTGCTCTTCTGGCTCGGGCTGACGGGTATCGGCATCCTTGTCAGCAAGCAGATCGAGAATGGCCTGCGCTGGTTCAAAACCAAGGGCGCGACCTTCGGCCTGGGGTTGGCGCTGGCCTTCGCCTGCGCGGCGACCGCCGAGCTCTTCGGGCTGGCGATGATCATCGGCGCCTACTCGATCGGTCTGGCGATGAGCGACACCAAGATCTCCCATTTCCTCGAGGAGCAACTCAAGAGCGTTTACAACTTCATCGTGCCTGTGTTCTTCGTGGTCATGGGGATGATGGTCGATTTCAACCAAATGATGCCGCTGCTGTGGCCGTACGGCGTGGTGATTTCGTTCTTCGCGATCATTTCCAAGGTCTTCGGTTGCGGCATTCCGGCGTTGTTTGTCGGTTTTAATTTTCGCGGAGCCCTCCGCGTCGGCCTCGGGATGCTTCCGCGCGGCGAGGTTGCGCTGATCATCGCGGGAGTCGGCATCGCCGGCGGCGTGATCGCCACCGACATGTTCGGCGTTGCGATCCTGCTGACGCTGGTTACCACCCTGATGGCTCCTCCGGCGCTTGTGCCGGCTTTCAAGAAAGGCGGTCCGGGGACACATGCCGAGGTTAAGGAAGGAGCAGTTCTTCCCGAGGCTCTCGAGCCGTTCCTCGTTTTCAACACGAGTTCCCGTACCCACCGGGGTCTTATCCGCGACGTTCTCCTGGATGAGCTGGGAGAGGTGGGTTACAAAAAGGTGTTGAGTGATGCCGCCGGCGGTATCTACGAGGTGCAGAAGAACAACAGGCCGGTGGTAATCAGGATCCTGGACGAGGATTTCATGATCTCGATCGATGCTCCCGAAGATAATCATGAAGAGATCCGCAGCGTTCTTCGCAAGATAGCCGACGACATGATGGACTACCGCAACAAGCTGATGTCGGTGGTAGGACCGGAGCCACAGGAAGCCTGATAGTTCAATACAGAGTAGTTATCCGGGGCGGCAGAGCAAGCCGCCCTTTTTCTTTGCGGGGACCTCGGCCGTATCGGATGCCGCGGGATTATTTCATGTTGAATTTATCGAGCAGGTATCTGAGCGAGCGGGGGCTAATGCCGAGCAGTTCCGCGGCCCTTGTCTGTCTGCTCTCGGCCATCTCCATTGCTATCTTGATGTATCTGCGTCGCATGCCCTCGAGTTGCTGCTCGAGGTCGAAGCCATTTTCCGGAATTTCGACGGCATCGCCTGCCGCCATCATCTTCGCAGAGCTGACGTGATCGGGAAGCGAGGCGGAGGTGACAACCTCGCTAGTCTCCAGCGCGACGGCCCGCTCGATGGCGTTTTCCAGTTCACGGACGTTGCCGGGCCAGGAGTAGTTCTCGAGACCGCGGCGGGCACTGTCGGTGAAGCCGCGGATCGGTCGGCCGGCCGCCGAAGCGTACTTGTCGAGGAAATGCAGCGCGAGCAGCATGATGTCCTCTCGCCGTTTCCGCAGAGGCGGCAGGTCGATCTTGATGACGTTGACCCGGTAAAAGAGGTCCTCTCGGAAGGCGCCCTCGCCGACCAGCTTTTCGAGATCGACGTTTGTGGCGGCGATGAGGCGCACGTCCACGGGCCGCTCCTCTGTGCCGCCCACGCGGCGAACGCGGCGCTCCTGCATGGCGCGCAGCAGCTTAACCTGCATCGACATCGGGGTGTTGCCGATTTCATCGAGGAAGAGGGTGCCGCCGCCGGCGCTTTCGAAGAGGCCCTGTTTGGTGCGGTCAGCGCCGGTGAACGAACCCTTCTCGTGCCCGAAGAGCTCGCTTTCCAGCAGCGTTTCCGGCAGGGCTCCGCAGTTGATCGAAACGAAGGAGTGCTTGAATCGGGGCGAGTTGTAATGGATGGCGCGCGCGACCAGCTCTTTGCCGGTGCCGCTCTCGCCTGTGATCAGCACAGTTGACGGGGTGGAGGCGACGCGCTCGATCAGCCTGAAGAGATCGATCATCGGCCTGCTCTTGCCGATGATGTTCTCGAAGCGGTGCTCCCGCTGCAGCTCTTTGCGCAGCAGGATGTTCTCTTCGGCGAGGCGCTTGCGCGTGAGACTGCGTCGGATGATTATCGAGAACTCGTCGACGTCGAACGGCTTTGTGACGTAATCCTCGGCGCCGAGTTTCATCGCTTCGACGGCCGTGTCGTGGCTGGCGTAGGCAGTGATCACGATAACCACCGTATCGGGGCTGCTTTTCTTGCACTGCTCCATCAGCTCGATGCCGCTCATGTCGGGCATCTTAATGTCGGTGATCATCAGGTCGGTGTTTTCACGCGCCAGCTCGACGAGCGCGTCGGCACCCGAGCCGACCGCTTTCACCTCGTATTTCTGCTTCTCCAGCATCTTGCAGAGGAAGTCGCGCATGCTGCGTTCATCGTCGACGATCAGTATCTTTTCCACCTTACGGCTCCGCTGTTTCCACCTGGACGCTGAAAGCTGAAGAGTCGCCGCCGCCGACGGGGAGCGCTACCGTTACGCTGGTGCCGGCATTCGGCTTGCTTCTGACAGTTATGCTGCCGCCGTGTTCCTGGACGATTCTATAGACGATCCCCATTCCGAGCCCAATGCCGCCCTTGGATCCCGAGACAAAGGGTTGAAAGAGCTTCTGCAGGCGATCCGGTTGGATGCCGTGGCCCTCGTCGGCGAACCTGAGGACGGCATCGCCGCCGTCGCGGCTCAGGGTGACGATCAGCTTACCACCTTCGGGCATCGCCCGCACGCCGTTGCTTGCCAGGTTATAGATTAGCTGGCGAAGCATGTTGGCGTCGACTCGAGCCACGAGCCTGTCGAGCTCTCCGCTCTGCAGTTCGATGCGGTGGTCAGGGGTGACCTCGGTGCTGTTGGCGAGCAGGTCGACCGTCTCCCGTGCTATCCTCAGGATGTCGATTTCAACCGGGGAGAAGACCGGCGCGCGGGTGAAGGCGAGGAAGTCATTGAGAATCATGCTCAGCCGCTGGCTCTCGCGGATGATGATATCCATGAAGTAGAGCTGATCCTCCGAGAGATCGGGAGCCTTGCGGATCATCTGCGCGCTGCCGCTGATGGAGCCGAGGGGGTTGCGGATCTCGTGGGCGATCGCCGCGCTCAGCTCGCCGGCTGCGGCCATCCTGTCCTGCAGCCGCAGGCGCGCCTGCAAGGCCTTGAGCTCGCGGAGATCGTCGATTGTGTAGAGCTTGCCGACCAGCATGCCTTCGGAATCGATTAGCAGGGTGCGGCTGACACCCACATCGATTTTCTCTTCATCGCTGCAGTGGAGCAGCATTTCCCTGTGCCAGCCCTCGTCGCTGAGGATCGGCGCGGGCGCGTAGGGGTTGTAGAGCAGCAGATTGCGAACGTCCCGCCCGCTTATCGTGTCCAGCGGCCGCTTGAGCAGGTCGAGTGCGGCGGGATTGGCGAAGGTGATCCGGCCGTCCATGTCGGTTGTAATGATTCCGCTTGGGTTGCTGCGGACGATGCTTTCGTTGAGTACTCGCAGACGGGCGAGGTCGGCCGTGCGCAGGCGCAGGCGCGCTGCGGTGGTCTGCAGCATGCCGGCGAGGTAGCCGCTGAGGGCGGCCAGCAGCTCGAGCGCGAAGGAGTGCAGCGCGAGCGTGTAGAGCAGCGTGTTCATCGCCGGGCGCGCGTAAGGATACAGGACGTGTAGATCGATGAAGCCGCCGTTGGATATCATCACGACGCCCGCCAGCAGCACCACCGAGACGGTGGCAATGGCGAAGCTGCTGATGCGACCGAGCACAATCGCCCCGCTGACGACCAGCAGGTAGTAGAGAATGATGAAAGCGCTGTCGACGCCGCCTGTGACGAGTACGAGCAAGGAGACCAGCGCCACGTCCAGGAGCAATTGGCTGAGGGCGAAGATCCTGTTTGAGCGGAATGGTATGGCGAGGACGGCATAGAAGACGGTCAGCAGATATGTCAGCCCGATGATGAAGTAGAGGGAGTCGCTGGTGAGGCCGTAGAAGATCTGGACATAGAGGGCGGAACCGAGCAGCGCCGTGACGATCACGACGCGCAGGATAAGAATCAGCCTCAGCGTGCCGGCCACATCCTCGGCGGGCTCGCCGCCGTCACCCGCCGGCGCCGGGTGGTTTGAGGCCATATTTCGTCCCCCTCGTCCTCTGGGGGCCTCAGGTTAGCTCTCCGAGCAGCGCGAAGATGGGCATGTACATGGAGACGACGATCCAACCGATAGTAACTCCCAGGAAGATGATGATCAGCGGCTCCAGCAGCGAGAGCAGGTCCTGCACCGCCGCGTCGACTTCTTCCTCGTAGAATTCAGCCACCTTGTTGACCATCGCGTCGAGCTCGCCGGTCTGCTCGCCGACGTTGACCATTTGCACGACCATCGGGGTGAAGACCTCGGAGTCGCGCAGCGGCTCGCTGAGGGTTTTTCCTGCCTCGACGCTGTTGCGGGCTTCCATCACGGCGTTCTCGATCACCCTGTTGCCCGCGGTCTTGGCCGTGATGTCGAGGCTGTCGAGGATCGGCACACCGCTGCTGATCAAGGTTCCGAGCGTGCGGCAGAAGCGCGCGATAGCGATCTTTCGCAGGACGATGCCGATCACGGGCAATCGCAGCATGAGGCTGTCGATTGCCAGCTTGCCGCCCGGTGTGGAGTGGTACCATCTGAGGGCGATGACGAGGGCGACGATGCCGCCGAAGATGAAGAGGATGTAATTGCCGACGAAGTTGGAGAGGTCGATGGTGATCTGCGTCGGCATGGGCAAAGCCTTTCCGAGGCCTGTGAAGAGCTTTGCGAATGTCGGGATGACCTGCCAGAGGATGACGATCACCACTCCGATGGCGATGGCCATGACGCTGATGGGGTAGATCATCGCGCTCTTGACGGCGCGCTTGAGCTTGACGGCTTTTTCGATGTAGATGGAGAGGCGTTCGAGAATCGTGTCGAGGATGCCGCCTGCCTCCCCCGCCGCCACCATGTTGGTGTAGAGCTCGTTGAAGACGTGGGGGTGTTCTGCGAGGGCATCGGAGAAGCTCGAGCCTCCCTCGATCGCCTGGCGGACCTCGAACATCGTCTTCTGCAGGGCTTTGTTTTCGACCTGTGTGCCGATGATCTCCAGGGCCTGGTTGAGCGGCAGGCCGGCGTCGATCATGAAGCTGAGCTGCCGAGTGACGACGGCAATGTCTTTCTGCTTGACCTTTCCGCGGCCGAAGAGGCGGCCTTCTCCCTTGCCCTTTTCTTTGACAACGGTCACCAGAATCTGCTGCTTGCGCAGCGCGGCGATCGCTTCGTTCTTGCTGGCAGCCAGCAGCTCGCCCCGGTGCAGCTTACCGCCTCTGCTGCGTCCCACGTAGGTATAGGTCGGCATGGCTTGTCTTTATCCTCCCTGACCCCTGGCCGCGCCCACCGGTCTGGTTCCACCGGCCTCCTCGAGGACTCCGGAACCACGGCTGATGAGCTGTTCCAGCTCGTCCGGGTTGGAACTGGCCGCCATTGCGGTCTGCAGGCTTATTTTCTTTTTCAGATAGAGGGTGGCCAGGCTCTGGTTGTAGGTCTGCATGCCGTGTTTCGACTGGCCGGTTTGCATCATCGCATAGATCTGGTGGATCTTGTCTTCGCGGATGAGATTTCTTATCGCTGAGTTAGGGATAAGTATTTCCATCGCCAGCACGCGGCCGGAGCCGCCCTGTCGCGGGAGCAGGGACTGGCAGAGGATTCCTTCGAGCACAAAGCTGAGCTGGGCGCGAACCTGGCTCTGCTGATGCGCCGGGAAGGCATCGACCATGCGGTTGATCGACTGTGCGGCGGAGTTGGTGTGTAGGGTGGCGAAGGTGAGGTGGCCGGTTTCGGCGATGGTCAGGGCGGCCTCCATCGTCTCGAGGTCGCGCATCTCGCCCACGAGCACCACGTCGGGATCCTGGCGCAGGACGGCACGGAGGGAATCGGCAAAGGAGTGGGTGTCGGCGTGCAGCTCGCGCTGGTTGACGAGGCAGCGCTTGTGGGAGTGGATGTATTCGATCGGGTCCTCGATCGTGAGTATATGGAACGGCTTTTCGCGGTTGATTTTGTCGATCATCGCCGCGAGAGTCGTGCTTTTTCCGCTGCCGGTGGGGCCGGTGACGAGCACCAGGCCGCGCGGCCTGTCGCAGAGGTTCGAGACGACCTGCGGCACTCCGAGCTTACCGAAATCCATGATTTCCCATGGAATCAACCTGTACGCCGCTGCGATCGAACCTCGCTGCGTATATACGTTTGCGCGGAAACGGGCGAGCCCCTTGATTCCGAAGCTGAAGTCGATCTGGAGGCCTTCCTCCAAGCGGTGCTTCTGAGCTTCGGTGAGGACCGAGTAGGCGATGTGTTTAGTGTCCGTCGGTTTCAGCGCGGGCGTGTTGATTGGAACCAAGCGCCCGTCGATGCGAATCTGCGGTGGACTGCCAGTGGTGATATGCAGGTCGCTTGCCCTCTGCTCGATCATTGTCTTGAGCAGCGAGTGCAGCGACATCTCCGTGCTCATCTATTCGGCTCCTTCCGGTTTTGCTCCGTTTAACGCGGCGGGGCGTGACGAGACGTCATTTCATGGTCTCTCGCAGGACCTCCTCGATCGTGGTGATCCCCGCCCGAATTTTCTCCAGGCCGCTTTGGCGCAGAGTGATCATGCCGTCGGCTTTTGCCTGCCTGCGTAGGTCTTCCGCGGTGCCTCCTGAGAGGATCAGGTCGCGGATGGTCTGGGTGACCTCCATCAGCTCGAACAGACCTACCCTTCCCTTATAGCCGGTGCCGCCGCAGTTTTTGCAGTCCTCGCCGCGGCCCTTATATGCTTTGACTGTCTCGGATTCTTCCTCGGTGAAACCGATATCGACCAGGGCCTTCGGCGGCATTTCCATTTCTTCCTTGCAGTCGGTACAGATGCGGCGCACCAGGCGCTGGGCCAGGATGCTGAGGACCGATGTGGCCACGAGGAAAGGCTCGATTCCCATGTTCATCAGCCTGCTGATCGTGCTGGGCGCGTCGTTGGTGTGGAGAGTGCTGAGCACGAGGTGTCCGGTGAGTGCCGCCTTGATCGCTATCTCGGCGGTCTCGAAGTCGCGGATCTCACCGACCATGATGATGTTGGGGTCCTGGCGCAGGAAGGAGCGCAGGGACGATGCGAATGTCAGGCCGATCTTTTCCTTGACCTGCACCTGGTTGATGCCGGTGAGGTTGAACTCGACGGGGTCTTCGGCAGTCAGTATGTTGACGTCGTCGTTGTTGAGCCTGCTGAGCGCTGAGTAGAGGGTGTTGGTCTTGCCGCTGCCCGTGGGGCCCGTGACGAGGATCATGCCGTATGGTTTGACGATATCGCGCAGGAGGATATCGAGGCTGTACTGCTCCATTCCGAGCTTGGTCATGTCGAGCATGAGGTTTTCTTTGTCGAGGATGCGCATGACGATCTTTTCGCCGTAGAGGGTCGGCAGCACGCTGACGCGCAGATCGAGGTCCTTCAGCCCGGCGGGTGTGCGCATTTTGAGCAGAATGCGGCCGTCCTGCGGCAGCCTTTTCTCGCTGATGTCGAGCTGTGAGAGGATCTTGATACGGCTGGCGACGGCGTCTTTCAGCCTCAGGGGCGGGCGCATAATCTCGTAGAGGATGCCGTCGATGCGGTATCGGACCCTATAGTTCTTTTCGTAGGGTTCGATGTGGATGTCGCTCGCGCGTCGCTGAACCGCCTCGTGGAGGACCACGTTGACCAGCTTGACCACCGGGGCATCCTGGCCGCTGCGCTCCAGATCGGCGACATCGAGCTCGTCTTCCTCCTCGGCGACCGTAATCGCCTCGTCGGGCACCTCGAGAGACTCCAGCACCGAGCTGAGGTGGTCCTTGCGGGCGGGCTCGCCGTAGTAGCGCTCGATCGCCTCGCGTATCGCCATTTCCCCGGCGATCATCGTCTCGACGTTGTAGCTGGTCATGAAGCGGATCGTGTCGATGGCGAAGAGATTGGCCGGGTCGGCGATGGCGATGACGAGCACGGCGCCGTTGCGGCGGATTGGGATGAGGGAATTTTTAATGCAGAATTCGGGTTGGAGCAGCGAGAGGATGGAGACATCGATTTCGATGTTTTCGAGGTCGACGCTGGGGATGCCGTAGTGCTTGCTGAGCATGGAGACATAGTGCTGCTCGTCCACAAAGCCGAGGGAGATGATGTTGTAGGTTACAGTCTCGCCGTTCTCGCGAGACTTCTTTTCGGCCTCACGTAACTGCTCGTTAGTAATCAGGTTCTTCTTAACTAGAAGGTCACCGATTTGCGTACTCATCCCGCTAAAGTTCTCCAAGGTGTTGCATGCGGTATTGTATCGCTACAACCCTAATTGAGTCAAGGGGTTGCCGCCGTATTACCAGAGGCTTAGGGTGGCTAATGGGCATTGATGGACAGCTATGGCAATGTATCAACTACAATTTCCCGGATTCCGCCTTGGTTATTTCGTCGAGGGATTGGCCTCCGGGCTCCTTCCATCCGGGGCCCTTGACATAGATTTTCAGCACCTTCCTGGCTTTTGAGAACAGCTTTGTGCGGAGCCAGTAGAACCAATACGCGATCCTGTTGGTAGGATTTTTTTTCTTGAAAGGTATGATCATTTTGTAGCGCAGCATCAGCTCGAGGAAGTCGTCGAAGATTTTTTCGGCCTCGGGATTAAGACGGGAGCGGACGCGGCGGGGGAAGAAAAGATCCTGCGAATCGATGTACTCCAACAGGTTTCTCCATACCTGCTCTCTTTCTATAACCTTCACTTTGCCACCTTTACGGACACGGCGTTGACGTCCGCTTCGCGCCTGTTTAAACTTTCGGGAAGCATAGGATAAACGCAAAGCCTAATCATGCGCTCTTACACGGTAACCCTGCGACCGGAAGGTATCAAGGGGAAGTTCCGCAGTTATACCCTAAGTGCGCGCTCAATCTTGTTTTGCCTGTTCTGTCTGGCGGTGCTGCTTGCCGCCGCGGCGTGGGCATTCGCGTCGTGGGTTATCGTTCCATACGGCTCGGTGGCCGCCGCCGCCGAGGAGGCGCGGGGACTGATTGAGCGCAATACCGTGCTTGAGGCCGGCATCGCGGAGGAGCAGATCGTGATGGAGTGGCTCGGCGCGCGCGTGGCGCTCGAGCTTGCATTGGTGGAAAAGGTGGATACGCTGCTCGGCGGCGGGGAATGGCAATCCGGCGGGTACCCGCGCCTTGGCGGCGACAAGGCGCAAAACCTGCTCTCGGCGCTCTCCTATCTGGAACGCCGGCTGGAGAACCACGAACGTTTCGCGACAATCGTCGAGCAGATGCCAATCCGTCTTCCCCTGCGCGGCAGCTTTGACATCGCCTCCGGTTACGGAACGCGCCGTTCGCCGTTCAACGACGGAATAGAGATACACAACGGCATCGATCTGTCAGCCGCTGAAGGAGCGGTTATTCTGGCCTCCGGGTCCGGAGTTGTTTCCCTGGCCGGCCGCTGGACGGACCTCAAGCTGCCCGATTACGGAAGGTTGGGGCTTTTCGTGCGGATCGAACACGGGGAGACCGGCTTTTCCACCATCTACGGTCATTGCTCCAGGCTGCTGGTCGGCAAGGGTGAAATCGTGGGGGCGGGCCAGCCGATCGCTCTCGTCGGCAATACGGGCTGGAGCACCGCGCCGCACCTGCATTTCGCCATTTGTCGCGGTGAAGAGTATTTCGATCCCAAGGAGTACCTCCTCTACTTCGACACTTACTCGATCCGCAGGGAGCTGCATGCCGGCCGTTGAGAGCGCTGAGATACTCAATTAGGGGGGATTCGCAGGAGGGCGGGAGTGGACCGAGATGCTTGTGCCGACCCCCGGCTTTTTGTGAAAATACCGGGCTTATGTTAAAAACAGTGATACAGCCGGTTTAATAGGTTGGCAATGGTTCGGATTACGCCCGAGGGCGCGCCGCAGGTGTAACGGCGTTGAAGAAGGAGTCCGCTGATTATGGCCGGGGAAACAAGAGAATTCGAAGCGATGGTGGTGCCTCGCGGCGCCCGTATAATCGCCGGCGACGGCAACAGGATCGAACTCGACGTCAAGGGCGACCTGATCCTGCAGGAGAACCAGCAGGGACTGACATCACTGACCAGCCAGCACGGCTCGATACTAATCGACGAGGGAGTGACGGTGCGCTCGAGCCATATCAAGGCGGAGCATCTAATCCGCGTGCGCGGGCGCCTGGAGACTGACAGTATCCGCGCTTCCAGCATCTCCGTAGAGGGTGGGATTCTGCGCTGCGGCGAGATCCACACCAGCACGCTGAACAGCCGCGAGAGCGAACTCGAAGTGCGCGCGATCGGGGCGGACAAGGTGATGATCAACGGCGGCTCGGTCGAGATTGGAAAGATCGAAGCCAAGACGCTCCAACTGGAAAACAAGGTGCGGGGCGCGATCCTGATCACCACGGCGGAGGACCGGCGCGTAGATGACACGGTTCAGGTTAAGGGCGGCTTCGAGAGCGACGTGGAGCTTCTCGGCTACCTGCTCAAGTACCGCCACCAGGTAATGAGCGACAAGGTGTTGCACGAGTTGAAGTCGCGCAAGGAAGGCCGGGAGTTCCAGCGTTTCCTGCTGCGCGAGCGTGAAATCGGTGTCGAAGACGTTGCCGCCGCGCGGCCCGAGCCGGAATTGGCGGAACCGTTGCCGGTTGAGCCTGTGCCGGTCGAGACGATTGATATCGTAGAAGAGGAGGTGGCAGAGGCAGAGGCGGAGCCTACGCCGGTGGAAGCGGCGGAGCCGGAGATCGTGATGGACGAGTTTCCCGAAGCGGTCCCGGGAGAGTTTATCGAGCGTATGGCTGCGTTGGAGTCGGAGTTGGGCGCGACGATCGAGGATCTGGACGAGGCTCCCAACGGCCTCAGGCTAATCGTAGCCTGCCTGCGCGAGAAAGATTTCAACAACCTCAATACCAGCTATTCGCGCTGGATGGAGCAATTGGAGCCGGATCGCGGCACCCTTACGGTGAGAACCCTGGAGGTGCTCGAGCGGATCGCAGACTTTCTGGCCGGCTCCGGCAATTGATTAATATTGATTTTTAGTCGCAATTCCTTCAGAATAAGGAATATGGGTTTGGGGAATCCCGTAGAATTAACAAAATAAGGGGAATATTACATTCGATGGGGCAAGACGGACATCACGGTGAAGACTACGGGAGATGCCTTGAGTCGCTAATCGAGGTTTTTCTCTTCATCGACGGTCAACTCGACGAAAAACGCAACGCCGAGATCGAATTCCATCTGCAGCACTGCAGCAAATGTTACGGCAGAGTCGAATTCGAGAAGCTGTTGCGTGGTTATGTGCGACAGAAATCCCGCGAAGAGGGCCCGTCGCCAAGCCTGTCCGCCAAGATCAATAATATGTTTCAAAGCAGGTAATCTTCCTCGACTCCCGCCTCTCTTTAATTTCTCATTGCTGATAAAATCGAAGTGGTTATGAACGCCGGGACCAGGATTGCCGTAGCCATGAGCGGCGGCGTCGACAGCAGCGTTGCCGCGGCGCTTCTGGTGCGCGAGGGGCACGAAGTTGTCGGTTTGACGATGCTCAACGGGTGCCTTGGCGCGGCCGCGACCGCCGTAGACGGCAGTTGTGATCCTGCCTCTTCCTTCAAGGACGCAGCGCGGGTGGCGGGGATTCTCGGCATCAGGCACGAGTTTGTCAGCCTCGAGTCGGAATTCCGGGAAGGCGTAATCGAACCCTTTGTGAGTGCTTATCTGTCGGGTCTTACTCCGAATCCCTGCATTGTGTGCAACCGCCGGATCAAATTCGGGCTGCTGGCGAGGTACGCTCTCGCCGCAGGCGCAGAGCTATTCGCGACAGGTCACTACTGCAAGCGGGAGGAGCTGCCCGACGGGCGGTGTGCGCTGCGCAAGGCTGCGGACGCGGGCAAGGACCAGTCGTATTTCCTTTTCGATTTGACTCAGGAACAGCTACGCCGAGCCCGATTCCCGCTGGGCGGCTTGACGAAGGAGCAGGTGAGGGAGGCGGCCGCGGAGCAGGGCCTGCCGGTTTCGGAGAAGGACGAGAGCCAGGAAATCTGCTTCGTGCCCGACAACGATTATGTTTCGCTGGTCGAAGAGCTCAGGCCCGGGACAGATTTGTGCGGAGAGATAGTAGCAATCGATGGGCAAGTGCTGGGACGGCACGACGGTATCCACCGCTTCACCGTGGGCCAGCGGCGAGGGCTCGGAATACCCGCCGAGCGGCCGTTATATGTTCTGAGGGTGGAGCCGGCGAGCCGCCGCGTGGTCGTCGGCTATGAAGAAGATCTAAAGCGCGACCACCTGACCGTCGCCGGGCTCAATTGGGTGAGCATCGAGCCCCCCAGAGGGGAGCCGCTGCGGGCAGAGATCAAGGTGAGGTCGCGCGCTGCGGCCGTCGGCGCGCTGGTCGAGCCGTTGGCCGGTGACCGCGCCGGTGTACGCTTCGATAATCCTCAAAAGGGTATAGCGCCGGGCCAGGCCGCCGTTTTCTACCGCGGCGATCTGCTCCTGGGCGGCGGCTGGATAGAGCGGTATTAATCGGCAGCTCAATCCTGTGGGAGTTGAGTTTTCCTTTTCCGATCCGGCGTCAGATCATTATCGCCATGCTGAGCCCGAAGAGGATACCGAAGAAGATGGCGAAGATTACCATGGCGATCAATCCCGAGACGATGAGCATGATGATCGCCTGCCCGGAATCGAGTTCCAGCGCGACGGTGAGACCGAGGTAGGCGGCGATAAGCGAGAGTATCCCCAGCAGGCCGAAGATGAAGCCGATGAATGGGATGAATGTGAGGAAGAAGCCGACTGCCGCGGGGGCGTAGGAGTAGGCGACGATTGTCGTGTAGGAGTTCATATCGCCCTTGTTGATGTCGAGGGGCTTGTCCAGCGCGCCCATGATCGCTCCGAGGACGATCGGGGCTCCGACGAAGTAGATGTACCAGAAGAAAGCGGAGATGATACCGAAGACCGGAGTCCAGATCCAACCCATACCTCCGTAGGGAACGAAAAACGGCTGCGGGATGAATCCCCTCAGGATTGAGCCGGCAAACGGCAGCACTGCGAGGACCACCAGGAAACTCAGCGCCGGTCCGATGTTATTGGGGAAGGTCATGCCGCGCCAGAATTCGGCGAACTTCGTGCTGACGCCGACTGACTTGTTTATCGTGTCGTTAATGTCGATATTAAATTCCATCAGTCACCTCCTGCAGAGTGGTTAGGTAGCCCAAGAAGCGATACATTTCTGTTCAATGCTGAGAATTCGCAGTAATCGTTAAGCCTTACCTAACACAGTCAGTCCTGAGTCACAAGCGTAAATTGCCCAGAGTGTTTTCCAATTATCAGTTGACAGCCACAATCGCCGCCAATATTCTGAGTCTACTGAACTCGTAGTAAAGAAGGGGGTATTTCGATGGACGCTTTCTGGAATTTTCTTAAGGAATTCGGCAAGTGGTTCGGCCTGCTTTTCATAGTGCTGGCCTTCTTCGGCGGCCTGATCAACGGCATCGTGATGATGACCTACCAGTTCTGGGCGGGCTTTTACTGGATGCTCCAGACCTGGGTCTTCGGGGTCTGGCTCGGACTGGTGATCATCATGCTTAGCATGGTTGTGGACAACACGCGCAGGGCCTGATTAGCGCAAAGCGAACATATCGAACACGTCCACCCTGAACCGGTCTGAGACCGGTTTATTCTTTGTCCGGTTCAGGCCTTCTCAAGGCTTCGAGGTCGAAGGCGCCCGCTTCGATGCGGGCGAGTGCGGCGCGCGCCGCCTCCTGTTCCGCAATCTTCTTCGATTTGCCGCTGCCGGCCGCCAACGCCGGTTCGGCGTTTCCTATTTTTACTTCAACGGTGAAGCGCTTTGAGTGATCGGGGCCGCTGGCTTCGACCAGCGAGTAGACCGGCGCGGGGAGCTCTTTCCCCTGGATCAGTTCCTGCAGGTAGCTTTTGTAATCGCGCCGCAGCAGGCCTTCCTTGTCGATCTGTTCGATCGCGTCGCCGTAAACGCGAACGATGAATTCGCGCGCGCTTTTCATTCCGCCGTCGAGATAGATTGCGGCGATGACCGCCTCGAAGACGTTGGCCATAATCGATTTTTTGCTGCGCCCGCCGTCCTTTTCCTCCCCGTGTCCGAGGCGGAGGAAGTCGCCGAAATGCAGTGATTTCGCGAGCCTGCCGATGTAGCGCGCGCTTACCAGGTAACTCTTGGCGCGCGTGAGAGCGCCCTCGTTGCCGCTGTTGGCTGCGAAAAGTAGATCGGAGACCACAAGCCCGAGCACGGCGTCGCCGAGGAACTCGAGGCGCTCGTTGTCGCGGATTTCCTCTTCCTGCTCGTTGGCGTAGCTGGAGTGCGTGAGGGCGCGCAGCAGCCACTCGTGGTCGCGGAAGTTGTATCCGAGGATTTCTTCAAGCTCTTCCAGGTTCTTGTTATTAGCTGAATAGCTGTCTTCGCTCATTGCTCCTGTTCTCAGAAATCGCGGTGGTTTGTGTAGAAAAGATCTCCCTCTAAGAGATTTCCTCGATCACCCTGCGCATTGCCTCGGCGGGATTCTCGGCGGCCGTGATGGGCCTGCCGATTACCAGCGCTGAAGCCCCGGCGCCGATCGCGTCGCTCGGCGTGGTAATGCGCTTCTGATCGCCTGATGCGGCCCAAGCGGGCCTGATTCCCGGCGTGATGAGCAGGAATTCATCGCCCAGTTCGGCGCGCAGCAGGGATATTTCCCTGGGAGAGCAGATAACTCCGTCGAGACCCGCATCGCGCGCCATGCGTGCCAGCAGCAGCACTTGGCCCTCGGCTGTGTGGGCAACGCCGAGGCCGCGAAGGTCGTCGTCGTCGAGGCTTGTCAGCACGGTGACGCCGAGCAGCGCGGGGCGCCCGTTTTCGGGCAGGGCGTCCTTGGCAGCCCGCAGCATCGCCATGCCGCCGGAGCAGTGAATGTTGATCGCCGCTGCGCCGAGCGAGGCCACCGAGCGCACCGCTCCCGCGACCGTGTTGGGGATGTCGTGGAACTTGAGGTCGAGGAAAATCCTCAGCCCCTCGCCGGTTAGCTCGGCGACGAAACGCGGCCCCGCGCTGCAGAAAAGCTGCAGGCCGATCTTGAAGCCTGTCGCCTCGCCGCGAAGTTTATCGACGAGCTTGCGCGCGTCGTCGGCGGTGGGCACGTCGAGCGCGACGAAAACCTTGTCCCTTGGATCGTTGAAATCAAGCACCGTCATGTTTGTCCCCCTCGGCTACTCCTCGCGATGGGCTGCCCCGACGATTTCCGGGATGCCGCTGATCCCTTCATCCGCGCACCAGCGCTCGAGCTCGCGCACGAGGCGGGTCGGCGCGGTGGGGTCGACGAAAGTCGCCGTGCCCACCTGGATAGCCGATGCGC